>DDZY01000062.1:2398-3072 GCA_002346525.1 Proteobacteria bacterium UBA2996
GGCCAGCTTGGTGGTGTGGTGGTTCCCGCCAGCCATCGTGAATACGGCTACGCCCAGGTTCGGGCACGCGGCCATTCGAGTCTATTGCGGGACATTGAGGATCACCGGACGCCCGAGGGGCATGGGCTTCTGGATGTCTGGATGAGTCATGGCGACCGGGTTGAGTCGCTGCCGGCAGACTTTCGGGTCATTGCTGAGACACCCAGCGCTCCCCTTGCCGGTATGGCCGATGAGGATCGACATTTCTACGGGCTGCAGTTCCATCCGGAGGTCACGCATACGAGCCAGGGTCGGCAGATTCTTGAGCGCTTTGTGCGTGATATCTGTGGTTGCGCACAGGAGTGGACCCCGGATCGGATTATCGATTCGGCCATTCAAGAGATCCGCCAAAGAGTAGGTACCGATGGCGTACTCCTTGGGCTCTCAGGGGGTGTGGATTCTGCTGTCGTGGCGGCGTTGCTTCACCGGGCCGTTGGGGATCAGTTGACCTGCGTGTTTGTCGATACCGGTTTGTTGCGCCTTAATGAAGGCGACGATGTCATGCGGACTTTCTCAAAGAATATGGGGGTCACGGTCGTGCGGGTAAATGCCGAGGACCGCTTCCTTGAGGATTTAAAAGGGGTAATGGATCCGGAAGAAAAACGCAAGATTATCGGTCACGCATTTATTGATGT
>DDZY01000124.1 GCA_002346525.1 Proteobacteria bacterium UBA2996
ATCGTCCTTGATTACGACGTCGCTTACGATTTCCCCGCAATGCAAAGCCGTCTCTGCTGCCACAGGTGACGCAAGCAGTAGCGCGGTAAGTAGTCCAAGAATCTTTTTCATTTCATGCTCATTTTCGGCCTTTAAGCCATCGATATAACACTACAACCAAAACAACGGCAGTGAACAGTAGCCACTCGTATTCAAGCCCTGTCATTACTCACCATCCTCGTCAATTGCAGCCTTCGACGCACTTGACCGGGACTGGTGCACAGTTTCCATTCACAACGATTACATGGTCATTTTCGCCGTACGCCCTTAGCTCTGGCACGAACACCTTGGCAGCACCCCATCTAACCATGATAGTTATGTTCACTGCAATAACGGTAAGTAACACTTTCGTATAGCGGTCAATCATTTCGTATCTCTAGTTGTATTCAATTACCCAAAATTACTTCTGATCATTGCCTCCAAGTAGCCTACCGATCCGATGTAGATACCAATCAACAACGCGAGGATTACCATCAGAGTGATCGCTTTCTTCGTCATTCCTCAAATGCCCATTATTAAGTCGGCCAATCCTGGCTACCACTATAAATCAGTGGACCTCGCTGTGCGCTTCTATAAGCTCACTCACCTTCAGCGTAGGCACATGCACCGGAGCACCCGGTGGTGGCGTTTAGTCTTTTTAACTGCAAGCACCAGACTGTCGCCATCAATCATCTCAGGGGTGATCTCCCGTACGTCAGACACCCGCAATCCGGGACGCATGGCAATCCCCATGACCCACCTTAAGGGTAGGTCGTGCAGCGTCATAGACCGCCTGCATTTCCTCAGTACGCACGCGGCGAACCCGTTTTGCTGGCTTGAGGCGTACCACCTGGTTCTTGAACGGATTGGACTCCACAAACCGGGCGAACTTGCCAAACTCGAATATGTTGTTGAGCATGGCTATCGCCCGGTTGCCATCAGGGATGGTTACAACGCACTGGGTCACTTTATTGGGCCTCAATGACACCAGTTCGCGCTTACCAAACTGCTTGCGAATCTTGGCGATTACTTGCCGGTAGGACTTCTGAGACTGCTCCGCTAGGTCGCTAAAGGGCCGTAGGCCTGTCTTGGACAGGTCAATATCCCCGCCGTCGTTAAGGTAGAGGTTCAACGCTTCATTAACAGACCGAGCACGGGATTCTCCCTGCATGTGGATGTGGTATTTCTCAAGGGCGACTTGTTTGTCTGTTCCCAGTGGAATCCACTTTGTTTTGCCGTCCACCGTGGGAGTAAAATAGTACCCATCACGGTTTCTAGGCTTCCTAAAGCAAGGTAACTTTTTCATCGTTATCTCCAGTTTGTTGCGACGCAGCGACATGCCCGTCTTCTATAAGCGCCAATAAACTTTGACAAACCTAGACACCTAGACAACCTAAAACGTAAGTGGTTGATTGGCCACTAGAAACCAGAGAGTAATAAGCATGAGAGATTACCTGCATATACAGCTTGCCGAGCAAACTGTTGACCGGCAGACCTTTACCGGAGAACAGGTTGCCCGGTCAGGGCGCTATTTCATCGCCCGTGAGCTCGTAGCGTGCGGCGCGGCCAAGGTCGAACCGCTATCGGGAGACAACCCCCTGATCTTTTCGGTCGGCCCGTTTGCAGGAACCAACTTTTCCAATGCCAACCGGGTCAGCGTCGGTTGCCGCAGTCCATTGACCGGCGGGATCAAAGAGGCGAATGCGGGCGGTACCTTTGGTTTTGCCCTGGGCCAGCTGGGTCTTGCCGGATTTACACTGCACGGAGCGGCAAGTGAGTGGACGGTTATGCATGTCTCTCTTGAAGGCGAGGTCAGTTTCTCTTCCGCGGATGACTTGATGGGGCTATCGAATTTTGACTGTGCCGCAAAACTGCACGAGCGTTTCGGCAAGAAAGTCAGCCTCGGAATCTGCGGGCCAGTCGGAGAGTATCTGGGGCTCCTGTCAGGTATTTCGTTCAGTGATACTGATCTTCGGCCGTCCCGTCTTGCGGCGCGCGGCGGCGTTGGCGCAGTGTTGGGGGCCAAAAAAGTTAAAGCCATCGTACTGGATCTCAACAAGATGCCGAAACTCCATGACCGAAAGAAAGTTATCGGGGCGGTGAAGCAGTACAACGCCATGCTCAAGGAAGACGAAATCGCACAGAACATGAAGACCTTCGGCACGGCCCTGATGGCCGACACCCAGAACTATCTTGGGGGGTTGCCGGTCAGGAACTTCACTGCCGGCCAACTGGTGGACCCCGATAAAGAAACCATGCGCATGGGCGGCGAGTTTATCCGTGACCAAAACCTGGAACGCGGCGGCCAGACGGCCCACGCCTGCATGCCCGGGTGCACGATCGAGTGCAGCAACGTTTACGTGGACAGCGAGGGCAAGGAGATTACCTCGCCGGTCGAATATGAAACGATCGGTCTAATGGGAACCAACTGCGGGCTGACGGATCCCGATGAACTTGCCCAGGTGAATTTCGTCGCGAATGACCTTGGCATTGATACGATCGAAGCCGGCGCGATGATCGCTGTGTTAATGGATGTGGGCCAGGGTGCATTCGGTGACGTGAACTTCATGCTAGAGGTGCTCGAAGAGATTCGCAGCGGTTCGGAAAACGGCCGCATTTGGGCCCAGGGAACTGCCCGGGTCGGAGAGCATTACGGGGCTGAGCGGGTACCGGTCATCAAACAGCAGGCGATCAGCGCGTACGACCCCCGCGTCGTGGAGGCCACCGGAATTACTATGATGATGACGGCTCAGGGAGCAGATCATACCGCCGGCAATCTTCCAAAACTGGACTGTCGAGAGATGGATGCATCCGAGATTGTGGCAGCGAGTTTCGAAGCGCAGCGGGTGATGGCGGCGTCTGATTCATTGGGCCTATGCATCTTTGGGCGTGGCGTCACGGATACCCACTCCGATTTCATCGTGGAGGCTATCAACAGCGCGCTTGGAACAGACCTGCCCGAATCATTCTATCGGGATATCGGCAGTGAGACACTGCATCTAGAGCATGAGTTCAACCGGGCTGCCGGATTCAGCGATGCCGATGACGAGCTTCCGGCGTTTTTCTATGAAGAGCCGCTGCCGCCGATGGATCGTGTTGCACGCTTTCACGGCGAAGAGATCAATAAGTTCCGCGAGTAAACGTCTAAGAGGCGGGATCATTCGCCTCAGATGCCAATAATCGGATAGATCTGCGAGCCGTCACTGAAGCGGGAGAAACGAAATGGCTTGGGGTCGACCAGCGGTGTTTCATTCATGACGAGGTCTGCAGCGAGTTCTCCCGCTGCGGGCCCGATGCCGAATCCGTGTCCGGAAAACCCTGTGGCAACAAAAAAGCCGGGTTGTTGAGGGATTTCTGAAATAACCGGTACCGCATCAGGGGTGACATCAATCATTCCGGCCCACTGCTGCGCAATGGCTGCATCACGAAAGACTGGAAAATCCCTCGCCAGGCAGGACCGCGCCTTATCCAAGAGGTGTTGAACCGGCGGAGGGTCAAGAACGCGGTGCGTTACAAATGGCTCTCCTTTACCGGCCACGGCCATCTTCTGAAAGCGCCGCGCCTGGGTAAAGGCGTTGCCCACACTCGGTCTCAGGTGCCCCTTGGCCATCCACGCAAGCTTTTTAAACAAACCCAGAAATCGGAGCGCGTCAGGCGTGAGTTCAAACCAGATGGCGGTATTGGGGGCAACGGTATAGCCGCCGTCCGCACGCGGCCGAATTGCGAAATCTGGCGCACTGATGCAGGATTTGAGGTCTGCATTGATGGCGGCGGTACGCATGACGGATGATCGGACCTTCAACTGAGGCAATATCAGGTGTTCGTGTGCGCAAAAGAGCCGTGACCAGGCGCCGGCGGCCAGCAGGACCGCATCAGAGCGGATAAGGCCGTTCTCGGTGAGGACACCACAAACCCGGCCTGCGCTGATGTCGAGCCCGAGCGCCGCAGTTTTTGTCAGGATGATCGCTCCTTTTTTTTGTGCGCAGCGTGCGATCGTTGGAGCAGCAATAACCGGTTCCGCTTTACCGTCAGTCGGACAATAAAGGGCGCCATGCCAGTTGCGGGAACTGCCTGGCAAATGCCTCGCGACTTCGGCCGCGGTAATCAGCCCGGTATCAATGCCGAAGGGTTCCGCGTATTCAAGCCACTTTCCGTGGGTTTCAAGACCTTCATCGGAATCAGCAAGATAGAGTGTACCGCAGCGCTCGAATCCAACGTCTCCTTCAACACGTTCACTCATCGCAGCCCATCGTTCCAACGACTGCATGATGAGTGGAATCTCACGAGGATCACGCCCCTGCTGACGGCACCAGCCCCAGTTGCGGGACGACTGCTCGGCACCGATCTCGCCCTTTTCGCAGAGCGTGACCGAAACGCCTCTCTCGGCAAGCGTGAGTGCCGCACTGACCCCTATGATCCCGCCGCCAATGATGGCAACATCGGTCTTCTCCGTCGGGAACGGATCGGAACTCAGGGGTTCAACGAGAATCGGCATGGGGCGCAGGAATGACTTTTCCGGGGTTGAATAAATCCTCGGGGTCCAGCGCCTTTTTGATCGCTGCCATGACCTTTAAAGCGGTGGGATCTTTGTATGTTTGCATCTCGTCAATCTTGGATATGCCGATCCCATGCTCAGCGCTGAAGGAGCCTCCTAACTCGGCGACGTGGTCATGGACCAAATCGTTCACTTCCTCCCATAGGGACAGAAAAGCCTCTGCGTCCATATCGGGGGGTTGCGAGAGGTTGAAGTGGATGTTGCCGTCTCCCACGTGACCAAACGGACACGGCCTGATCCCCGGCACCCGTTTAGCGACGGTAGCCCAAGCCGTCTCGATAAATTCAGGGACCTTTGAAACCGGAACCGAAACGTCGTGTTTGATGCTCGCGCCTTCGAGACGTTGACCCTCTACAATCCCTTCCCGTAACTTCCAAAGCGACTTGGCCTGCTGTTCACTTGAGGCGATGACCGCGTCGTGAATGTCTCCCACCTCCAATGCCTTTTCAAGAATCGCTGAAAGCAGGGTATCCACGTTGATGGCATCGCCGCTGGCCTGGAGCGAAAGCAGGACGTACCACTCATGGGGTGCGGTCATCGGATCAGAGCAGCCTGACACGTGCTTGAAGGCAAAGTCGAGGCCAACTCGATGCATGAGTTCGAAACTGCACAGAGTGCCTCCACTGCCCGATTGGGCGCGTTCCAGGAATGCGATGCTGGCCGGAAGATCGTGCAACGCAACCAGTGCGGTTGCACTTTGATCAGGGTAGGGATATAGCTTTAGCGTTGCGGCGGTAATGATTCCCAGCGTGCCCTCGGAGCCAATAAGCAGCTGTTTGAGATCATACCCGGTATTGTTTTTCCTGAGGCCGTGAAGGTCAGACAGTAACTCGCCATTCGGCATCACGGCCTCAAGACCCAGAACCTGATCTCTTGCATTGCCGTAACGCAGAACGTTTATGCCGCCTGCATTGGTCGCGAGGTTACCACCGATTTGGCAACTGCCTTCCGCCGCCAGGCTGAGTGGGAAAAACCGCCCGGCGTCACGTGCGGTCGCTTGGAGTTCCGCCAGGATACACCCCGCCTCCACCGTCATCGTGTTGTTGGCTGGATCGATGGCACGAATCTGTTTGAGCCGCTCGAGACTGAGGATGATTTGGTCGGCGTTTGCCACAGCACCACCACAGAGTCCGGTGTTGCCGCCTTGCGGCACCAACGGCGTTTTCTGTGCGATGCAGGTCCTCACCACTGCCTGGACCTCAGTGGTATCTCGAGGTCGAACGATGATCTGCGACTTACCGTGAAACCGTCCGCGCCGTTCCTCTAGATAAGGCTCCGCTTCGACCGGGTTGGTAATCACCCCTCGATCGTCGAGAATTTCGCGAAGGTTTGAGAGCAGAGTATTCATCGGTTAAATCAAGACTGGCAGATAGTGAATGACCTAGTCGCCGCAGGGTATTTTTGCCAGCGAAGGGATTATAGGGTTCCGAGGGGACAACGGTGTCACAGTGACATTCTTTTTTGGTACAGTGTCGCAGTTGTCGATCAAATATTCAAAAATGCGGAGGAGAATCGCGTAATGCATCGGATGCTTCACATGGAGCCCAGTCTTTGTACCGGGTGTCTGCAGTGCGAGATGGCGTGCAGCTTTGAGCACGAGGGAGAGTTCAACCCGGCGCGGTCGCGCATTCGGGTTTTCGAGTTTGAGCATGGCCGCACGTCCGTGCCGTATACCTGCACCCAGTGCGTCGAGGCCTGGTGCATGAAGGCCTGCCCGACCGCGGCGATCTCCGTTAATACCGAACTGGGTGCCAAGCTCGTTAGTCCCGAAGCGTGTGTGGGATGCAAGGCCTGCGTCGCTGCCTGCCCGTTTGGGACGATCGAATTTAATCCTGTCAGCGGCAAAGTGGACAAGTGTGATCTCTGTGGCGGGGATCCGAAATGCGTGTCTGCTTGTCCGACCGATGCGATTACCTATGTGGATGCGGGTGCATCCGGCGTTGGCCGTATGCAGGCCTCCGCAGAACAGGCTGCACAAGGGGGTGTATCATGAGTTGGCAGGGAAAAATACTGCGCGTCAACTTGAGTTCGGGAGAGGTGACGCCTGAGCCGCTCAATATGGAGTGGGCCAACGACTATATCGGCGAGCGCGGCCTCGGCACCAAGTATCTGTGGGAGAACATGGACCCCAAAGCAGACCCCATGGGCCCTGACAACGTGCTGATTTTTGCGACCGGCCCGCTTACGGGCACCAGCGCATCCACCAGCGGCCGGTATGCCGTGATCACCAAGGGCCCCCTCACCGGTGCGATCGCCTGCTCCAACAGCGGCGGCAAGTTCGGTGCGGAGCTGAAATACGCGGGGTTTGACCTTCTGCTTGTTGAGGGTCGTTCAGAGAAACCGGTCTATCTCTTGATCGAGGGTGATGAAATCAATCTCGCCAGTGCCGACAAGATCTGGGGCAAGACGGTTTGGGAAACAGATGAGTGGATAAAAAAGCAGCATCACAATCCGATGCTGAAGATTGCGACCATTGGCGTAGCAGGAGAGCGCGGAGTGCGTTACGCCGCAGTGGTCAACGACCTGCACCGGGCCGCCGGCCGGTCTGGGGTCGGTACGGTGATGGGAGCAAAGAATCTGAAAGCGATTGCGGTGCGCGGGACGGGCGGTGTGCAGGTGAAAGATCCCAAGCGGTTTATGCAGGTGACCGACGAAATGAAAAATCTTCTTGCCAAGGAGACAGGCGGTCTGACCAAGTACGGCACCAACGCTATGATGGACACCATGCAGGAGTTCGGTGGTCTGCCGACCAACAACTTTCAGGAAGTCCAGTTTGACGGCTACGACAAGATCGATGCCAAAGCGATGCTTAAGACGGACGACACGGGCCATACTAACCTGCTGACCAACAAGGCCTGTTTTGGCTGCACCATTGCCTGCGGCAGGATCGCCCACATCCGGAAAGACCACTTTACGATTCAGAACCGGAAAGAGTACTGGCACGCCTCCGGCGGTCTTGAATACGAGACGGCGTTTGCATTTGG
>DDZY01000198.1:0-8025 GCA_002346525.1 Proteobacteria bacterium UBA2996
CCGGAGTTACCAGTGCTCTGCAGGGGCAACCCATCCTGCTCGAGTTGTTGCAGATGACCTGCGACAGTCGCTTCATCAATCTCAAGTGCAGCCGAAAGTTGCACGACAGTCTGGAATTCATCTTCGCGCAATGCTCTGACCAGACGGCTGCGATCAGCTGTCATCGCTCGATCCACCCTGCTTTCGGAGACGTTCGAGTTTCTCGCGAATCTTAATCTCAAGGCCCTGGTTGACCGGCTCGTAATACCGCTGACCAATCAAGTTTTCGGGCAGATAGGTCTCTCCATGCGCATAAGCCCCTGGTTCGTTATGAGCATACCGGTACCCCTTGCCGTGCCCGAGCTCTTTCGCCAGCCGGGTCGGCGCATTTCGAAGATGCAGGGGTACCTCCCGGGTGCCCGTCTGTTTCGCCGCTGCCATGGCTTCGTTAAACCCTTTGTATACGGCGTTGCTTTTTGGTGCACACGCCAGGTAAACCAGTGCCTGCGCCAACGCCAATTCTCCTTCAGGAGAACCTAAGCGCTCGTAACTGTCTGCAGCATCAAGGGTGAGCGTGAGCGCCCGGGGATCTGCATTGCCCACGTCTTCGCTGGCCATCCTGATGGCACGGCGGGCGATATAACGCGGATCACAGCCGCCGTCGATCATCCGGCAGAACCAGTACAGCACCGCATCGGGATCTGTCCCGCGCATTGACTTATGCAGCGCCGAAATCTGGTCATAAAAAAGATCCCCACCCTTGTCGAAACGTCGCAACGGTGTACCGATGATCTCCGGCAGCATGTCATCCGGCAGGATGCAGCCTTCATCGGTAGTGGTCGCAAACTGCGCAGCAATCTCCATCAAATTCAACAGCCGACGGGCGTCGCCATCTGCCGCATCCATCAACTGACTGCGAGCCGGTTCGGAAACTGAAAGGCGCATACTGCCCAGACCCCGCTCGGTATCCTCCAGCGCACGGTCAAGCAATCGGGTCAGGTCGCACCGCTCGAGCGGTTTGAGCACGTAGACACGAAGACGGGACAACAGCGCGTTATTGAGTTCAAAAGAAGGGTTTTCGGTCGTGGCGCCGATCAGAATAAGAGTGCCGTCCTCAACGTGCGGGAGAAACCCATCCTGCTGAGCCTTGTTGAAACGATGCACCTCATCCACGAACAGTACAAGTTTGCCTGGGAGCGTCTTGGCGCGGGCGACCACCTCCCTGACGTCCTTAATGCCGGCTGTAACAGCCGAAAGCACTTCGAAATGGGCGTCGCAATACTGCGCCACCATTCTGGCAAGTGTGGTCTTCCCTGTTCCTGGCGGTCCCCACAACACCATCGAATGCATCCGCCCGGCAAGCAGTGCCTGACGAAGGGCCGCTCCCTCCCCTACCAGTTGGCTTTGACCCACGAATTCGTCAAGGGTTTGCGGCCGCATCGTCTCGGCAAGCGGTCGGTAGTCTCCGGGTATCTCGTCTGGCTTCATATATCAGGAATCGTATCCACCCAACGCGGGTTTTGTAGGTCAGACGTCAGCCTAACCCGCGTCGATAATGTCCTTAGCCGGCATGATGTGACGATAGGTCAGATTAATTCTGGGCGCAACGGCTCGACGCGTCTTCGGTATGCTGTGGCGCCAGGCACCCTGGCTATTTGCCCGCATCAGCAGCAAGGACCCGTTTTCAAGCATGATTTCATGGGTCGGAAGATCCTTACGGCGTCGATGCTGCAGGAGAAATCTCCTCTCACCGCCAAGACTGATGGACGCAATTACAGGATCCGGGCCGAGTTCTTTTTCATCATCGCTGTGCCAACCCATGCTGTCGCTGCCTGAGCGGTAGTGGTTTGCAAGCACACTGTTAAATTCGCTTTCACAGAAATGATTCAAGCGCTCGCGCAGGGTTCTTAATTCGGGGAGCCATGGGATTGGCTCGTTAATGGTGCCGGAGTAGCGATAGACCGCCCCGCGATCGCCAAACCACGCTGACTGTCTTGGTGAATCGATCCAGCGCCCATACACAAACACCCTTGGTGTATGCCAATGGATCTTGCTCTGCAGCGCCGCAAAATACAAAGACGCCTCTTTTGGATCCAGAAACCCCGGCCAATATTCAAAGACGCCGTCGTCGATCTCCAGGCGCCCCCGGCCTTGTATTGCGCGGGCTCTGTGCTGACGCGCCTCCCCTCGCGACATAATATTTAGTGCAGCCCCTTTCAAAGGTTTGGGAGGATTAGCCTAAAGAACGTTCACCTACCGCGGCCGCGAGAGGTGATGTCACGAACGCAGCTCCGGTAGAGCGGCCGCCGCCTGGTACCACACTCGCGATCGAGGGACAACCGAAAAGACTCGGATAAACCCCATGCTGCGCCGTCGAGACATCTTCAAAAGCATTTTGCAGGACCGACTGAATAGATCCATCAAGGGCTTCATCAGCCAGCACATGATCAGAGCCGCCCACATCGATTCGGGGCTGATGCATGGCTTCCTCAGGAGTCATCGCAAAATCGGTCATAAACGAAATTAACTGCATGCAGGACGATACGATCCGCCGGCCCCCGGAAGCGCCAACCGCAAAAATCTCACCGGAAGGCAGTTTTACAATGGCCGGACACATATTGCTCAGAGGTCGCTTTGCCGGGGCCAGCGAATTGGGGCGGCCCGGCGAGGGATCAAACCACATGATGCCGTTATTCATCAGGATGCCGGTATCCGGCAGCAATAACCGTGAGCCGAAAACAGACAGCAGTGTCTGGGTAAGCGCTACGACATTGCCATGACGGTCGGTGACGTTGAGGTGAGTCGTGCAGCCGGGGGTTTTGCCGTCGGGGCTATCTCCCATTTGGCTGAGTCGATATTCATAGGCGCGATTAAGCCCGTTGGCTACTGCGCAGTAAAAGTCGCCATCAGGCTGGCTACCAGGCAGTGGTAGCTGTCGAGCCAGTTCATCGAGCGCATCACACATGCTCGGCCCACCGCAAAGCCCTGTCGGGGTGTAGATCCTAGCGTCCCGGTAGGCAACGCCGGGCAGTTCATAACACTGTGCCTGATAGGTAGCGAGATCCTCGGCAGTCAATCCAATTCCTACCATGGCTGCATCGCTCAGAAGGCGATTCGCCAGATCCCCGGAATAAAACGTCTGAGGACCCTCATCAGCGATCTGCTTCAGGGTCTGGGCCAGTCCTCTAAGCTCAATTACCGGAGGTGCTCCGGCCCAATGCCCCATGGGAACCTGACCGTCAGGGAGATAAACTGACCGTGTCGACTCAAACGCCGAGATATCCTGTGCACTCGACGCAATCTTGAGACTGGAGTACCAATCCACTGTCAGACCCTGCTCCGCCAACCCCACCGCCGGCGCGAGCAGGTCGTGCCACGAAAGCGTTGCAAAGCGCTCAGCCGCAAGAGCGACTCCAGCGACATAACCCGGCACGGCTACAGAATAGGGTCCCAGCACATTGCGGTTATCCAACACCCCCGGCCACGCAAACAGATCGGAATCAAACCCACTGCTGAGCGGATAATCCTCTGGATCGAGCGTGTTCGATGCCCGGACACCAAATTCAACCGCGTAACTCTTGCCGGTGTCGGCCAGGTAAATCGTCATGAAGCCGCAGCCACCAATGCCGCTCATCCAAGGCTCTACGGCTCCCAGGGCAAATCCTGCCGCAATCGCAGCGTCGATCGCGTTACCGCCCTGCTCCAGCACCCCAGCCCCCGCCTCAGCAGCCAGATAATGCTGAGACACGACGACGCCGCCCTCTACATAAACAGCAGGCTTGGCAATTGACCAGTGTTCCATTTGGGGGCTAACGAATTTATTTTAGAACGGTGACGTGCCAGCGGGGGGAAATACAAAAACTCAAATCCGACTGGCGCTCAAACCCTGAGAATTTTTCCCGGGTTCATGATGTTGTCAGGATCGAGTGCCTGTTTGATCGCGCGCATAACGCTCACCGCTTCGCCATGTTCAGCAATCAGAAAATCAAGTTTGCCGTAACCAATACCGTGCTCTCCGGTACAGGTACCACCCATGGCAAGGGCCCGCATCACCATCCGCTCGTGTAGTTGCTGAGCCCGTTCATTTTCCTCGGGATCCTCTTTATCGACCAGCAGGACAAGGTGGAAATTCCCATCTCCCACGTGTCCGACAATCGGAGCAACAAGATTGGACTCTTTGATATCACGCTGGGTTTCACGAATGCATTCAGCGAGCTGCGAGATCGGCACACACACGTCCGTCGCCCAGATCTCGCCATCGGGCCGCAGCGCCTTGCAGGCATAGGCTGCGTCATGGCGCGCCTGCCAGAGACGGTTCCGCTCCTCGGTATTGGTAGTCCATTGGAAGTTGCTTCCGCCTGCATCGTCAGCCAACTCCTGAACAACCTGTGCCTGCTCTTTTACCCCCTGGTCCGAACCATGGAATTCCAGGAAAAGTGTCGGCGCAACCGCCAGATCAGTTTTGGAATAACGGTTGATGGCATCGATCTGTGCCTCATCAAGCAATTCGATACGGGCAACGGGAACACCATATTGAATCGTCGTAATGACGGTAGCCACGGCGCTATCGAGGTCCGGAAAGGTACACACTGCCGAAGAAATCGCTTCCGGAATGCCATATAGCCTAAGCGTAATCTCGGTGATTACGCCCAAAGTTCCCTCGGACCCGACAAATAGCCGAGTCAGATCATAGCCCGCTGCCGACTTGCGGGCTCGCCTTGAGGTTTTGATCACACGGCCATCGGCGAGCACCACCGTCAGCGCGAGCACGTTCTCCCGCATGGTGCCATAGCGAACCGCATTGGTACCGGATGCCCGGCAAGCTGTCATGCCACCGAGGGATGCATCTGCACCAGGGTCTATCGGGAAGAACAGCCCACGATCATGCAGATACCGGTTCAGTTGCTTACGGGTGACGCCTGGCTGAACCACCACATCAAGATCCTCATCATGCACCTCAATGACGTCATTCATCTCCTGCATATTGATGGAGATACCGCCATGCAGCGCGGCAACATGCCCCTCCAGGGCCGTCCCGGTTCCGTACGGAATCACGGGGACCTGATGCTTCGCGCAGAGTTTTACGATCTGACTGACTTCTTCCGTAGATTCGGGAGTCACCACAGCATCAGGTGGAACACTAGCGTGAAAGGATTCATCTTTGCCAAAGCGCTCACGAATCGCCGCCGTCTTGGAAAGACGATCACCAAACTGCGCCTCGAGTCGGGAGACGACCTCGGTCACTGCCGATGCTGGAGCTTGAATTGGAGCCTGATCTGTCACGGGTTATTCTGGGTCACAACGTCCCGAGATCATTATATCCCGCTCGCATCTCATTCATGGGTTTAGGCCGAATTTTTCCTTCTCTGTTAGTATCGGCAGGTTACCTTCCACAATTCATTACTTTCAAGCCAGAGCAGTTCCGCGTGTCCCGACTGAACGTCATCCATCCTGATGGGGAGTCAGCACCTTTTCTGCGCGGCGTCCTGACACGGTCTTTGCAGAAAGTGGGTCTCACGTTCAGTGAGGCCTACGAGATCGCGTCAGCGGTCAGAAACCAGTTAGCGGCCCGGGAGGAAATCAGCTCCGACGACATTACCGAGGCGGTTTCCAGCATCCTGCTCGAAGAATCCGGACCGGAGATGGTCGAGCGCTATCGACTTACCAAGGCCGGTCCCGCCTGGATCCGGATCAATGAAAAGGATCGGGACAGGATGTGGTTCTCCCGAACCATCTTTCGGCATCGTCTTGAGATATGTGGAATTCCAGAAAGCCTCTCTGAACGCCTCGTCCGGGATACCCATGATCGCCTGACGCGGGATTATTCCCAAGGCATTGACCGACAGGAACTGCACGGGCTCGCCTGTGAAATGGTGAAGCGCGAAGCGGGGGAGCTATTTGCAGATTATCTTGATGCCTGGCACCGCCTGCGACAATCCAACCGGACACTCGTCATCCTCATTGGCGGGACACCCGGTGTGGGCAAGAGTCACGCGGCTTCGTTGCTTGCGAGTCGCCTCAATATCTCACGAACCGCATCTACCGACATGTTCCGGGAAGTCATGCGCTCTTTGCGTCCTCCTGAGATCGCCCCAGAACTGCACTACTCAAGTTTCGAGGCATGGAAAGCCGTCAATAGCCCGCCGTCAAACCGTTACACCATCGAGACATTGAGCAAGGGCTTCAACCGGCAGGCTGACGAAATTGAAGTCGCCCTGCATGCGCTTCTAGCTCGTTCACAACGCGAGCAGTTCTCTACGATTGTTGAGGGCGTGCACGTCAGGCCCTCGATCGTCAAGGACTTTACCCTGCCACCGGATGCCATCGTTGTGCCTTTGCTGATCGCTGCCGACCGGAAAAGGACCCTCCAGGCCTTCTTCAGAGGCCGCGCCATCTCTGCTCCGAGGCGGGGGAGGAAGCATTATCTGGATAACATCGAGGCAATATGGGATCTGCAGACACTACTCGTCTCTGAAGCCGAAAAGAACGGTGTTCCTGTCGTTGTAAATGAGGCAGAAGGCGGCATCATGATGACGCGCATGTACTCGTTGATCTCAGCGGCGGTGCTGAAGGCGTCTCCCTTCTGAGGCCCCTTTTCTCTTTCGGTGCGTAAACGTTTGGGCTAACATACGCGCTGCTGTCTACCGCGATTCGTATCAGATCCTCGGCCCCATTCCTGGTCAGTTAACTCTGCTGGCTACGCCAAAACCGCCGCTGCGTCCGTTACAAGATCAGTTATGAGCAAAAAGAACAAACAAAGCAAGAATACCCGCCGTCATGATCCACTCGCAGCGCGGATACGTCAGGCCGACCAGGCCGATCGGCATGTTCTTTATGAGCGTGCGGTGCAGTGCGTCGAGTCCGAGATCGACATGGTTGATGAAACCTTTCTAAAACTCAAAGGTCGGCAGGCGCGTACATTGAGAGAGGATTTTTGCGGGACCGCCAATACGAGTTGTGAATGGGTCCGCAGGCGGCCAGACAATCTGGCGTGGGGAGTCGATCTGGACGAAGAGGTACTGGCCTGGGGCGAAAGACACAATCTTGGACAGCTAGCTGAAGACGCGACGGACCGGATTCAGCTTCTGCACGCTGACGTCCTGACAATCGACACCCCTGCGATGGATGTCGTCCTTGCGATGAACTTCAGTTACTGGATTTTCCACACCCGGGAGTCATTGAGAGGATATTTCTCACGGATTCACGACTACCTCGTCGATGACGGCATTTTATTCCTCGACTTTTATGGCGGATACGAAACGATGCGTGAGATGGAAGAAGAGACCGATCACGATGACTTCATCTATGTCTGGGACCAGAATCGATATAACCCGATTACCGGTGAAATAAACTGCCAGATTCATTTCAAGTTTCCGGACGGATCAAAAATAAAGCGGGCCTTCAATTACGACTGGCGGCTCTGGACGCTTCCGGAAGTCCGGGAACTTCTGGATGAGGCGGGCTTTTCCCGGGTGCTCGTCCACTGGGAGGGAACCGACGAGAAAACCCAGGAGGGGGACGGTGTCTTCACCGCGACCGAAACCGGTGAAGCGGACGCTGCATTCATCTGTTATCTGTCGGCCGAGAGGTAACCGCCCCGCCCTACCAGACCGTTTTCATCGCGCCGCCGTCTACCACCAGCGTTTCACCCGTAATATAGGCCGCCGCATCCGACAGCAGAAAAGCGCCCGCCTGGCCAAACTCATCCGCTTCACCAAACCGGGCCATCGGCACAGTCGCTGCCCGGGCTTTTGAAATCTCCTCAAAGGGTCTACCCGTTCGGTCGGCTTGCGTCTGCATCAATCCTCTCAGGCGATCGGTGTTGATCGCTCCCGGCACCAGATTGTTGACCCGAATTCCTTCCGCTGCCAGCTGTTGCGAAAGACTTTTTGCAAGACTCGTCACGCCCGAACGCATCACGTTTGACAGCAGCAGCATATCGATCGGCTCTTTCACTGATGAGGATGTGACGGTCACGATTGACCCGCCGCCGCGTTCACGCATGGAAGGCAGTACTGAACGAATCATTCGAACCGCGCTCAGCAG
>DDZY01000198.1:8362-9363 GCA_002346525.1 Proteobacteria bacterium UBA2996
CCTGCCAAGCCTCGTCGTCAAAATCATCAAACAGGCCCGCCGGGGGGCCGCCCGCATTGACGACAAGGCCGTCAATCCCCCCAAAATCAGCCACAGTGGTATCCCGCCACCTGGCAATTGACTTTTCATCCCGGGCATCAAAGACACAGGAGATGACATCGGCTCCCGTCTCTTCGCGAAGCCGTTGCGCACTATCATGAACCCGCGGCTCGGTCGGCGCCGCGATAGAGACCCGTGCTCCGTCTTTCGCCACCTGATGTGCGATGCCATATCCCAGGCCGCGACTTGCAGCGGCCACCATGATGCTTTTTCCTTTGAGACCCAGATCCATATCGTTAACTGTTTCCTTTGAGCGCGTATCGGTTTAAAGCTGGCTTTCCACCGGCACAATCCGGGAGATCCAGGCAATGGTTTTTAGCCAGAAGCTGGCATCCGGCTCCTTATATAAGACTATTTCCTGCTGGCTGTCACGGTCCCACCCTGTCCAGGTCATCCTGCCCCTATCATCCAATTGCACCTGATAGGCAAGCCTTGGCAGGTTGTTCAATGCCAATTCGGCAATTTGGCCAGCCATCTTGGGGTCCTCCACAATCACGCCAAGCTCGGTATTCTGGTAAACCGAACGCGCATCCAGATTTAACGACCCGATGAAAGTTTGCTGGCGATCAAAGACAAAAGTCTTGATGTGAAGACTGATGTGATCCGACAACGCCGCAAGGTCTGTTTCATCAAACTCCGGCATCTCGCGATCTGCCCGAAGCTCATAAAGTTCAACCCCTGCCTTGATCAATGGCTTGCGGTACTTTGCATAATGACCGTGCACCGCCGCAACATCGTTGGCCGCCAATGAGTTAGTCAACACTACTACCTGGCAGCCTCTCTTCACAGCGTCGGAAAGAACTTGGACGCCGCTATCGCTTGGAATAAAGTAGGGATTCAGGATGACCAGCTCGATTTCGGCTTGCCTGAAATAAGGCCATAAATCCGGCGCCAGGTGTGTC
>DDZY01000198.1:9679-13574 GCA_002346525.1 Proteobacteria bacterium UBA2996
TATCGTCATAGAGGGGTTCGCGCACTTTCTGCGGCTGATCGACAAGCACCATTGCGGGACCGATACTGATTGGCAGCGTGCCCTCTCTAAGGTGTTCTAGAAACGCTGCCTGTTCCACACGCTTGAGGTAAACACTATCGCTTTGTCTCACGGCCTCGTCATGCAGGGCTTGCCAACTTGAGAGCACCTCCGTTGGAGCAGGTTCCTGCTTCGCCAGGTTGTCAATATCGTAGGACAAAGGGCTATTCCAGTAGTCATCAAACTGTCGAGCTATCTGATCGACTGCGGGCCCGAATACCATGACGTCCAAATCGATGAAATTGGACTTGGGGCTTGCATCGAAATAATCATCCCCAATGTTCCGGCCGCCGGTAATTGCCACCACGCCGTCTACTACCATTGATTTGTTGTGCATACGGCGCGTCACCAGTCCAAAGCGGTAGAGATACTCAAGGGCTCGCACATTGCGATTGGCAAAGGGATTGAATATCCGGATATCGAAATTGGGGTGATGATCCAGGGTAAGCAGGAATTTATCCCGTCGGTGTGCGCCCATGTCGTCGAGCAGTAATCGCACTTTCACGCCCCGCTTGGCAGCCCGCAACAAACTCTCGGCGTAGAGTCCACCGGTGACATCGTCGTGAAACAGGTAGTACTGGGCATCAATCGACCGACTCGCCCGGTCGGCCGCCGTCAACCGCACCGCAAACGCATCCAGCCCATCTTTGAGAAAATGTGCCGCACTCTGATCGGGGTACGGAGCCAGGAAGTCGGAGATGGTTTGATCAAGCACTGAATCCCCAGTCACCGCAACCGTAAACTCTTCTGCCCTCTCCACGGGACCAGGAAGAGACGCGCAACCTGCCAGAAGCCCCAACAACAAGACGCTCGAACAAATAGACAAGGACCGAAGTGTGCGTGATATCAAGAGCATGAATCGTCTGTTAACATGAATGATGATCCCAAACCGATGCACCGGGGCTTTCGTGTAAATGGTATCAAAAGTTTCTTCCCCTAGATCACCTCGACGGAAGCAAGCAGATGCGTAGTAAACGAAGCCGCCGAAACAGCATCATTGTGATCCTGGTGCTACTTGCCTACCCGGTTATTGCCAACGTCATGATCTTGACGGGCGCGGCCCACGTTTTGGCAAATATCAAGCCGCAAAAACTCACTATGTCCTGGCAAAGCGCATGGACCATTCTTCCCGGGCACTTTACCGTGAGCGGTCTTGAGCTTCAGTCAACGACGCCCCGCAACCAATTCGGGTTGATTGTGGATGCTGGGGCCGTCAGCGTCTCTGTATTCAGCCTGTTCTCGAAAACAGTGGATATCACGCAAGCGGAGGCCGTCGGCGTGGAAGTGCAGTACGCAAAAGTGACCGAGGAAACTCAATCAGACAGCAGTGCCACAAAACCACCCTGGACCATCAAGCTTGATGGCATCTCTGCAACCGGAGTACGGAAAGTCACCATTCAAAACCTGACGGGTGTAGACGATATGGCGTTCCTGGGATCCGGAACCCTGGATGATCTCAAGATGAGTATTGTCACAAAGGGCGGCCTCATGCAGATCGATCGCGCCGTCGGCACGATGGTCATCAACAACCAGACAGGCGCGAAAAATCACGGGACACCCCTGCGGATCGACGCAGACCTGTCAATCGCCAGCCACCGGCCTCATCAATTCAAGGGCAAGGACAAACTGCGGTTTTTTACGGGGACCGTAAATGCGAGGGGCAATTTTGCGAGCATTGGTCCGGTCTCTTTTCTGCCAGACAAGGAACTGAACCTGACAACCACAGGCGAAGGCGACCTCGAAGCCCATCTCATGATCGAAAATGGAGAACTCATGCCGGGTTCCCATCTCACTTTTGAGTCAGAAAGCCTAAAGACCACATTCCTGCAGTTCGAGGCAACCGGCAACGGCACCTTGAAAGCTTCTGTAGATCCGGAACGGAAAAGGCCGGTAGAGATTCAGATCGACTTAGATGAGTTTCAGATTGCCGAGTCGGGGAGTCATGCTCCCTATCTCTCCGGCTCCGATCTTGATATCGAGGGGCACGCACATCGTCTTTTGCTTTATTCCCAGAAAGCAGATGGGACGGGCGCCCTCTCCTTCCATATCGAACAAGGCCGCGTTGAGGACGTCCGACATTACAACAAATTTATACCGCCCAATACAGGGCTCAGATTCCTGTCTGGGTCAGCAACAACCCACGGAGGCTTCTCCATTGATAACGGTGTCGCCCACGGCCTGATAGAGATCGCCGGCACTGATGTGACGCTGTCTGCTCGAAACCGGGAAATTGAGGCTGACTTTCACCTCTCTGCAAACCTGTCTGAGGGAGATTGGCGGACCCGGGTCTTTCGACTGAATAATTCATCCCTTCGTCTTGACAATGCACAGGTCTCATCGGAAGCCAGAGAAACAGACGAAGACTGGTGGGGAGAAGTTGAAATCGAGCGCGGTCGTCTTGTCTGGCAAAAGCCGTTTGAGGTCAGCGCCAGAATGCACCTTGCCATGCGCGATGTAGAACCTCTCCTGCATATGTTTCGTGACCCGACAAAAAAGAAATCTAAAGTTGACGAATTTCTAAACGTCAAGAATGTTGACGGGCGAATGCTCGTTCAGAGCCGAGAAGAGGAAATCCATATCGATCCGCTTCATATCGATAGCGATGGCCTTGAAGTGATTTCCCGATTTTCTCTTTCTCGCGACACGGCTGATGGCAGCCTGTATGTTAAGTTCAAAAAGGTATCGGCCCATTTTGAAATTGTTGATAAATCCCCTCGAATGATTGCTTTCGGAGGGCGGAAAAAGATCCTGCAAGAGGTGGATCTGTCCCGCCTGGACGCGCAACAATAGCTATCCTGACTATGTCCACTCCCGCCTTGTCTGAATTCGCCGATTTCGCAGCAAAACTCGCCGACCGGGCACGAGACATCACGCAACGGTATTTCCGTCAGCCTCAGGATATCTCGCGAAAATCGGATGGCACCCCGGTGACCATCGCGGATCTTGAAATCGAACAGAAAGCGCGGCTGATGATCGCTGAGCAGTATCCTGAGCACGGCGTGTACGGGGAGGAAGAAGGAGAAGACAATACTCATTCCGAGTGGTTATGGGTAATCGATCCAATTGATGGCACTAAGAGTTTCGCCACGGGGAAACGGACTTTTGGATGTTTGATTGCACTCCTTCAAGATCGCAGACCCGTCATGGGCGTCATTGATATGCCCTCTTTAGATGAGCGCTGGCTGGGGATCAAGGATCAGCCAACACTGTATAACGGGCGTATATGTCGCAGTGCTGCCACGTACTCTCTTGAAGATGCGACGCTGAATGCAACCACGCCCGATATGTTCAGTCCGGAAGAGTGGAGAGTATTTTCCCGCATGAGTGAAGTGGTGCGGTTTCGCCAGTTCGGCGCTGACTGCTATGCCTATGGACTGCTGGCCTGCGGATTTACCGATCTGGTACTGGAAGCAGGGCTTGGCCGCTTTGACTATCTGGCGCTGGTGCCCGTCATCGAGGGAGCCGGTGGCTGCATCAGCGACTGGCAAGGCCATCCTCTGACCTTTGATTCTGCCGGGCAAGCGCTGGCAAGCGCGAACGAAACTTTACACACTCGCGCTCTGGACTTTCTTGGATCAATAGAATGAACAGATCCGTCACCGTGTCGCGGATCGCATCCCTATTTGCAGTAACAGTAATGTGGGCGCTTCTGGCAACACCATCCATAGCCGACCAGAACGATCCCCGGCTGGATCGACTTTTTGCAGAACTCAAATTGGCGGCTGACCAAGAGTCAGCCGACCAAATAGCATCAGAGATCTGGACCCTGTGGCGGGAAACAGACGACCCCGTGGCGGCGCAGGCGCTTGCCGATGGG
>DDZY01000008.1:0-3502 GCA_002346525.1 Proteobacteria bacterium UBA2996
GTATTTGTCTTGATCTGATCTTTGTTGGTGCGTACGCTCAGTGCGCTGGGCTTGGGTCAGTTGGCGGGACTTCCTGAGTCAACGCCCATCTCCTCCATGACAATGCGCACAGCTTCAAGCGCGCCACGGATCTCACTGATGCTAAGGCGTCCAATGCACCCCATCCGAAAACTTTCCGCCACGGTCAGTTTGCCTGGGTAGATGACATAACCTCTTTCGCTCAAGCCATCGTAGAAGCGCTGGAAGTCAAATCCCGCATCCGCCGGCATTCTGAAGGTAACGATGATCGGCGCCTGCAGTGAATCCGGCAAAAGCGTCTCGAATCCCATGGCGCGCATTCCTGAGACGAGTGCCTCACAGTTCTCCCGGTAGCGCCCGCCCCGGCCTGCCACGGCGCCTTCGGCATCGAACTCCTTCAGTGCCTGATCAAACGCCAGAATACAGTGCGTTGGCGGCGTAAACCGCCACTGTCCGTTCGACTCTAATCCCCGCCACTGCTGGTAAAGATCGAGACACAGACTATCCGAATTGCCCTGAGTTGCCGTGAGAGCCGATTCCGAGGCCAGGCAGAAACCCATTCCAGGCGCTCCCTCAAGACATTTATTGCTCGAAGCAACCAAAGCATCAAAGTTGATCTCTTTTGCCGATACCGGCAGCGCTCCAAACGCGCTCATCGAATCGATAAGCAATGCCCTGCCTGCGTCCGCTACCACTTTCCCGACCGCTTCGATCGGATTGAGGATGCCGGTTGTGGTTTCACAGTGGACCACGGCAACATGCGTGATGCCAGAATCCTCTGCAAGGCGCTCGGCGACCTGTTTGGGATCAACCGGTTTGTCCTCCGGCCATTGCAGAACGTCCGACTGAAGACGGTGATACTCGCAAATGGACTGCATCCGCGCGCCGTATGCCCCATTGATCAGGATCAGAACCTTCCCCGATGACGGCACGAAGTTGCTGAGCATTGCCTCGACCACGAAGGTCCCACTGCCCTGCAGCGGAACACAGACGTGGGACCCCTGCCCTTCAATGATTTCCACCAGACGATCTCTGACGTGGCGGTTGATATCAATAAAGCGCTGATCGCGGGAACCAAAATCGTGCAGCATTGCCTCTTTTACGGTACGCGAGGTTGTGAGCGGACCGGGCGTCAGCAGCCAGGGATCCTGAGCGGGTTTTTCAGTCTGTGTCACCCCTTACCCCTGCAAGGCTCTGCGATTGTCGCAGTAGACTCTTTTTGCACTCATCACACTCATTTCGCCTAGAGGCCTGTTAGCCGCTCCAGAGATTTTCACGAACCAGTTCATCCATCGTAGCCTCGATGCTCGCCCGCAGAATCCCAACCATTTCGTCAATCTGGCCACGATCAAGGATCAATGGGGGCGACATCACATTCAGGTGCGCAATAGGACGAACAATCAGCCCTCTTTGCTGACAATGCCGGGCAATCCGGTTGCCAATTTCAACCTCCGGAGCAAAAATTTCCTTGCTTGCTTTGTCTGCAACATTTTCGATACACATCATGAAGTGGCTGCCACGCACATCACCGACTATCGGATAGTCCCCCAGCATCTTGAGCTCAGACTCGAAATACGGCCCCACCTCCCGAACGTGACCGCAAATATCGTCGCGCTCCATGATCTCGATATTCTTGACCCCCGCCGCACAAACGACGGGATGCCCGGAGTAAGTAAATCCGTGAGTGAACATGGCGCCTTTCGCCTGGGGAACACTAATAACATCGTAGATTTTTTCAGAAAGAATCGTCGCTGATAATGGCAGGTATCCAGAGGAGATACCCTTCGCACAGGTAATGACATCAGGCACAAAATCAAAAACCCCTTCAGAGGCAAAGAAATGGCCCAGCCGGCCAAACCCGGTGACCACCTCATCAGATATATAGAGGACGTCGTACTTGTCACACACCTCACGGGTACGCCGGTGATACCCGGCCGGCGGTACGATAACGCCGCCGGCACCCATGATCGGCTCAGCGATAAAACAGGCAACATTTTCAGGACCGAGTTCCAGGATCTTGTTCTCAAGATCACTCACGGTTTGATCACAAAAGGCTTCCTCGCTCATACCTTCAGGACGCCGGTACGTGTTCGGTGCCGGAATGTGGTGCACCAGATCCGGTGCCAGATCAAAACCCTGATGGTCGAAGGTTACGCCGGTCATCGACATGGCGAGATAAGTACTGCCATGGTATCCGTCGGTGCGCGCGATGATCTTCTTTTTGTTCGGTTGCCCCAGACGGTTGAAATAGAAGTGTATGATCCGGATAGCGGTGTCGTTCGCCATCGAGCCGCCGGTCCCGAAGAAAACGTGATTTAGCGATCCCGGAGTCAGTTCGGCCAGTTTCGCCGCTAGCGTGGCCGCAGGCGGGGTAGTCAGGTGATTGAACGTCGAATAGTAAGGAATCTGTCGCACCTGATCGGCAATGGCTTCAGCCATCTCATCATTGCCATATCCAATATTGACGCACCAAAGACCGCCGATGCCGTCCATGAACCGATTGCCATCTGAATCAAAGACGTAGGCACCATCGGAATGCGACATGACCAAAGATCCCTCTTCCTTGAATGAGGCAAAGTCGGTCCAGGGATGAATATTGTGATCGCGGTCTTTTTCCCAGAGCGCCTTGGTATCATATGTTTTTAGCGGTGCTGACATTACGTTCTCCTCTTCAATATCCTGATGCCGCTATATTTCTGATCGACTAATCCATCGGGTGAGTCCGGCATTTATAACTCAAAGCCCTTTAGTACGTTAACCGCTCCACGAAAATCGATGTGCCTAGTTAAAGGATCTGCATGTCTTTTGCGGTAGTTCCTGATGCTGTGGCTTCCGCATAGGTTTCATATGCCTTAATATGGTAATCGTCGCCTTTTTCAGTCTTTTGCACACTTGGCAGTGCTTTCATCGCCTCAAGCCATGTATGTATCTTCGCGCAATTATCGGGAATTTCAATATCTCGATAGTGCTTCAGAACATTAAACCGCTCAAAGTGGGGATACATCGCAATATCCACCAGAGACACCTCACTGCCAAACCAGAAGGGGCCCATCTCGCGGCCAGGGAAACCAGCCTGCTCCAGACGGCGTAAAGCGTCAATCATTCTAAATTTTAATTCTGTCTGTGTTTGATCATCCTGAGCAAGCAGGACTTTGTAAAAAATGGGCACGATCCGAGAATTGTCAAAATCAATCCATATTCGAGCTTCAGCCCGCTGCTGCGGAGACCTTGGGAGTAGATTGGGTTCCGGTGCTATCTCATCCAAGTACTCATTAATCACCGTTGACTCATAGATTGCGGTGTCACCGTGCAGGAGAACCGGCACCTTGCTGTAGGGAGAGACATTGGTAAACCAATCAGGTTTGTTATCGAGATTGATTTCTACCAACTCAAACGACAGTTTTTTTTCCAAGAGCGCGAGACGGCTGCGTTGGGCGAAAGGGCAAACTTCCGCACTGACTAGCTGAATCTGACTTATTGCTTC
>DDZY01000008.1:3884-11341 GCA_002346525.1 Proteobacteria bacterium UBA2996
AGACCGACTTCTCCAATATCGTATCCACCCTCCATGACAAACAGGGTCTGAATCCCCAGCTCGCCAATAAGTTCGCCCACTGTAAGATAGTCCGGGGTGGTCAACTTGAAAAAACTAATGGGATCGTGCTCAAAAGTATCAACGCCCAGAGACACCACCAAGTGCTGCGGTGAGAATTCCCGGATGTGGCCTAACGCGTCATCCAACGCTTCGCGCCACCGACTAAACAGGGTCCCCGGCGGCATCGGGTAATTGCGGTTAAAGCCCATGCCGGCACCCAATCCCATCTCATCAGAATAGCCCAGATAATGGGGAAAGGCGTCCTCTGGGTCACCGTGCAGCGAACAGAAGAGCACATCATCGCGCTCATAGAATATATCCTGCGTGCCGTTTCCGTGATGGAAATCCACATCCAGGATGGCCACCCGCTCCGAGCCACTATCGAGCAAATACTGGGCCGCAATCGCAGCATTATTGAGAAAACAGTATCCGCCGAACATATCCCGCGCCGCATGATGTCCCGGCGGGCGACACAGGGAAAAAATTCCGGACTCCCCTGAGACGAGGGCCTTGGCCCCGGTCAGCGCCACATCTTTTGAAGCCACCGCCGCTTCCCAGGTCCCCTCCGTGATAGAGGTTTCGGCTGCCAGCGCATAGTAGCCCAGTTTCCCTTCTATAAACCGGGGCACCCGGCACTGCATCCGTCTTGCCGGCCAGACAGATGCCATTGCCTCACCGGTGTATCCGGTCTGACTCCACTCCTTCCAGGCAGTCTCAAGAAAAGCAACAAAGTCAGCATCATGAATCCTCAGCACAGGATCCATTGAAAAGGATTCAGGTGCCTCAACCGATCCCAGCTTGGCATCACGCACTGCCTCAACAACCATATCGGCACGCGACGGACGTTCAAACGGCTTGACCAGCTCACCGCCATATAACTCGGTTCTCGCATCGCGCAACCGATGCTGTTCACTGAAGATTGTTCTCATAGGGTCACCACTTTCTCTCGATCTCGCGCCATAGCGCAGATTCAGTGCTGCAGCCCCCGGGACTGCAGATGTGAGACCAACCGGCCGATAAACTGCCAGCACTGCATCAGTTGCACTTCTTCCACATATTCATCCGGGCGGTGCGCCTGCAGAATACTGCCCGGACCGCATACGACGCAAGGAATCTTCACCTGGTCACCAAAGAGTCCTGCTTCTGATCCAAAACTGATCTTCTCAGGATCATTGTTATCCTCCAGGAGCATCTGGACAAAACGTACCACTGGCGCATCGGCAGGCGTGTTGAGTCCGGGATACCCGGCAAGTGGTTCAATAGAAATCGACGTCTCCGGATCGACGGCATGCATCCTCGGCAGGAGCTCTTGTTCCACATAAGATGCGATCTGCTGAAAATAGCTATCCGCTTTTTCCTCTGGCAAATGCCGCAATTCAAAGCGGAACTCACAGGCGTCCGGCACGATGTTGAGCGCCCGCCCCCCCTTAATGGGTCCAACGTGCAGAGTACTGTGGGGCACACGATAGCCATTATCGATCAGGCCGTGCTCATGCGCCGTTTTATAGACATTCCGGATGTGGCAGATCAGATCCGCTGCAATCTCTACCGCGTTCACGCCTTCCACGGGATAGGCTGAATGGGCTGCGCGCCCTCGGATATGGACGCGCCAACTCTGCTTTCCCTTGTGTGCATTAATCACCTTCATGGTGGTGGGTTCCCCGATGATCCCCATGGCAGGTTTGACGGGCTGCTGCGTCAGCACATCCAGGAGCCGGCGGACACCAATGCATCCGATCTCTTCATCATAGGAAAACGCGAGATGCACTGGCGCCAACAGGGGCTTTTCCATCATCTGTGGAACTTTAGCGAGTGCGCAGGCAATAAAGCCTTTCATGTCAGCGGTTCCCCGCCCGAAAAGCGCCCCTGCCTGCCGACTCAACACAAAGGGGTCTGTTGACCAGTCCTGTCCATCCACAGGTACCACATCGGTATGGCCGGAAAGCATGACCCCTGGCTTGTCTTGAGGGCCTACGGTCGCATAGAGATTCGCCTTGGCGCCCGTCTCGTCATGGACCAGTAAACTGTCGATGCCGAAACCGGCCAGGTAATTTTTGATCCAGGCAATGAGATCCAGATTGGAGTTGCGGCTGGTGGTGTCGAATGCAATCAGCTCCCCAAGGAGCTGATACAGCGCGTCGTCCTGCGCCTGATCGCCAGCCTCAGGAATACTCACGGATCACCCGGTACGCCGTACGCAGGCGCAACTGCGGGATTCAGCGCACGATCCAGATAATCATTCATCTGTGGCTGATAGCGCAGCCACAGATCCCGAAGATCACTCACTGGATCATCGGACCAATCGACCCGCAAATCCACGAGGGGCCAGGCATTCTCCCCAGCCACCAGCAACGCCGCCGAATGAGTGGGGCCTTCCTCCCCACCGGCTGCTACGCCAGCTTCCAGGGCGCACAAAAGACGCTCTGCCAGATGCGAAGTGGCATGCCGGGAGAATCCTTCCGTCATGGCCGCTGGCACTTTGGTAGACGAAAGCAGATTTCCTGCGGCGACGCATTGATGGCCATGAGACACCGCGTGGGTGCCGAGAATTTCCGATCCCGTACACTCGGCGATGTTGCCCCTGAGATCAACTGCCGTGACCTGGCGATATTGCGCGAATGGTCTCTCATCCATTACCGATGCCAAAGCGGATGGCGCATCAACTCCCTGCGCCATCAAATCAAGCATTTCATTACCAATGGAGGGATCCGTGACATTTTGTGTAGCCACGGCGCCGGCACCTGCCCTGACCCAGGGACATCGGCTCCCCACACTGATGCTGGAGGTAGTGATCGCCACCCCGGCCATTGCCGCCCGTTCACACATCCCTACAATCGAAAAAGTCACTGTGCTACCTCATCCTTACCCTCATCCGCACCGGCTGCCTGTTGGCCCTGCAGTCCAAAGAACGAGTCATCAGGATACGGCTCAAGAATCTCCATGGTTCCTGCGCGGAGGCGTGCAACATGTGTCGGTTCGCCGGCCACGATACGCCGGTAAAAACGGGAGGGTACCGCAGGCGGCATGATGGCAAAGGCATCAGCCGCACGGTAGTCAGCGATCAGCATCCGGCGGTCTCGATCTTGTGACTGATTAGGTCCTCCGCCGTGCAGTGTCCAGATATCCATCAGACAAACGTCACCGGCCTTGCCGACGAGGCTATCGGCTCTGCCGTCAAACTGATCAAACAGCGCCGGATCTGTTGAGCCAATAAACTTGCCGTCATGGAAATGGGTATATCTTTCGCGGTGCGAACCGGGCACCAGTCGCGCGCAGCCGTTGTCTTCATCCATATCATCGAGAAAGAGCAGCACCGTAATCCCATCGTCGTTGGTGTGGGGATCAAACGGATGGTCGGCATGATATTCGACTCGAGTCCCTGCCCCGGGAAATTTGTTGTTGAGTTTGCAGTGGTGAAAGAAGACGTTGGGCCCAATGAGATCTGAAACCACTTGCGGCAGGTCTCCCTCGAAAAGCAGCTTTTGGTAAATCTCAGAAATATCCGTCGGATTTGCGACTCGACGAAGGCGGGGATGGGCAGCGGTGTGCCCTTGTTCGAGATCGAAACGGGCCTTGCCATTGGGAGTGTCAAAACCGTAATTGGCGTCGTACTCACGACTTTCCTCTACCCACTCCTGCAACTGTGACAGGAGATCACCACGCACGGTCTCCGACACCAGTCCCGGCAACATGAGATAGCCCTGACGCTTGAACTCTGAAATCTGGGTTTCGCTCAACATACCTTTTACCTCCTCTGTTACCCCTATTACCTTTATCGCTTCAACTTATCTTTGGTCTTTACTTTTACTCCGGCTTCAAGACCTTAATCCGGGATCACAGCAGTCACTTCAATCTCCACAACCCACTCCGGTCTCGCCAATGCTGGAACGACCAGGCCGGTGGAACAGGGGAATACCCCTTTCAGCCATTTACCCATCTCCTGGTAGACGGCATCGCGGTAGCGAATATCGGTCAGATAAACCACGATCCTACAGATATGTCCCAGTTCACTACCCGCTTCTTCTAGCAACATCTGGATATTTTCCATTGCCTTGGCGGTTTGTGCACCAGCGTCGCCCACATGCAACGACTCACGGGTATCCAAATCCTGAGCCACCTGACCTCGCAGAAATACCCAAGTTCCCCGGGCCACCACCGCCTGGCAAAGATCATTATCCAGCTTCTGCTCAGGATAAGTCTCCCGGGTATTGAACGGCCGAATACGCTCATGAATCATCTCAGATCCTCCTTCCAATCGATCGTGACGCTTGTGTTATCGCCAGGAGACATGGTCCAGAGACCGTCACCTGATACTCCCAAATTACGCCCGCCGCCGCTTATGACCCAGATTTGGGTTTAGCGGAGAAATCGGCAGTTACCCTATCAGACAAATCGGCCGAACGTCGAACAAAATCCAGCGTATCCTCCCAGTCAAAATTCCGGTAGACCGCGCCCAAATGCGCAAATGGAGGGGCTTGGGCAAAAAGCTGGAAAGTCAATCGATGCCCAGCGTAATCCGAGTTCAGTAGATCTCGGGCGTAAGCCAGTAGTTTACGGCGATCCTCAGCCCACCAGTTCTCATTAACGGAATAATATTTCTCCAGCCAAGGGCCGCTCTCCTGATCCTCAAAACACGCGAGATCCGGCGTGACACAGATCTGACCACCGCATAGCTCACGCGCCAGATGCATCATGGCCGGAAGGTTGGCGCACGCATGAACCCGGCCCGTGAAGAGCAACGACTGGTTGGGCATCAAAAGGTCGCTAGGACTTTTCTCGGCAAGCGCGATGGCGGCTGTGAGGTGCGCATGAATACCCTCGCGATACACCGCCAGTTGAGCAAGCTTTTCCTGAACCGCCTGCTGCTTATCCAGCCCCGTCTGCTTCACGTTAAACAATGCCGCCCCAATCATCATGTCCGCGTATTTGAGAATGCGCTGGACAAATGCAAAGGCCGAATAGCGGTGCAGCGTCGCCCGGATAAAGGCTGCTGCCTTGGTATGGCGGTAGAACAGTACGTTCTCCCAGGGAATCAGGACGTTGTCGAAGATGACCAGCGCATCGATCTCATCAAAGCGGTTTGACAGCGGATAGTCTTCTTTGGGGGCACGCCCGGAAAAGCCCGTTCGACAGATCATCCGGATGCCCGGCGACCCAAGATCACAGATGAAGCCTACCGCGTAATCTGAATAGGCTTCATTGCCCCAGTTGGCAATGGTGGGCTTGGTGAATGCCTGATTGGCGTAAGGTGCTGCAGTCTCAAATTTGGCGCCACGAACGACGATGCCTTCGTCGGTTTCCTTGACGACGTGCAGCAACATGTCTGGATCCTGATCCTGGGGCGCCTTGGACCGGTCACCCTTGGGATCCGTATTGGCGGACACGTGGAACGGATCGTGATCAATAACCCGATGAATATGATTGGCGATGTTCTGGGAAAACTGAGGATCGACCTGGTTGAGTACGTCCTGGCCATCATAAAGCGACCACATCTCGCCCACGGTTTCATCCCCCACTCGGGTCACTACCCCACCGATATCCTCAAAGACCGCATCAGTTGACTTTCGCTTATCCTGCCAATCCTCCTGGGTATACGGCAGCTTCAACCCCACCGAAAACCGCTCATCTTTGTCGTCGTGATAGATCATCAAAGGCGCGGTGGCCGCATCATGCTGCATGTCGTAGATCCGCGCGCGTATATCGACCAGCGGCTTGAACATCGGGTGCGTGGTGACATCAGGCACTTTCTCGCCGTTCATGAACACCACCCTGCCATCGCGAATCGATTCGCGGTACTCCTCTCCCGTTCTAATCATGACTTCCTTCCTGTGTTAAAGGGGCTATCGGCGGCAAACGCCAGCACGCTTGCCGATACGACACCCCCGCATCATCGCGATCCCGCAAAAATTGTAAAATATAGTTTTGAAATGAATTAGATAGATTTTTTTTATGTCATTTTCCCTTCGGCAGTTGCGTCACTTTATCTGCATCGCGGAGCATCAGAATATCTCCAGTGCCGCCAGGGAACTCTTTCTCTCACAGCCTGCCCTGTCGACATCGATTGTGCAGCTCGAGGAAGAACTCGGCCTGCAATTGCTGATTCGCCATCATGCCAGAGGTGTTTCTCTTACCCCGGCCGGGAATACTTTTCTGGCGCAGGCGCGATCTCTGGTGGCTCACGCCGAAGAAGTCGCGAGTACCGGCCGGGCGCTGGGTGAGTCGGCTCAGGGGATCCTCGAAGTGGGGTGTTTCTGGACACTGTCACCGTTTTTTCTTCCTGGTCTTCTGGTGCTCGCACGGGAACGCCATCCGGAGCTTGAGATCAAAGTCAGTGAGGGACCCCTCAACGAACTTCAGAAATTGCTGCATAACGGCAATATCGAGATGGCGCTGCTTTATGATATCGATCTCGACCCGACGCTTGCACGGCTGCCGCTGGCAACCGTAAAGCCACACGTCCTACTTCCGGCGTCCCATCCTATGGCAAACCGTGCAAGCCTGTCTTTGAAGTCTCTGAGGGATGAACCCTTCATCCTGCTCGACCTGCCCCATAGTCGCGACTACTTCCTGGGGTTCTTTGGCAAGCTGGGCTTTCAACCGAGAGTGCGCCATCGCAGCCAATCTTTCGAACTGGTGCGCGGTCTCGTCGCGAGCGGTGAGGGCTACGGCATCCTTAACCTGCAGCCGGCCTCACAACAGACGTATGACGGCGGAAAGGTGAAGTGCTTGCCGATCAGGGAAAGAATGCCATCGCTGTCGGTGGTACTGGGTCATCCTGCAGGTCTGCGTCAAACCGGTCGGGCCCAGGCCTTTATGCGCTGTTGCCAGGAGTACTTCAAGACGACTGCGCAGAGCCAAAGTGTCTAACGAGTGACAATGACAGTGCGACGGCATATCCCACGCCGATCGCAAACACGATCGTCCCCACACCCACCGTCCCTCCCAATAGCCATCCGCAACACAGCACGGTGACCTCGAGTCCGGCCCTGACCCAGCCGATCGGTTTTCGGGTCCTGCGCTGCAACCCGGTCATCAGTCCGTCGCGTGGACCCGGGCCGAGATTGGCCGTCAAATAAAGTCCACTGCCAACACCAATTAAGACTACTCCCATGACAAGCTGCAAATAGCGAATCCCCGAGCCGTCAGGAAGCGTCAATAACGGCGTCATGACATCGATTGCAACGGCAATCAAAACTGCATTGGATAGCGTACCGAACCCGGGAACCTCCCTCAGCGGTATCCAGAGAACAAGGACCGAAACGCTGACGACAAACGTTGAAAATCCAACGCTCCAACCCGACTGCACTGAGATGCCCTGCGCGAGTACGGTCCATGGACTGACCCCAAGGCCCGCCGCAATGAACATGGCCTCCCCTGTTCCAAAAAGCCAGAGTCCG
>DDZY01000186.1:0-3482 GCA_002346525.1 Proteobacteria bacterium UBA2996
CTGGATTCAGCTTATGCCTATTTCAAGAACAGTGAGCCGGCGCTTACAGTAGCTGCAGCGAATCGCTTTATCCAGATGCATCCGACCCATCCGAATGTTGATTATGCTTTTTATCTCAAGGGGCTTGCCCTGTTTGAGCCTTCCGACAGTCTGTTTGATTCCCTGTCAGGGTATAACCCGGCCAATAACGACATCGGCCCGGTCCGTGAAGCCTTCGTCGCCTATCAGGAATTGATCAGCCGTTTTCCCGACAGTCGCTATTCGCCCGATACCCGAAGGCGACTAATCTACATTATCAATGTGCTGGCAACCCATGAAGTCGAAGTCGCGTGGTACTACTATGCTATGGGTGCAGACGTTGCCGCAGTTAACCGGGCCCGGTCAGTGCTGGAAACCTATCGGAATTCTTCCGCGGTCGAGGATGCGCTGGGTATCATGGTCAGGGCTTACGCCCGAATGGGTCTTGAAGATCTCCACAACGATGCGCTTCGGGTATTGAAGCTCAACTATCCCGACAGTCCCTACCTTAATTGAACCCTGAGGTGATGGGATAGCGTCGATCCCGGCCGAATGCCCTGCGCGTGATTCTGACGCCCGGCGGCGCCTGTCGTCGCTTGTACTCGTTGCGCACAACCATCCGTGTGATTTTTTCGACGATGTCCGCATCAAATCCCTGAGCCTGGATTTGGTCTGCACCCAGATCATGCTCGATGAACGCCTCCAGGATCGGATCCAGCACCTCATACGGCGGCAAACTGTCGGTATCCTCCTGATCGGGGGCCAGTTCCGCTGAGGGCGCGCGGGAAATCACCCGCTCCGGAATCACCGCTTCGACACTGTTTCGGTAGACCGCGAGCTCGTATACCAACGTCTTGAAGACGTCTTTGATAACAGCAAAGCCGCCCGCCATATCGCCGTAGAGCGTGGCATAACCAACCGCCATCTCGCTCTTGTTGCCGGTAGCCAGTACCAGCCTGCCGGTTTTGTTCGATATCGCCATGAGCAAGTTGCCCCGGATCCGGGACTGAAGATTCTCCTCGGTCGTGTCTTCCGGCAGACCCTCAAAGATCGGATCCAGTTGGGATCGATAACTTTGCACCAGCGGCTCGATCGGAATGACCTGATAGGCCACTCCCAGCCTCTTGGTCTCAGTCTCGGCATCCTCAGTGCTGATACTTCGGGTATAACGCGAGGGCATCAAAACGGCCTGCACGTTCTCTTTTCCCAACGCATCTGCGGCAATCGCCAGTGTCAAAGCTGAGTCAATCCCGCCCGATAAACCCAGCACCGCACCTTGAAAGCCGTTCTTGTGAACATAGTCCCTGACGCCAAGACAAAGTGCCCGGTAAACACTTTCTTCTCTCGGCAAGAGGGCCGTCGCGGGATTGTCCGGTTCGATCCCGGATGAAGTCAGCTCGATTCGAGAAAGCGTTTCTTCAAAAAACCTTTCCCGCGCGATTACCTCACCATCAGCATTACAAACGAAAGACCCGCCATCAAACACCAGTTCATCCTGACCGCCGACGAGATTAACGTAGATGATCGGGACGCCCGATGTTTTCGCACGCAGACTGACCACCTCCTCCTCGCGCTCGCGGGCCTTATGCAGGTCGTAGGGAGACGCGTTCAGATTGACAATAAAGTCGGCTCCTGCTGATGCGCAGTCGGCGACCGGTTGCGGGTGCCACACGTCCTCACAAATGGTTAGGCCGAGGCTGAACCCATCGACTTCAAAAACGCAGGACTGGTCTCCAGCAGCGAAATAACGCTTTTCATCAAAGACGCCGAAATTCGGCAACTCCCGTTTGCAATAACAGGCGACAACCTTGCCCTCTGAGATGACTGATGCGGCGTTATACAGTTTTTCGCCGACGAGGTGCGGGTGACCCACGACCATAACGATATCGGTGGTCGTATCCAGCAACCGGTCCAAACCTGCATTTACGCGCTCGAGAAAATCCCCCCGAAAGAGCAGATCCTCCGGGGGATAACCCGTGATCGAAAGTTCAGGAAAGATGACAACACGACATCCGAGTTCTGAGTGGGCCCGGTGGGCCGCATCCAGAATCCTGTCAACGTTCGCGTCGACATCACCAACGGTAAAATTAAGCTGCGCGATTGCAACGGAAAGGCGATTCATCGCAAATGAACCATCATCTGTTTGAGCATAAGACCGGCAAAGGTCCGGACCCGAATGATAAAGCGGCCGGGGTCAGCATCACAACAAACCGCTCCATGCGGAGTATTGACGCAGGGGAATGGAACAAGATGGTTGATCCGGACAATCCTGGTCTGCGTCACGAATTCCTGACGGCGTTTGAAGAAAGTGGCTGTTGCTGCCCCGAATCAGGCTGGACACCGTGCCATCTCACTGTGCACCTGGATGGTGATCTCGTCGGCGGTACCCCGTGTTACCTCAAAACGCATTCTTACGGCGAATTTGTCTTTGATTGGGCGTGGGCGAATGCTTATCAACGTCATGGCCTGCCGTATTATCCAAAACTGCTGGTTGCGGTACCGTTCACACCGGTTGGCGGGCAGCGTCTGCTGCATCATCCCGACCATGATGAGAACCTCATCAGAAAGAGCATTGCAAAAGCGTTGCCGGCCGTCGCAACTGAACTCAAGGCATCTTCAGTGCACTGCATTTTCTGCACAGAAAGCGATCTTCGCCTCCTTTGTGAAAACCGCTTTGTGCGGCGCGAGGGCCGTCAGTTTCACTGGCACAACAACCAGTATCAGGATTTTAGTGATTTCTTGGCACGCCTTTCTTCAAAGAAGCGTAAGAATATCTTAAGGGAGCGGCGACGGGTCACCGAACAGGGTATTGCCCTTAAGTGGCACCACGGCAAAGACATCACGGAAGAATACCTGGATCTGCTCTACTCTTGCTACCGCAACACGATCGCAGAGCATGGCTCATACGCCTACCTCAATCGGAAGTTTTTTGAAATCCTGATCGAGATTATTCCCGACGGAGTGCAGTTGCTGACTGCACACCATGGCGGCAGACCGATCGCTTGTGCATTCTTTCTGCGCGGCAAGGACTCCCTGTACGGGAGATACTGGGGTGCCCTGGCGCACGCATCTGATTTGCACTTTGAGGCGTGCTATTACGCCCCCATCGAATACTGTATCGAGCACGGCTTAAAGCGTTTCGAAGCAGGCGCGCAAGGGGAGCATAAGTTAAGCCGCGGTTTAACCCCCCAGACCACGCTGTCAGCACATTGGCTGGCTCACGAGGGGTTTCATGATGCGGTGCGCCGATTCACTGCAGAAGAAGAAAGTCATCTTGCCGACTACACGGAGATGCTCGACGCGCACTCACCTTTCAAGCAAAACGGTGATGAGGGCACGCGATGCTAAAATGGTTTCGTTATGGCAAATTTGCCGAAAACCTATACTTTCCCGCCGCTGGAAGCGGCATCGCCTGAGGGACTGCTCGCCGTCGGGGGGGATCTCAATCCTGACCGATTATTGAG
>DDZY01000186.1:3851-6258 GCA_002346525.1 Proteobacteria bacterium UBA2996
TGGTGGTCTCCTGATCCCCGCGCGGTGCTCTACCCCTCAAAACTGCATATATCCAAAAGCCTGCGCAAGAGTCTTCGCACGCGTGGGTTTGAAGTGAGCGCTGACCGCGCCTTTTCTCTCGTTATCGCGGCATGCGCTGAATCCCGCAATGTCGGCGAGGGTACCTGGATTACCTCTGGCATGCAGGAGGCTTATTGTGCGTTGCACCGGATGGGATATGCCCACAGCGTGGAAACCTGGCACAACGGAGAACTGGTTGGCGGTCTGTATGGACTTGCCATCGGAAAGGTCTTTTTTGGCGAAAGCATGTTCAGCCGGATCGCCGATGCTTCAAAGACCGCTCTTGTTGGTCTGGCAACCTCTCTTGCGGCACACGGGTATCGGTTTATTGATTGTCAGGTTGTTTCTGAGCATCTAACCTCACTCGGAGCTGAAGCCGCACCTCGCGACCGTTTTGCGTCTGAACTCAATGAGGCTGTTGGGTTGCCCGACAAAGCAGCACGTTGGCACTGGGCCATGCCGGCACAGGAGTTATTATGAGTCGCCAGCAGAGCGCCCCTGATCTTTATCAGTCAACGGCACACCCCTGTCCCTACCTGCCGAGCGAGACTGCAGCAAACCTGTTGATTGATCCAAAATATCCAGTATCTTCGGCGCTTTATGACACCTTGATCCGAAACGGATTCAGACGCAACGGCGCTTTGTTTTACCGTCCGCATTGCCCGGCGTGTCGACAGTGCCAGTCGGTCCGCATCCGGGTTAAGGACTTTGTTATGAATCGTGCTTTTCGCAGGACCTGGAAACGCAATCAGGAAGTCTCGATGGAAATCCGGACTCTGGGTTTTCGCGAGGAGCACTTTGCCCTCTACCGGAATTACCAGGCAATACGCCACCCGGGTGACAGCATGGATAACCCGGACCCGGAAAACTATCAGAAATTCATGACCGAATCCGGGGTCGATACCTTCATGATGGAACTGCGCATTGGCAAACGACTGCTCTCGGTCTCCGTCCTCGATCATGTGGGTAATGGGCTGTCGGCGGTCTATACGTTTTACGACCCAGCCGAGGCACGCCGCAGTCCCGGCACCCTCACTATCCTCCACCAGATCGAACTCACTCGGTCAGTGGACTATGACAACCTCTACCTCGGGTACTGGATAGAAGACTGCCCCAAAATGTCCTACAAAGCCCAATTTGCTCCTGTTGAAATTTTCGACCCGATATCCCAAACGTGGTCACCCCCCCAGTAAGAGGTTTTTGGTGCCCGAGATCCCATTCATTCGCGAGCACGAATTCCAGTACGGCCAGATTGAAGCACTCGCTCCCGGTATCCGCAGACTTACTGCCCGCAACCCGAGTGCGTTCACCTATTACGGCACCGGGACCTACATCATCGGGACGGGAACCGTTGCCGTTATTGATCCTGGACCCGACGATCCGGCACACCTCAATGCGCTGATAACAGGTCTTGAGGGTGAACACATCTCTCATATCCTGGTTACGCACTGCCACCTGGATCACTCGCCTGGTGCTCGCCTCCTGCAGGCCGATTGTGACGCACCGACCTATGCGTTCGGACCCCATGGGACGGCGTCAGAACACCGGGATGCGGGGTCCGAAGAAGGAGTTGATGCCGATTTTGACCCTGACGTGCGCCTCGTGCACGGGCAGCGCTTTGCTGTTGGAGAACTTCAAGTTGAATGCATTCATACCCCGGGACATACCAGCAATCATATGTGCTTTGCTCTGCCTGCTTCTGGCGATGTTTTCAGCGGCGACCATGTGATGGGGTGGTCCACCAGCGTCATTATTCCGCCAGACGGTGACATGGCCGACTACCTCAACAGCCTGCAACTGATGCTCGACCGAAAAGACAACCGCTATTGGCCAACGCATGGGCCACCCATTGAAACTCCTGCCAGTTACGTCGCAGCACTGATTGCCCATCGGCATCAACGCATGGATGACATCCTCACGCTTTTGGCCGGCGCACCCATGCACATTCCGCAAATGGTTGACCCGCTTTATCCTGGCTTGGATCCTCGACTGATCGGGGGCGCCCGCCTTTCTATCTTCGCATCCCTACGTTATCTGATGGCCAAAGGAGCAATAGAGGCATCTGGTGAGACCCCTATGCAGTGCACCTATCAGTGTGTGACCTGACCCACTTACCGGCGCTTAAGAACCCACCCATTCCTACTCTGGAAAAATTGGCAACCTTGTTCGCCTTTAAGCGACTTGTCTGTTTTCTATATTTCGATAATACTCGAGATATGGACACATCAACTGCTGTGGGCACCCTTTCTGCCCTTGCGCAACCCTCCCGACTTCAGATCTTCCGACTGTTGGTAAAGCACAGTCCGGCGGGGCTTGCCGCAGGAAAGATTGCCGATGATCTTGGCGT
>DDZY01000186.1:6635-11142 GCA_002346525.1 Proteobacteria bacterium UBA2996
CTGAAATCGGAACGCGACGGCCGATCAATCATCTACAGCGTTAATCCGCAGGGCATTAAGTCGCTGCTTGCCTATCTCGTCGAGGATTGCTGTAACGGCCAGCCCGAGCTGTGCACCCCAATTAGCTCCGAACCAGAACAGCAGGGGCACTCAAAGCGGTCTGCTGATTAAAGTTTGCCGTTGACCTCTCCCAAAACGGCATGAAGACAAGCCCATACCAGGTCCTTTTTCTTTGCACGGGTAATTCCGCTCGAAGCATCCTCGCTGAATCCATCGTGAATCACGACGGCGAGGGGCGCTTCACGGCATTCAGTGCAGGCAGTCATCCCAACGGACGGGTACATCCCGCAGCCATCAGTCTTCTGAGAAAACTCGGCCATCCTTTGGCCTCATTGAGATCGAAAAGCTGGGAAGAATTCAGTGGTCCCAAAGCACCTCGAATTGACTTCGTCTTTACCGTCTGTGACTCTGCAGCAGCTGAAGTCTGCCCCGTCTGGCCAGGACAGCCTGTCTCTGCACATTGGGGCCTGCCCGATCCTGCAGCGGTCGACGGCACCTACCACCAGATTAACCTGGCTTTTGCTGAGACCTATCGAGTGCTCGAGCACCGCATTGCCCTTCTGGTCGATCTACCTCTGGAATCTCTTGATCCCGTCAGTTTGCAAAAGCAACTAGACACAATCGGCAACGCAGGCCCCAATTTCCGAAACACCCCATGATGCGTTTTTCTTTTTCCCGTCGGCTGGTGGCAGAATGCCTTGGCACAGCCCTGCTGCTCGCGGCGGTAGTCGGTTCAGGCATCATGGCCGAACGTCTTGCGGGCGGAAACGTGGCTCTGGCGCTTCTGGGAAACACAATTCCTACCGGCGCGATCCTGTTCGTTCTGATCACGATGCTCGGTCCCGTATCGGGGGCACATTTCAATCCTGCCGTGACGCTGGCATTCTGGTTGCGCCGGGAAATCAACCTTAACGAAGCGCTCGCCTATGTCGGCGTTCAGATCATCGGCGCGATCATGGGCACGCTGGTGGCGCACGCAATGTTTGAGGAGATCCTGCTGCAGACATCGACCAACATCAGAAACGGCCCGGCACAATGGCTCTCGGAGGGTATCGCCACGTTTGGACTTGTCGCGACTATTCTTGGGACACTACGTTGGCGACCAGAAGCAGTGCCCACCGCGGTAGGACTTTACATTACCGCCGCATACTGGTTCACGGCCTCAACATCATTTGCCAACCCCGCCGTAACCATCGCGCGCAGCCTGACGGATACCTTCAGCGGGATCGCACCCGAGAATGCGCCCGGATTTATTCTGATGCAATTTGTCGGCGCAGCCGTCGCAACCGGCCTGATGGCCTGGCTGCTCAGGTCTTCGGCGCTAGATAATCAGTAAAAGAGCAGCAACCCCAACCCGCAACTAGGTTGCCATCAGCAGCCGCAAACGATTGCCCACTCTTTCTGCCAGATCAGCCAGGGTGGCGATCTGACGAAGCACCTGATGCCAGAAAATCGTCGCTACCCCCAGTTCATCCTCAATCGAGAATAATTTCCGGGCCGCTGCATCCAGTTGACGGTCTGTTTCGGTTTCAAGGCGGCCAAGTTCCAGAATCATCTCATCGACCCTGCGCACTTCCGCATCGCCAAATCCGGTCTCAACGAGTTCATCCAGTTCATCAATGATGCGCTGGCCCTGCTCGCAGGCCGCTACCACGCTCCTCGCCAATGACACGACTGGCTCTTTCATTACCTCCGGCAGGTGCATATTGCGCTGATCCGCCAGCTCTGCGATATCCTGGGTGATGTCCGCAATGGAGTCCTGATAATCGAGGATCTCCAAAATCGTTCTCCGGTCAAGCGCCATCATGAACCGCTTGGGCGTGTGTGAGCGGATCTCATGCTTGATCTGATCCGCTTCATGCTCGAGGCGATCGATTTCTGCCCTCCGATCACGAATGCCGTCAATGTTACCTGCCGCCATCGCGTCCAGTAGCGGGAGGATTTCCCGCGCACAAAGCACCGCCACACTCATGTGCTGCTGCATCGGTTTAATCGGTGATCTGCTCACCAGTTTGTCTATCCAGGCCACAATACCCTCCTAAGGAGCCAACAAGCCCTTGAAGAAATAGAAAAAGAAAATTGAAAGACCGGCAGCGAGCGGCAGCGTCGCAACCCATGACGCAAGGATCTTGCCGACTACTCTAAGATCCAAAGCCCCGATCCCACGCGCCAGACCCACTCCAAGAACCGCACCTACCAGGGTATGCGTGGTCGAGATGGGAATACCCAACCGGGATGCCAAGACAATCGTGGTCGCGGCTGCCAATTCCGCAGCAAAGCCCCGGCTCGGCGTGAGCTCGGTGATCTTCTTGCCGATCGTTTCCATCACGCGATAACCCCAGGTCGCCAGACCAATCACGATTCCGATCCCACCAATGGCCAGCATCCAGGGCTCAACCGGCGCCTTACTGCCGAGATCCATTCCCTGGACCGCATGAGATATGGCTGCCAGGGGTCCGATGGAGTTTGCAACGTCGTTAGAACCATGGGCAAAGGCAATCGCACACGCCGTCAGAATTTGCAACACGACAAAAATACGCTCTACGCTGCTGAAACGATGCTTGGGATTCTCCTCTCCGACATCGACGCGGCGAATAAAAAAGGCACCGATGGCCGCCCCGATTAGACCGAGCGCCACCGATCCAATCAGCGACTGCGTCAGATTGAGATCCAGCTTAAGAGGCTTGAGGCCCTTGAATAGCGTCACCAGGCCGATGATGAAAAAGACAAAAAAGAAAAACACCGGGCCGAGTTTCCGTATCTGCGCGACCGGATCCGGCTTGTCGAGCACCTTTATCCGGGTAATCTGAAAAATAAAGAACGCAATCACGCCGGCCAGCAGCGGAGAGGTCACCCACGACAAGACAATCTGCGCAATCTTGCCCCACTTGACGGCATCCAGACCCACCGCAATTGCACCAAAACCCACAATCGCTCCCACGATCGAATGCGTGGTGGAAATCGGCAGTCCAAAGCGTGTCGCGACGACCAGAAGCGTACCGGCAGCAGCTAGCGAGCCGAGCATCCCGTAGATCAACTGCTCTCTCGTCATCATGCTGAGATCGAGCATTCCCTTTCTGACGGTATCCGTCACATGCCCACCAGCCAGAAAAGCCCCCGCAAATTCAAGAACCGCCGCTACGATGATGGCGCCCCCTACGGTCAGCGCCCCCGAACCAACGCTCGTCCCCATAGCATTGGCGACATCGTTCGCTCCGATTGCCCAGGCCATGTATAGCGCCAGAATCCCCGCGATCCAGAGCGCGAGAGGAATTTCTGAGATCCATTCCATTTTGACCTCTTCTAACGATCCTTCGTTATTGAAAGATTATCTGACTTCACCATAGCCAAGACATTATCGAGACATTATTACGGGATTGTGACAGGGTGGCCTATTTTCTTGCGCCGACCTCCGTTGAACCAATTCGGCCGGAAAATGGCAGATAAAGCAACTGCCCACACCCGGCTCGCTCGTAATCTCCAGGTCCCCTCCCATGCGACCGAGGACGTGCTTGACAATCGCCAGACCCAGCCCCGTACCTCCTGACTCGCGGGAACGCGCTACATCAACTCGATAGAACCGTTCAGTGAGGCGCGAGATATGACCCCTTTCAATCCCAATTCCGGTGTCTCGTACGGAAAACCGGGCACCATTTGACGAGCCAGTCCAGTCGAGTGTTATCTCGCCGCCCGGTGGCGTGTATTTGACCGCATTAACGACTAGATTCGAAAAGAGGCTGTGTATCTCCTCTGGATTCCAGATCAGAAAATAACCTGGATCAACATTGGCTGAGATAGCATGCTCTTTTTCTCCACTGAGCGAAATCGCCTCCGAGCAAATCCGTGATGCTAAATCGCCGATATCCACCTTTTCTTTAGGCGCTGTTTCCCCGCGCTCAAGATGAGCCAGAGTCAGCATATCTTCCACAATGCCCTTGATCCGAGTCGTCTGCTGATACATCTGCTCCATGGCGTTGCGCACCTGCTCTGGATTCGAGACTTTCTGGTCAATAAGCGTTTCGAGGTAGCCAAGCACTACGGTGAGTGGTGTTCTGAGTTCATGAGAGGCATTTGCAACAAAATCTTGCCGCACACTCTCTAATTGCTTGACTAGGGTGACGTCCTCAGCACGAAACAGCCGCTGATTATCGCCATAAGGCGTGATTCGGATTGACAGCAGTTTTGCCGGAGACACCGGCGCCCTAATCTCTATGGGATCGTTCAAATCATCTTGCACAATGTATTCACGAAACTCCGCAGACGGGAAAAACACTTCGATTCGCTTTCCTTGATCGACGGAGCTTGAGAGCCCCACAAGTTCTCCTGCTGCCTTATTCCACCACTCGATTCGGTTATTTCTATCCAGAGCAATAATCGCGTCCGGGAGCGCCGACAATGAATCTCTGAAGTCACGAACCAAAGTCGCCATTTTATTTTTGCGATTGGT
>DDZY01000088.1:0-10514 GCA_002346525.1 Proteobacteria bacterium UBA2996
TACAAACCAATCACGAATAAGCCGAACTTGGACGTTAATGGCGCCCGAAGAAATACTTTATACGCACGCATCACTGTGAGCGCCGAGGATGAAGTAAAAGGGGGTTGCTAACAATCGACAGAATATCCGCTAGAAGGTTCAACGATATGTATGTGACGGCAAATAAAAGGGCCGCTGCCTGAACAACCGGAATATCTCGCTTACCGACTGATTCAACAAGCAATTGGCCCAATCCGGGATAAACGAACACTACCTCGACCACGACGACCCCAACGACTAGATACGCCAGATTGATCACCACTACATTGATTATTGGCGCCATCGCGTTGGGGAGTGCGTGTTTAACCACTACTCGAGCCGGACTCAACCCCTTAAGCCGTGCCATTTCAATATAAGGACTTGCCAAGAGGTTAATGATCGCTGCACGCGTCATGCGCATAGTATGGGCAACCGTCACCAACGTAAGCGTAATAGCCGGGAGCAGTGTCTTATAGAGTCGGTCAACGAATTCCGTATTTGGATGAATCATCGCAACGCTTGGAAAAATATCGAAATCAATCGCAAAAAATAGGATCAAAACGTAAGCAACGAAAAAATCGGGAAAAGATATCGTGGTCAACGTAGAAACATTTACAGTTCGATCAAACAACGTATTCCGATATAAGGCCGAAAGGATACCGAGCCCCAATGCAAGCGGCATTGAAATAATTGCGGCGAAACAAGCGAGAAATATGGTATTAAAAAGCCGGATTCCAACTTGATGTGAAACCTCTTGATTGTTAGAGAGGGACTTACCAAAGTCCCCCTGAAACACATTGGTTAACCACTCGATGTATCGAATATGGACTGGAATATCTAAACCCAACTCTCGACGGAATACGGCGATGGTTTCAGGAGTTGCGGTCTTCCCGAGAATCACTTCTGCAGCGTCTCCCGGCAAAAGTTCTACTCCGAGAAAAATAAACAACGAGACGATAAACAACGTACCAATGGCAAATGCGACTCGTTGCAAAAGCAATAGTGCTAGTTTGTTCATTTTTCAACGCTTTCGGCTATCGTAAGCATCATATCCCTCAGCTCAGCAGAACCAAGCCCCTACGTGGGAACCCTCCACACTATCTACACTTCTGATAAACCGAGGATTTCTTCAGCCGTTACCGATTCTGCTGTCATAAAAAGTCGACTACCATGCACCACTCTTGCCGATACAGCTTTTATACAAACGACCCCAGAATTAGCGAACTTCAATACTTTAGGCGCTCTCGCTACTTCATCGAGAGAATAAAGCGCACCGGCTGTCTGCCCTGCTTCCACTCTTTCTCCTAGCTCCACCCTCGCTTCAAAAATACCTTCGTAAGGCGCATAAAGAACGTCTCCGGTATTCACTGCATCGAGATAAATCGTGTCTTTACGATCGTCATTCATTTCCTCTGACCCAGAAACTATTTCGAGAAACTTTAAGACATTTTGAACACCCCGATATCCTATCTGGACAGCCTCTCGGTCTACCCCCCCACCCCCAAGCTCATTGGAAATAAATGGGACTTGTCGATCATGGGCAACCGGGTCAAAGCCGGTTTTCGATTTTGTCCCATCAACGACATAGAGATAAGGCGCACTAAAAGCTTCCGCTAGATCAAATGACTTTCGATAAATTTCTGGGTCTGAGCAGGTGCAAAGAAAACTCGTAGTGACATATTTTGCTGCACGCCCTCCCGAATGGAAGTCTATTCCTGCATCTGCTAATGGCAGCAATTGATCAACGACAAATCGTGCGATTGCCGGGGTAGGCCCATTTTCCGGATCGCCAGGGAAGCTTCGATTTAGATTGCCATTATCAAGGGGAGAAGTCCGCCTGTTTGATCTAACGGCGGGATAATTTAATGCGGGGAGAATAATTATTCGCCCGCAGACATCAGTCGGGTCTAATTCATGAATCAGTCGACGCAGGATTAACTGACCCTCATCCTCGTTACCATGATTACCTGCCGTCAACAGGATGGTTGGACCTGACCCGTTACTGATTGTGGCAATGGGAATTGGGAAGACGCGCGACACGCCGAGATCGTCTGAATAATCAAGGCGCGCTGATCCATAGTTTTTACCCGAAACATCGAAATCAAAGTCACACGAGAGGAAAGTTGATTTGTAAACAGTCATGCTAATACCTCTTGCAAACTAAATGACGTCTTTCGGCATAACCAAACAAAATCAGATCGCGCTTTGAGCGACACTCTTGAATAGCCCCGCCCTACCGGTCCACAAATACCCCTATTTAAATCTTCCAATTTTTTGGTCAAATATCAGTACGCCATTACTCGTGCTGGCATTTGCATTGGGTTTATTTAGCTAATTGACAATACAACTTCTGCAGGCGTCCCAGGGGGCAAAACCCCGCGTCGCGATCCTACGACGCGGGATCATCCCTTGGTCAGACTTAATATGGCAAATACGATCTAGACAAACCACCAGCGCCGTATAGGACGAAGACCATCGAGTTCTCGATTACTTTTCAACTCACCATGCGCTAGATTGTCAGAATGAGCGTCAAGCCAGTCGGCAAACAGCGGAATGACTGAACCCCCTTCATCACTACAAAGTTGCTGCATCTCCCAATACATTTCGCGTGCTTTATTTTCATCCAGCTCGCCACGGGATGCTTTCAGGAGTTCGTTGAAACGAGGATGCGCCCATCGACTCTCGTTCCATGATCCGCCTGCCGCATAACCAGACGTAAACATCCAATCTTCAGTTGGTCTTCCGCTCCAGTAGGATGCGCAGAACGGATGCTTCAGCCAGATATTGGCCCAATAACCATCGTTAGGCACTTTGTTTATTTTGAGGTCAATTCCTGCTTTAGCAGCGGATTCGCTATACAGGGTGGCGGCGTCTACTGCGCCCGGCCAAATTCCTTCAGAAGTGCTAAGCGTGACGGTTAGACTCTCCATTCCCGCCTTTTTCAGGTGAAACTTGGCCTTATCCGGGTCGTAAGTCCGCTGCGGCAACTCCGAATTAAAGTAAGCGTAAGCTGGGCTAATAGGGTGATCGTTTCCGACTGAGCCGGTTCCACTTAGAATCTTATCGTTTAGCTCATCCCTATCAACTGCATATTTAAGCGCTAATCTAACGTCATTATTATCATAAGGTGCGGTATCCACATGCATTGGCCACGTCCGGTGGAGTCGGCCCGGGTATTGGACAACAACCACGCCTTTCGCACTTGCCAAACGCTTCCACGTCTTACGATCAGGTCGGTTAATGAGATCGACCTCCCCGGTCACCAAAGCATTCTGCCTCGAAGCCGTATCGATTAGCGGGACTGATTCTGCAGAATCAAAAAAACCAACATGGTCTTCCCATTTATTGGGGTCACGCTCAAAAATCGTCCGTATTCCAGGCTCAAACTCCTTAAGAACGTAGGAACCGGTGCCATTACGGAAATCATATGGCTTCCCATCTTTGATTGAGTCAATCGGAAGCGATGACATTAAGAATGGGAAATGGGCGTTGGGCTCCGCGAGCGTGAAGATGATCCTATGTGGAGAATCAGCCTTCATCTCTTTTATATTCTTGAGGATAGACCGCAACGCAGATTTCGACTCGTCACTAATGTGGTAGTTGATAGTGCCGATCACATCTTCCGCACTAAAAGATTTGCCGTCATGGAAACTTATTCCTTTTCTGAGGTTATACACCCACCTCAGCGGAGAACCATCAGCTTCCCAGGATTCCGCAAGCTCCGGCACAAGAGCACCGTTGTGATCGGTGTCAGCAAGAAAATTCTTGCAGTTGTAGTTAATCAGGTTTGTTGCCTCAGTAACCATAAGTGCCGGGTCTAGAGTGTCACTAGTATTGCCTTGCGCCATACCCAGCCTCAGGTGACCGCCCGATTTTGGCGACGCTTTGGCACTCTCCGAGAACATCCCCGCTACACCGCCAACGGTTCCTGCGAATGCGGTACTCACGCCCAGAGCAGCGGTGCGACGAGTAAATTCACGTCGCGTAATTCCCGCATGATGCTTAGCCAGCTTGCCAGAATGTTCTGATTTTTTTGTCATTGTCTCCTCCAAATTAGCAAGAATATGAGTTAGAGGGAGTGTTTACGGATTTCTACCGCTCTCCCTAGGGGCAAAATATTAGGGCATTTCAGATTTCTTTGCCCACATATTTAAAATTTTCTATAAAACCCTTTTCTTAAAAACATTATTTCTTGAGAATCTCTAAGCGTGCATGCCGTTGTTTTTTTAATTACGATATTTACTTAGTTCTAGGAAATTCTTTGAGATGCGTGATTCCACCGATCCAGATGGAAGACCTTCCTCAAATCAGACTCGATGCAAAACTGTTGCCATTATGTCCAGATCTCGAGAGCAGAAAATAGGTTCTGATGACAGATGACCGAATACGTCCTTTACGCCCACAATAACTCCTACGCAATGACGACCCATTTGTTGCTTGAGGAGCTAAAACTCGACTATCGAGTTGTCTGGTTCAATGTACACAAGCCTCAGGAATTCCCTCCGGAATTTCTAACCCTCAACCCTTATGGTCGGGTCCCATTGCTCTTAACGCCTGATGGACCACTGTCTGAATCCGCTGCGACGATGGTCTATCTCGCAGAAAAAGAGGGAGGAAATTTTTTGCCGTCTGACGTTGGACAAAATAGAGCGCGAGCCTTTCAATGGCTTTTTTTCTTAATGAGCACTTTCCAACCTGAAGTGCTCATTCAATTCGATCCGCAAAAATACTTTCCCAACGATCAGACCATGCAAGAGCGACTAATGGGTGCCTCGCTCAATATTCTTGAAAAGATATGGAAATATCTAGACGAATCGATCGTGCCGGGTCCCTATTTCTTGGGAGGTCGCTACAGCATCTGCGATATGCTTTTTGTAATGCAGGCTATATGGAAAGAAAATCAACCCGGTACGTTTGATCATCTTCCCAACGTTCGCCTACTAATGAAAACGGTTTTAGCCAGACCGGCCGTTAAAAAAGTTCTCGCAACACACGACGTTGAAGAACTATCGCAGCTTGCAACCACCTGGTGAAGAAAGATGATATCCCTAAGCCAGGTGATACCCTCACTTCAAATGTCACAACTGATTAGTGGAGAATATCGTCTATCTTTTGTTTTATCCGAGCTCTCATGTCCTGTGCTCCTGCTTTCTGCCAAGCCTCAGAATCTGATCTATCAGAGAGTTTTGGATACCAGTTCTCCGTTAAGAATCGGTCCTGAGTATGGGGGTCAGTAAGAAATTCATTATTTGGTGCTGCCCGCTGAATCACTTCGACAGCTAGTGTTTCTGGGTTGATTTCTAACCCATTCGCCATCTTGCTCGTCCAACCGATCATCTCGTCACATAGAGTGAGTAACTCAAGAGACCCTGTTCGCCCTCCGGATAAAAACCCCAGATTGTGAACAAATGACGCGTTGGCGAGTCCAGCGATCGCAAGATTTGCACCCGCCTCGGCAGCCGCCTGGGCATCAAACTGATGCGAGTCTGAACAACCCCCTCCAACCCAAGTAGGAATGCCCGCAAAGTTAAGGTATTCACTTGCACCGAGTCCGGAAAGCATGTATTCAGGTGATCCATATGCCAAGTTCGCCTGTCGTAAATCCATCGGAAGGATGGCTGATCCACTCATGACAGGTGCTCCTGGTTCTTCGAGTTGGTGAATCAATATCCCTGCAATTGCCTCCGCTGAGGACTGTACGATTGCGCCTGCTATGGAGATCGGTGACGACATGCCTGGAAATGTCGCTGGATAACAGACCACAGGCGCCCTCCATCTCGCACAATTCGTCAAACGTACACATAACTCCGCTGGAAGTTTCAGAGGTGAGACTGGACCCATGAGTTCGATCGACACTGGTTTTTCCGCGATTCGATTCCAGCCACCCGCAATATCAGCCACGATTTTCATCATTCGTTCCTGAATGAACTCATCATGAGCTAAAAGCGCCACGGGCTTTGTAGAGTTCTCATACATTACCCGTGTACATTCAGTAACCTCATTCTCCGGAGCAACTTCACTCGGATATCCAAGAGAACAAACTACATCTATATTAGGCAACGCATCACATAGTCGCGCAGTAGACCGGATATCTTCTAAAAGAGCAGGACGTAAGTTATCGGTCCTATAGTCCAATATCTGAACACAATTGTGTCCGGGGCAGAAACTTGGGGTTTTAGACGATGTATCAACACGCTCATGACCATCATGGTCAAACAGTTTTATCTGCCTTGGCAAGGTCGACAGGACCTTATCAACTAAATCAGGCGGTATTTGAATTCTCTCACCATCAATCTCCCGGCAACCATAATCATTGATCAATCTTTGCTGTGTCGGTACATGCTCATATATTGCGCCAACTTCCCACAAGACTTTCTTTACCGCATCGTGGATCAATTTAGATCGGTCTACCCCTACCGTCTCGAGAAACAATCTCTTGGGTAACTTGCTATCAACTTGCTGAGCTGTAACTTGCCGCTCCACTTTCAACCGTCGGCTACTCTTTCGAGATGCATTTTTCGCTTTTGGCCCCATTGAGCACCCCAAAGATTTTCCCTTGCGTTGAATGCCACAGATCGCCTTTTTATGCCATAATTTTCTTGTCATTTCAAAGGCCACTCATTCTGAGAGTCGATCGACATGAGCATGAATCTGTCAAATATCCTTGACCACCTGCGCAGTTATGAGGACATCGACTACGACCTGGCAAGGAGTATGCCACCAGATTTTTACACCTCTGAAGAAATCTTTAACCTCGAAAAAGAACGTCTGTTTCGCAGTCAATGGATCTGCCTCGGTCGAATAGATCAGATTCCAAATCGAGGTGACTATTTCACAACTGTTCTATTCGATGAGCCTCTGATTATTATTCGCACAACAGTCGATGAGATAAAAATCCTATCGAATGTATGTCGTCACCGTGGCTCGGTTATCATGCACGGTAACGGAAATCGGGAGAGCCTGATTTGTCCGTACCATTCCTGGACTTATGAGTTAGACGGAGCATTGCGTAACGCCCCCTTAGTAAATAAACGTCCTGACTTTGATCCAGAGAAATGCGGGCTTCCATCATTCTCGACTGAGGTCTGGGGTGGATTTATTTATGTGAACTTGGATGGGGCAGCCACTCCTTTAAGTGATCAGCTTTCTGGACTAACTACCATGCTGGAACGTCACCATATGGACGATATGGTCCAACGTTATAGTGAGGAATCTGTTTGGAACTGCAACTGGAAATGTCTCGCTGAAAACTTTATGGAGGGGTATCACCTATCTAGTGTCCATCGCGAGACTTTGCATCCAGTAACCCCAACTCGACTTAGTCAACATTTCCCTCCTGGCGATGGCTACTTCGGGTTTTACTCGGGATTTCCTGAGGATCTACCCCAGCGGGGCAAATATCATCCAGACTTACTTCCAGAGGATAAAACTCGTTCAGTAATGTTTGCTATTCCACCATTCCATGTGGCAGGAGTGGCAGGGCACAAAGTCTCGTATCTGTATTTAAGACCTGAAGGAGTTGACAAAGTTCGCGTAACGCAGGGCATCGCTCTGCTTGAAGAGGATGGTGCCGATCCTAAACTCCAGGCAGCAATTGACTTGTTCAAACGAACAATGGCTGAGGATCATGCTCAGCTTAGTCAGGTCGCTTTAGGGTTGAAGTCTAATCATCTTGGTACTGCCCCATTGGGATCAAAAGACTTCGAGGCCGGTACCATTTCTGATTTTTATAACTTTCTTGCCAGGAAGCTACTTCAGTAAAATTGTTATCGCAGTTATTTATACGGTATCCAGCGATCAACACATCGACCTGCTGGCGGACGTCAGTGTGTCAAGAAAGGGTCGGAACAATGTTCCGCCCCACGCCCCATCCAGATCGTTACGAAAGCACGCGCGGAACTGATACACTCGATGCGCTGCGTAATATCGCGTTCATCCCAAGGAGGACTTATGCCTGTTTCATTGCAAGTACTTTACCCCGTAGGAGAAGGCACCCATTTCGACCATGATTACTACGCCAACAAGCACTTCGAGATTGTTGATAAATGTGCGGGTGAGCATATTCAAAGCCGCGTCGTGACCAAAGGTAACGCAGGAGGCCCTGACACACCCCCGGCCTATCACGCTATTGCGACGATTGTCTTCGCTGATCAGGCGGCCATGGATGCCGCGATGCCAAAGATGAGCCCTGCCATTGAGGATATTCCCAACTTCACCAATGTCCAGCCTGAGATGCTGATTGGAGAAGTCACCGCCTGACAGCAACTACGCGAGCCGCCCTGACCGCGGGAAAACTAACGAGTCGATTTACTAACTTCCCATCGAGCAAGACATGAAGAAAAAAGGTTTAGTACACCTGGCGCTGACCATCATCGTCGTCGCCATCCTGTATTTCTGGATAGCGGCATAAATCGATTCCGCAGATTAAACTTTTCCCTGTCTGCCCATTGGCGCATTAACCGCCTGGGGGGGTATAAGATAGTTCGGCCGCTTTTTTCATCGCTGATACCGCTTCTTCGGAAGTCAATAGTTTGACCATGTTCATTGACTGTACGATCCCTGATGCGCAAACCAGCATGGTTATGGCCTCAAGATCTGTGTCATTCTCATCAGGCATGCTGGTCACGATATACAGCGTATTGCTGCCTACACCAAACCAGTAGTGTTCCACTTCCGCGCCAATCGCCTTGAAGAGCGGTGCCGTTGCGGCTTTTCTATCTTGAGGATTAGCAATCAAACTCCCACAAGTTTCTCCTTTGACTTCCAATATCGCGAGATATCGTGCCATGACTTTGTTCTCCGTTTTGGGTTAAGGTTTGCCAATCATAACTGTTTCACAAGTCTGGCCTGGCAACCGTTTAAGACACATCGCCCACCCCTGTTCATAGCTTGCAGGTTATTCAAGGAACCAAGCCTTCAGTCTTTCGCATGATCGGTCAAATTGATGAATGATGCTGCTGCCATTAATACCGAACAGCACGAGTTGTGGAATGCACAAACGGCCGACTACTGGGTGGGTCAAAAATCCGCGTTGGACAAGTTGCTTCAGCCTTTGACTGAACTATTGCTGGAAGCGGCCAATCTTTCGGGTTCCGAGCGGGTGGCTGATATCGGTTGCGGCACTGGTGCTAACACCCTGTCGATCGCTTCTGCGTTGGATGGCCGTGGGCATGTTATCGGCCTAGATATATCCAAGAAACTGATTCGCACTGCGATCAGTTCTGCCGAAAAGGCCGGTACTAAAAATGTTACATTTGTTGAGGCCGATGCCGCACGCTTTGTATTTGATAAGCCACAGGATCTTCTGGTCTCGCGTTGTGGCGTCATGTTTTTTGGAGATCTCGCGGAAGCCTTTTCGCGCTTGCGTGACGGGCTTCAGCCGGACGGCAGATTGCTATTGGCAGTCTGGTGTGCGCCGGAAGAAAATGAGTGGTACCAGTTTCCGATGCAGTGTGTTGAAGCATTTACGGGCATCCGTCAACCCCCGGACTACGATGCCCCGGGCGCTTTTACCCTGGCAAAAGAATCTCGGGTTCGGGATCTCCTTAACACTGCAGGCTTTACCGATATTGATCTCGTCGCACACCAACCGAATCTCTTTGTAGGCGGCACTGTGAGCGAAGCTGCAGAGCTTTTCATGGCGATGAACTCAATCCGAAGACTGCTGCGCGAGGCGGATGGCATTTTGGAAGAACGTGTTCTGCAGCACATGCTGGAGAGTCTTAAGGATTACCAACAGGATGCGGGCGTATATATGAAAAGCGCTTGCTGGCTAATTTCTGCGAAACCCTAATCCTGACGCTAATCTACATAGAAGCGGCTAGATAGAAAATGAATCAGAAAGCTTTTATCTCGAAGTTGGACGACGCGCCCTGGGCCGCATCTGACAAAAATCCCGGCCTCAAGTACAAACTCCTGATTGATGCATCAAAGGCAGAAACGGATGGATTCAGTTTCGGTATTCTGCAACTTGAGCCTGGTGCATCGCTTTTGCCGCATCATCATGACCCTCAGGAGAGTTACTTTATTCTGGAGGGTGAGGGACTGATGTATCTCGCCGGTACCGAACAGCAAGTGGGTTCGGGATCCGTCATCTATATTCCGAGATCCCATCAACATGGGATCACAAACACCGGATCCGAACCGCTTGTTTTTATTTGGACCTTTCCAACTGATACCTGGTCAGAAGTGGAGTACTGTTATCAGTAGATCACGGCTGATTATTTAGAGTCGGTCGATTCTGATGATCCTGCCAGCACCTCACCCCGAAACCAACCTTTGCGCCACTTGTCCTCGTCCAAAAGATCGTCAAGGCAAACGTGGATCAAAGAACGCGTTACAACACATCTCATCACACAGACGATTTGGTCATTGTGTATTGTCTTGCCTTTGAGAACTTTTAGTTCAAAATGCCGCGCACGGTCTATGGGCTTAACCGCAGTCCACTTGGAATTGAGAAGATGATTGAGTTTTCGCATTCGCTTCGTTATGGGTAA
>DDZY01000088.1:10843-20377 GCA_002346525.1 Proteobacteria bacterium UBA2996
ATTGCTTAAGCATGATCCTGAACACGCGAATTTCACTTGATTCGGAGATAATTTCGGCGTGAAAACTTCCGCCGCCAACATTTTGCGCTTCTGTTCATCTACATCCAAACCGTCCTTTCGGCCGGATTTTCTCTATGAGCCAGTCACAGCAGGATGGCCGCCAGCCAGGGAGTGCCGTGAGGTATCAGGAGACCACCGTTTGCGCCGGATGACAGGTAATGTCGTCGCGCTTGATGCTTGGCCTCTCCCCGCTGACTCAGCACAGGTATCGGACTGATGCGACAAGGTTATGGCGGCAAACAAGCCTAAGCAACGCTCCAACAACGATCCGGTAGAGGATCAGCTGCGGTTTGAAGCCGCCCTTTATGGGGATTGGTACAGCCGCTCAATTTATACTTCTTACGTTCGGGATCAATCTGACAAACGACCCGGTATTGACGCCTCCAATGAAAGAACTAACGGTCTTAAAGGACTTCCGGAAGATCACTGACAACCCGAGTGCTGTTGACTTCTGTCTAGCCCTGCCCCAACAACTGCGCCTTGATCTTTAAATCGAGCGCCTCATCTCCGATCCACGGGGAATGGATGATCTTGGCGACATTGGGATAATCACTTTTGGCTATCAGCTGGTCATTCAAAAACAGGCTCGTCGTTGCGCCTGCTACCAGCATCGCAAACCGATCACCCTCTTTAAAGTCTGGAGTCTTGGAACGTACCCAGTCCATGGCGATGCTGAAATCCTTGTCCGGCTCAATGTGCTCAAACCCTTTATCCCAGCCTTTAAGAGACAAGTATCTTGGAACGTCACGAAGATAAGTCAGTTCCACCAATGTCTCATTCGCGCCACGAATGAAATACCGCGCGTTGTACACATCAAGATCAAACGGTCCTACTTCTACCAGCGCCTCTCCAACCAGCAAAAAAGATTGCCGGTTGAGTTCCCCAGCATTCGCCTCAACGCTGGTCAATAGCGCAAACGTCGCTGCGAGAATGCGAATGTACAGACCCGCTTTCTTCTGTTTATTAACCATCGAGTGTCCGGCTGCAGTAAACGATTCCCTCTCAGGAAAATGGATTAGTCAGACGCGGATGCGGCCTGGCAGTGGTCAAGTCGCTCAAAGCGCTTTTTGGCGAACCGGTCGTAAAGTGTCGCGGCCGCTTTATAACATCCCGGTAAACTGACCACTCTTCCGAGCAGGCGCCAGCGCGGCAAGGCCGCCCAAATCACCAAAAAGGCATCCACACCCACATGCACTGTGCCATCCGCGCTTTGTACATGCAGTCTTTCCAGCGCCGCCGCCTGTGAGATGCCAATCGCCTTAAGCGATGTGGGATCCGAGGCGATATCCGACCAACAAAAACGGCCGGGGGGCGCAATTTTTTGATAGTGACGAATCTCTCTTGAGCAGAGTCCACACTTGCCGTCAAAAAATACGGTGATCATTCCAGTGCTTGAATAACTCAGTAAAGTCGAATCTCGCCGATACTGATACTCGCCTCATGATCGCGCCCGAAGGCGACAACACCCAGCGACTGAATATCCTCTGACGTGATGGTTTTTGGTAGAACACGACTTGAGCGATTGAAAGCGCTGAATGGAACAGTCACTTCCTGCCAATCGCTGTCAGTTTTGAACCCAGCCTGATAGTACTGCCAGGGCAGCAACGTCCAGAATGAACGAAGATGTAGGAAATACTCTTCCCCGTTGCCTTTCACGGTCAGAATGATGCCCCGATAATCGCGACTTTTGTCGACAGAAAGCGGCCGCCTCGCTTGAATGAAACCGCCATTGTTTTCAGTACTGACGGTGCCGGAAAGGGTCATGACGGTCCTTTCGTCGAGCCGATCAAATTGGATATCGCCCTGAGAAACGCCACCCATGACACCGTCGGCAATAAATTCCCACCGAGATAACGGATCCCCGGAAAAATCTTCTACAACAAACTGATCGGCCAACGCCGTGGGAGCCTGCATAATGATAATTCCGATAAAACCCGCCCAGAAAACGCTTTTGCTCATATTTCGAGACTAAGCCGTCGTCCATCAATTCTGCGTGAAAGGGTCATCACCGTTCGCCCCGTTGTTCAGTTACAGTAAAGCCAATGGTTTCAAGGTCAGCAGCCTTCAGAAAGAGCCGGTATGCAAGACTCCCTGGAAGAAGTACTTTTTGCTAACGCCCGTTTTTATGAGGCGCTCGCGTCGGGGAATTTTGGCCTCATGCAAAGACTGTGGTCCGACACCGACGACGTCACATGCATCCACCCCGGGTGGGGCCCTGTTATCGGGCGAGAATCTGTCATGAGGAGTTGGGAAACGATTCTTCAGAGTCCACCACAAATTGCCTGCACTGAACCCCGGGGGTTCGTCAGTGGGGAGTCTGCTTACGTCATCGCATATGAGAACCTGGGCGAAGGCCGGCTGATTGCAACCAACCTTTTCCGGTTGCAGAATGATGAATGGAAAATGATTCACCACCAGGCCGGTGTTGCGCGTCCCGTCACTACGCAGCAACGCGCGTCCCATACCGCGATACACTGATCATGCCTGATGGTTACCGAATTAAGTCCCGTTAGACCGACTAACGCAGGACTCTCATTCGCAACTGGAAATATAAGATAATCCAGCGACTCAGCCGTACTCTCTCTTTCAAGCCATCCTGAATTCCCAATGACCTTCAGCAAGCAGATCGTGATTGTTGCAATTGTCGCGGCAGTGGGCGCCAGCGCGTACTACTCCTGGCCGTCTGTGAAAATAGACCCGGCGTCTTCGAGACCTGCAACCAAGATCCCTCGTCAACCTGGTGTAGTCGAAACCTCTGCTGCCACCTTGCAGCGCATCGGACGTGTTATCGAGGCGGTCGGTACCACCCGGGCGGCACGCTCCGTCGAAATTGCCCCGCTGTCAGCCGGCCGTGTTGTGGAGTCGCGGCTGTCACAGGGAGCAGAAGTCAAATCCCGTTCTTTGCTGCTCGCGTTGGATTCAGTCATTGAGAAAGCCGATGTACTCGAAGCTAAAGCCCGTCTTGAAGAGGCATCTCGAGCTCTACAGCGCTCAGACAGCCTGACGCAATCGAGCGGGATGTCTCAGGCTGCTATCGATAATTTAAAGGCCCAGGCCAAGATCGCCCGAGCCCAGCTGGAGAGAGCCAACAAAAGGCTGGAAGACCGGTTTTTACGGGCGCCGTTTTCGGGCTTCATCAGTCTCTCTGACATCGAAACCGGATCGCGGGTAAAGGCGGGTGAAGTGGTTGCCGTTTTGGATGATCTTTCTGGTGTACTCGTCGAATTCTCAATCCCGGAAGATCACTTTGGCTCGCTTCAGGCAGGCGACACTCTGACAGCGCGAGCAGCGGCCTTCCCGGGTCGTAATTTTACGGGCACAATCGATGCGATCGACACCCGGGTCGACACCGCCTCGCGCTCCTTCAAAGTGCGCGGCTTCATCAAGAATGCCGATCGGGCTCTGCCCGCGGGCATGTTCATGCATGTCAGTATCGCCGTAGAAGAAAACGAAGCTCTGGTTGTTCCCGAAGATGCACTTATGATCGACGAAGGCCAACATTTTGTTTTTCGATTGAACCCGGCCAAAGAGCCCGATCTTTTCCGGATCGATAAGCGTGAGGTCAGTATCGGCCGGCGGGGATTCGGCTATGTGGAACTCACCGAGGGGATAGCCCCAGGCGATGAGGTCGTCACACGAGGCATTCAAAAGGTCCGCCCAGGAGCGATGGTCAAAAAACGTGATCTTGCAACCGCCGGCAGCCCTGATGCGGCCAACTCAGCCGACAGTGATTCCTGACCGGTTGCACCTGTTCCGATCCCATTCGAGACTGCTTAACGGTATCCCGTGATGGCGCGACGCGGCAACGCCCTTTCTGACATCGCGATTCGTCGCCCGGTCACGACGATTGTCGCAAGTCTTCTGATCATTACGGCAGGCATCGCGGCGCTTCAATCCATTCCGATCCGTGAGCTACCGGATGTAGATCGCAGCGTGGTAACAGTCAGCACAAGCTACCAGGGCGCCTCACCCCAGGTAATTGATACCGATATCACTGAAGTTATCGAAAGCGCCATTTCTGGTGTCGCCGGTGTCGAGTCACTGAGCTCCCAAAGCCGGCGCGGGAAAAGCCGTACCGTGGTCGAATTTCAGTCGGGTCGTGACATCGATGAGGCCACCAATGATATTCGAGACGCGGTGGGCAGAGCCCGCGGCGCCCTGCCCGATGATGTTGACGAGCCGATCATCCTCAAGAGCGACAGCGACGCTGATCCTGTCATGCGAATCGGCGTGTCTTCCAGCCGACACTCCCCCGAGGCGATTACCGATTACGTAGAACGATTTATTGTGGATCGACTGTCGACACTGGCGGGCGTGGCCAGCGTAGATGTTCGGGGTGAACGGCGGTTTGCGATCCGGATCTGGCTGGACCGTCAAGCGCTGGCGGCGCGTAACCTGACGGTAGCCGAGATCCAGCAGGCAATCAGTCGGAGTAACCTGGAATTACCCGCGGGGGATATCACCTCCCGGGAGCGTATTCTTGAAATCCGGCTGGATGGCCGGCTCAGCACCCCGGAGGATTTTCAAAACATTGTGCTCCGGGAAATCGATGGCTATCCGGTTCGCCTCGGTGATGTCGCGCTGATCGAACATGGCGTTGAAGACGACAGCCTGATCGTGCGCGCCAACGGCCAGCCGGCGGTTGGCCTGTCAGTACTTCGGCAGAGTCAAGCGAACACCATGGAGATCTCAAAGCGTGTGCGGGCTGAGATCAAGCGAATCGCCAAGACACTGCCCGAGGGAATGAAGATCATCGTAGGCTCGGATGATGCCCTCTTTATCGCAGCATCCATCAGGGAAGTCCTGATCGCCCTCAGTATCTCACTGGCACTTGTGATAGTCGTGATTGTGCTCTTTCTGCGCTCGTTCCTCACGGCACTGGTGCCAATCGTCACCATTCCGGTCACCCTGATTGGCTGCATCGGCATGATCTATACACTCGGATTTTCCATCAACCTCATTACGCTACTCGCCCTGCTGCTTGCTATCGGACTGGTTGTCGATGATGCCATCGTAGTCCTTGAGAACATCAAGCGTCGTATCGAAAACGGCGAACCGGTGCTGCGCGCAGCGACCGAGGGCACCCGGCAGGTCCTCTTTGCCGTGTTGGCAACGTCGGTCACATTGATCGCCACCTTTGTCCCGATCTCCTTGCTTGAAGGGCAAGTCGGTCGACTCTTCAGCGAGTTTGGTCTTATCCTGGCAGCGGCAGTCGTTATCTCAACTTTTGTAGCGCTCACACTCTGCCCCATGATGGCGTCCCGGATACTGCAGCCGGCAGAGTCCGTCTCCCCGGCCGAGAAAGGGGAACCGAACAGCGACGCACGTACGCATCTGCCACAGTCATGGATGAGTCGCGGTTATAACGCGATCCTAACGCGTGCGATCGATGCACCCGTTCTTGTGATTTCTCTGGCGGTGGTTTTTTCACTGGGCGGTGTCGCGCTTTACGACACACTGCCAAGAGAGCTGGCTCCCAGAGAGGACCGGGGCGTCGCCTTCATCCCGATGACTGCTCCGCCGGGATCCACCTCGGCCTATACGGATTCTCAAGCACGGATTATTGAACGCGATCTGCTGCCCTTTCAGGAGGACGGCAGCATCGAAACGGTCTACAGCATCGTTGGCTGGGGCAACCGGCCTCATCGTGGATTCGTGGTGATGCGTTTGGCACATTGGGATGAGCGGGAAGCCTCACAAGGAGAACTGGTTCGGCAAATGCGTCCGATTACCCGCAGGCTGATTGGTGCAAGAGCCGGCGTTGCCAGTCCGGCCGGACTCGGTTTGCGCGGCAGTTCCACCCCGCTTCGAATCGTAGTGGGCGGTCCTGACTTTGAAGAGGTCAAGCGTACAGCGGCTGAACTGCTACGGTACGCCGAGTCCAATGATGGCCTCATTAATCCGGGAATGGATTACGAGGAGAGTCAGCCGCAAATCGACCTCAAACTTGATCGACAACGCGCAGACGATCTAGGCGTCAGCGTTGAAGAGATCGCGTTCACCCTGCAGTCGATGTTTGCCTCTAAAAAGGTGAGCTCCTACCTAGACCGGGGACGGGAATATCCCGTCATCATTCAGGCGCAAAAAAAAGACCGGCGTGACATCAGCAGTCTGGAAAACGTATTCGTGCGCTCGATTGACCCGGATTCCGGGGCCCGCAAACTGGTGCCGCTCAGTGTATTTGTCTCTGCTACAGAAAACGCGACAGCGGCGCAGTTGCGCCGCTTTGACCGGCTTCCGTCCATCACGATCTCCGCAGGTCTTTCTCCAGACTACACGCTTGGCCAGGCCGTGGCGTTCATGGAACAAGGCGCAAAATCCATTCTGCCGAGCAGCATCAAGATGAGTTACTCGGGGCAATCCAAAGTCTTCAGGAGTGCTTCCGGCGGGGTGCTGCTGAGTTTTTCGTTTGCCCTGCTGATCATCTTCCTGGTGCTGGCGGCGCAATTCGAGAGTTTTGTCAGCCCTCTGGTGATTATCCTGTCAGTCCCCCTGGCCGTAGCCGGCGCGATCTACTCGCTCACCGTGATGGGACTGTCTCTTAATGTGTACAGTCAGATCGGGATCATGCTGCTGATTGGACTCATGGCAAAGAACGGCATACTGATTGTTGAATTTGCCAATCAACTGCGTTCGGCGGGCAGATCGGTTCGAGAGGCCGTGCTCGAAGCGTCTACCCTGCGGCTTCGCCCCATCGTCATGACCGTAATCTCAACCATCCTCGGGGCCACGCCTCTCGTCCTCGCGAGCGGTGCCGGCGCAGAAAGCCGGATCGCGATCGGCTGGGTGATTGTGGGCGGTCTTGGACTAGCCCTGATACTGACTTTGTTCCTGACGCCCCTTCTGTATAACCTGATGGCGGGGTTTTCCAAGCCCTCCCGCCCTCAGGCGTCGGATATCCAGGGCTGAATCCTGGCTGCCAACCCCATCAATCCGACTTCACAGATAAGTAGATCAAGCAGGGGATATTTCCCCACCATCACCGTTTCTGATCCTTTGATTGCAGATTCTCAGAAAACACATTGATTTAGTTGAAATCTTTCCTCGCTAGGGGTCTAATCTACCGACCCTGTAAAAAAACAGCGGCAACAAAGTTTTACCCAACCGAAGGAGTTAACCATGAAATCTCTGACTACCAGACTGGCTGTCGGCGTGGTCGCGGGTATCTTCGTATCCACCCTCGCCTCCGCCGAAACCATCCGCTGGGCACGTGCCGGCGATTCTCTAACCATGGACCCCCACGCTCAGAATGAAGGCCCAACCCATGCACTGGCACACCAGATTTATGACTCGCTGCTCCAGCGCGATATGTCAGGCACCATCATTCCATCCTTGGCGACCGAATGGGCGGCACTGCCCGACAATCCCAACGTCTGGCGCTTCAAACTGCGCACGGGCGTGACCTATCACAACGGTGCTGCTTTTGATTCCGAAGACGTCGTCTTCTCACTCAACCGGGCGATGGCGGACGGCTCTGACATGAAAGAACTGCTGTCCTCGGTCAAGGAAGTCCGCGCAGTTGATTCCCATACCGTCGACATCGAAACCCATGGCGCCAACCCGCTCCTGGTCAATAACCTGACCAACATGTTCATGATGGACAAGGGCTGGGCCGAAGCAAACGATGTGATGACCCCGCACGATGTGGCCAAGGGCGAAACTAACTTTGCGACGATGAACACCAACGGCACCGGCGCCTTCAAGCTGGTCAGCCGTTCCATCGATGAAAAGACCGTTTTGACCGCCAACTCCAACTACTGGGGCAAGAGCCTCTACCCGAGCCAGGTCACGGAAATCATCTACACCCCGATCCAATCCTCCGCGACCCGCGTTGCTGCTTTGCTTTCGGGCGAAGTGGACATCATTCAGGACGTCCCGGTTCAGGATTTGGGCCGCGTCAGTTCGACTGCGGGCCTCAAGGTCGGCACTGCTGCGCAGAACCGGGTGATCTTCTTCGGCGTGGACAATGCGGACGGTCCTACGGCTGACCTGCGTGTGCGTCAGGCGATGAACATCGCGATTAACCGTGAAGCCATCAAGAAAGTGGTCATGCGGGAGCAGTCTGACCCGACCGGCGTCATCATGCCTCCGTTCGTGAACGGCTGGACCGCAGCACTTAACGAGTATCCTGCTCATGACCTTGGTAAGGCCAAGGCCCTGATGGCTGATGCCGGCTACGCCAATGGTTTCGATATCACCCTGAATTGCCCGAACGACCGCTACATCAACGACGAAGCGATCTGTCAGGCAGCCGTGGGCATGATGGGCCAGATCGGGATCAACGTCACCCTCGACGCCAAACCGAAAGCGCAGCACTTCCCGTTCATCAAGGGGGGTGACTCCGACTTCTACATGCTGGGCTGGGGTGTTCCGACCTTTGACTCGCACTATATCTTCAACTTCCTGGTGCACACCCGGACTGGCGACCGCGGTTCCTGGAACCCGACCGGTTACTCTGACTCTGCCGTCGATGACATGATCGTCAGCCTTGAATCAGAGACCGATCTGGCGGCACGTAATGCCACGATCGGCAAAATCTGGGCGGCCATCCAGGCTCAGCAGATGTATCTGCCGATCCATAACCAGGTTCTGAACTGGGGCATGAAAGACAACATTAATTTCGCTGTCCAGCCCGAAGACCAACCGCACTTCCAGTTCCTGACCTTCAACTGATTCATCGCGACGTACCTGGTCGATCCCTCGCGGATCGGCCAGGCTGTCCCGGTGTCCAAGGAGTGATTGAGCCCGGGCAGTTGCTGTCGGGGCTCAATCAACTTTTGGCGCTATGCTGCTGATTATTCTTCGGCGCCTCGGCCAGTCCGTTTTCGTACTGTTCCTGGTCGCGTTCATTTCATTCATGATGTTCCGCTATGTCGGTAACCCGGTCGATAACCTGCTCGGCCAGGAAGCGACGGTGGAGCAACGCGAGGCGCTTATCGAAGCCCTGGGTCTGAATGACCCGCTGCATACGCAGTATCTGGGCTTTGTGACCCGCGCTTTGCAGTTTGACTTCGGCAACTCATACCGGGGGGCCCAGCCGGTCGCGGATATGATCCTCGAACGCCTGCCAGCGACTTTGGAACTCGCACTGGTCTCGGCGCTTTTTGCCATGCTCTTTGGTGTCATTGCCGGGGTTTATACGGCAATCTTCCGAAACAGCTTTTCTGCTCACGTCATCATGTCGACATCGCTGATCGGAGTCTCCCTGCCGACTTTCCTGATCGGGGTGCTGCTGATCTGGCTTTTTGCAGTGGAACTTGGCTGGCTGCCCAGTTTTGGCCGGGGCGAAACCATACAGATCGGATTCTGGTCTACCAGCCTGCTGACCGTTTCCGGTCTGAAATCAATGGTACTGCCGGCAATTACGCTCGGGCTTTATCAGATGACCCTCATCATGCGCCTTGTGCGCGCGGAGATGCTTGAGATCCTGCGACAGGATTTCATTCGTTTTGCCCGGGCAAGAGGCCTGCCCGA
>DDZY01000110.1 GCA_002346525.1 Proteobacteria bacterium UBA2996
ATGCGATCAGGTGCACAGGTTCTCCTGACCGGCATAGACATTCCTTCGAACTATGGACCCGCGTATCGAGACGCATTTCGATCGGTCTATACCAAACTCGCCGCGGATTATGACATCACCTTCGTGCCCTCGATATTCGACGAGATTTTCTCGCGACCCGATCTCCTGCAGGACGACGGGCTGCACCCTAACGAGACAGCGCAACACGTGATAGCAGATCTGATATTTCCACTGCTCAAGACCCTAATCGACTGAGCGTCCAGCACTTGTGAAACGCTGTCCAACTACTCACTCCTCTTGAACCAGGGAGCGATGATCTCTGTGAGGCCTCTCAGGGTTCGCCGGTCCCGATCTCCTCTTTTCTACGAGCAACGTAATCTTCAAGAGACTCGCACACGCCAGGGTCAAGTGTCGGCGATTCATGATCTGCGAGTATCGACTGCCAGAGCGTCGTGGCTCTTTCCGTCGCGCTTTTTGCTCCTGCTGCCTGCCAGTTCTCGTTGTTCTGCCAGTCACTCACCAACGGTGCATAAAAGGCGGTTTCGTAACGGGCCATAGTGTGGTCGGTCCCGAAGAAATGCCCTCCGGGATCCACGTCCCGAATAGCCTGTACGCCCATCTCACTTTCAGAGCAATCAATGGGAGACAGCATGTGCGCGAGGTGTTGAAGAATCTCTATATCAAGGATGAACTTCTCATAGGACGCCACGAGTCCTCCCTCCAGCCACCCTGCGGCGTGGTACACCACGTTGCCGTGGCCCATGACCGCGCCCCATAGCGCCATCTGTGTCTCATAGGTACTCTGCGCATCGACCACGTTCGACGCATTACACGCGCTGGTTCGATACGGCAAGCCATAGCGTCTGGCCAATTGACCGCCGGCAAGATTCGCTTTTGCGTTTTCCGGTGTGCCAAACGCGGGGGCACCCGAGCGCATGTCGACATTCGACGTAAACCCCCCGTAGACCACCGGGCTGCCGGGATAAAGCAACTGAATCATGGCGATCCCAAAAAGCGCTTCTGCGTTCTGTTGGACAAGGCCCGCCGCCATGGTGACGGGCGTCATGGCACCAAGCAGAGTAAACGGTGTCACGATGACCGCCTGGCCGAGTTCTGCCAACGCGAGCGCTCCATCGGACATCGCCTCATCAAGCTTGCGCGGCGAATTCACGTTGATATTGCCAACGAGCCCGGGACTTTTCCGCATCTCTTCCAGGCTGATCCCGCGGGCCAGAGCCAACATCTCGGCCGCATCCCTGACCCTTCCGGCCCCTATTGGAATCGCCGAAAAGATCTTGTCTGTCAGGGAGAGGTTTGCGAGATAGCAGTCCAGATGCCGCGTCGTTGGGGGCAGGTCTGTGGTCGCAACCGTCTGATTGCCGAATAGGCCTATCACGTTGAAGTGCTGACCGAGACTCAGCAGCTTTTGGTAGTCCGCAAAGTTGCCGGGGCGACGCCCGTTGACCCGATCATGTACATTGGGAGGCCCTGACACCATCCCGAAATAGCTCTGGTTGCCGCCTAACTGAAGCGCTCGCTGCGGGTTACGTGGAGTCAGGGTAAAAGTGCTAGGTGCGCGGCTGACCAGCTCAACGATCATGTCCGGATCGGCGAGCACCACGTCGCGGTCCTCGAGCACCTTCGCCCCTTCTTTTTCAAAAGCGCGGCGGACCCGCTCGCTCATGACCTCAATGCCGCCATCCCGCAAGAGGTCCAGTGACGCCTGGTGAATGGCTTCGAGCTGTTCTTCGGTTAACGGATCGAGGGGGGGATATGAATTGATCAGAGGACCAAACGCTAATTGCGAAACCTGCGATGCGCCCGTCCGAGCAACTTTGCGATCCTCGCGGGCACGTTTACGGGCACTGCGTCCCGCTCGCGCCGGTGATGGAGCCTCGGACATGCTTCAGGATTTTATTTTATCCAGAACAGCCATGCCCTAAGCATGACAAAGCGACCGGCCGTAGGCCAGAGGGAAAGCGTCGAATGCAGTCGAATGAGCGACCCGGCCCCAGGCCGGGTCGCTCACCTTAGATTTTCAAGATTACCCAAGCACCGCCCGCGTGGCGTCGGCCAGAATCTCCGGAATCTGATCCAGCGTGTTTTCGTCGGTGACGATGGGCGGGGCGACGCAGTACACATCGCCCCGAACACGGGAGAACATGCCCCGCTTTACCGTCTCATTATGAATCTTCGGGCCAATCGTCTCACCCGCATCAAAAAGCGTCTTGGTTGCCTTGTCTTTGACAAATTCCACCCCACACATCATCCCGAGTCCGCGAACATCTCCTACGTGCGGATGATCAGCGAGTGCGTCCTTGAGTTTCACAAGCAGGCGTTGACCTTTTGTCCTGGCCTGTTCCACAAATAACTCGCGCTCAATGATGTCGAGCATGGCCAGAGCGACAGCGCAGCCCACCGGATGGGAACTGTAGGTATACGCATGCATCCAGGGAGAGCCGCTTTGGTTCATCACATCGGCAATCTCATCACTGATCCCGATTCCGCCAAGGGGGAAATAGCCTGACGTCACTGCTTTCGCGAACTGAATTAAATCAGGCTGAACGCCCCAATGTTCAAGTCCGAACATCTTTCCGGTGCGGCCGAAGCCGGTGATGACCTCGTCCGAGACCAGCAGAACCTCGTACTTGTCACAGATCTCCCGGATACGGGGGAAGTAATCATCTTGCGGAACGATCACCCCTCCAGCGCCCTGTACGGGTTCCGCTATGAACATGGCGACCGTTTCCGGCCCCTCTTCGAGGATTTTCTTCTCAAGCTCATTCGCTGCTGCGATCCCCTGACTCTGAGCTCCTTCCGGCGCCTCATACAGATACGGATAGGGACTGGGAATGTGGACAAATCCGGGAATACGCGGCTCAAACATTCCCCAATAGGGTGCGATACCGGTC
>DDZY01000085.1 GCA_002346525.1 Proteobacteria bacterium UBA2996
ATCATTTGAATCAGCAATGCGCAGTTGGAACCGATTCGTTTCCGACAGACGCTGGGACGGGCTGGGATACTTCACCTGCGTCGAGAAGGGTGACCAGTTGGGGCGAACGCACCTACATACGCTTGCGGAGTTTCCTCTGCTTGGCAGCCCGTCCCTGGCGGATTTTGACGCCGCTTGGAGGCGTCGTTATGGGCTTACTCATATCAGGGATTATAAGTCTAGTGGCGGTGCGCACGCGTATGCGGCGAAATATTGCACGAAGGATTTGGCGGAATGGGATCTGAGGCCTGTCCGTGGCTCGACTGTGCCACAGGGATCGATAGATTCGAAGTCGGGAGAGGCGCACTTGCACCCCCAGCGCGAAAGATCCTCTCACAACTCACGCTCTACGCGGCGCAGCAGGGCATGGAAGCGCCGAAAGTCATCTCAGCCTGTAGAACTTACAACGAGCAATTGGAACTGCAGCAACGATGGGATCGAGGTGACCGAGAAGGGATCCACACAAGACCCGCGAACCCCGAGAACTCTCGACATGTTGCAGATGAAAGTGGTCTCTGTTGGGCCTTCGACGTCGGAAATTCGCACGAATGGTGTCGGGTGATGGGGCCGTATATCCAGCGCATCAATCCAGATGCAATCTGGGGGGGCTCCTGGCTGACTCCGGACCTACCACATTTTGAAGCGAAGCGTTGGAAATTGGCAGCGGCTGTACGGCTGGTATAGGGAATTCCCGAATCGGTATCAAAACCGATCAAAAACCGGGCAACTTTTGTCTTAAAATCTCCATTGACAGCCGATGCGCGTCAGTTAAAATGGTGAGTAGGTCACATAACGCAATCTTATGCCCTTTTTCGCTGCCAAATGATGACTACCTGAGGATTGTGTAGGATGCGGATGCCCTGGACAAAACACAACAACGAATTGACCTCAGTCAAAGATGCTCTGGCGCAGGTGCTCGATCGCCTAGATCGTCCTGAACCTGTTCAGGAGGACTTCGACGGGACTTCGGCACACGTGTCGGACCTGAGACTGCGCGTCGAGCAGCTCGAGCTCAGTAACGAGCAGCTCCGCGAGGAATGTTTGCGGCATCTCAGAAAGGCCTCTCAACGCCTGAAGCGAGCCGAGCAGGTTGCAGAAGACGAGCAGCTGGACGATGAATCCACCCCACAACAATTGGCGCAGCTTCCGTTCCCTGAACAGGCCGACCAGGATGATTTGTCTTGGGCGCGTGACCAGATCAGGCGACGGGGTGATGTGCCGATTTAGGAGTCGAAATGCCTGATAATTTAGCAGCACTGCGAAAGTTTTCGTTACCCGGTTGGGCCAGGTCGATCATTCCGGATCCGCTGGAGGGGGTTATTGAAGGGGCCGTGAATTTGGTGGGCGGCGGCGGTAGTGGGCCCCCTCGCGTCGATACCCCGGTGGGCGGGGGCGGGGGTTATGCCGCGCCGACTCCTGTCCAGGCAACGCCAGCTATTTTTGGCGAGGACATGGACGGTACATGGGATTGGAATCCATTCGCCGATGAGGATGATATGCCGACAGGAACAAATGGTTTGGATTGCAACATTCAGGTAATGGTCCCCCCGATGAAGCAAGTTCGGAATCGGGCACCCCGGGGCTACGTGATCGTGGACTATCGCGGTCAAAAGGTGGCGATGTTGAAAGAGGTCGCGCGTAAGTGCGGTCTTTGGAAACCTCGCGCGAAGCCGCTGTTTACGGCGTCTGAGGCCAAAACGATTCGGAAGGCGGCTCGGCTGCAGAAAAAGGGCGATCGCCTGGCTAAGATGCTTAATCAGACGGGCGGATGCGCCCCGTTGAAGCGAACGCGGGGAAAACGGTAAGCGCAGCGCGTCCTAAGCGGTCGAAGAGTAGCAAGACTTCGAGCTGCGCTGAGTGCGATACAACGATCAAGAAAACGAAGCGAACGAAGAATGGCCGATTGCTGGGCTATGACGGTAAACGCTGGAAGTTTATAAAAGGATAGCCATCCCACCCCACGAGTACGGAGTAGAACGATGCCAGTTCTAGAAATTGCACAGGACAATATTGCAGCAAACACGCAGAATCTCGATGTGATCAACGGGCTGCGTGCATCCCAGATTGATATGGCGGTTCGTGCCGCCTCGATTCGCCTCCTGGCGGTCGCATCCGCTGTCGGTCTCACCCACGCGTTGTGGGTAGGCAGCCGCAACCCCCTGGAGACGTCAGTGGTGCCGGTGAGCGCGACGCCCAACCAGATCATCGACCCTGATAACCTGGTCGTGTCTGGCGTGGTCGGCACACGTGGTGAGATCATCAGGCTGTTTGTCAACGAGACGGCCGGCGCCGCAACGAACGATTATCGCGCACGCCTGGTCGTAAGCGAGTTGGGGTAACGCCCGATGTCGGGAATACAGCAGCCTAATATCATAGAGGTCTTCGACCCCCTCGATTTGACAGATCTGTCGGTCGAGGCGGGTCAGATCGACCCGACGCAGTTGACTGCGGTCTACCCGATCAACCCGGGCTGGCTGAGTCCCCAGGTCGTCAGCGGATCCGGGAGCGATTCGATCGATGGATCAAACGGTGCGGTTGATGATACGTCGGACCTCTCGACGCTGTTAAGCTCGAGCGGCCAGCCTACGACGTCGGATCAACGGTATTACAGCACTATAAGATTGTATCTGTCTGGCGGGACGGTAACGCCTCTAAGCATTGCAATACAGAAGGTTTACGCCAGTGGATCCGCGATCCAGTTGACCCCGACGTTTAGCTTAGCGAACCCGTCAGATCATACGGTTGGCCCGTTCTACTTCGAGGCGGGGACGATTTGTCGGGTTCGATGTCATACGGTAGGCGGATCTGGTGACGCGATTACGGCCGAATTCAATGGCTTTAAATCGAAGCCTGGAATCCCCCTCCCAACCATTCAGACGCCGTCCTTATTGGAAGCCTGATGGATAATCCTGTCTTCGAAGCCCCAGCTCCTCCTCAGGGGTCAATACGTCCCCCGGACGCAATCGTACCGGCAAGCTCGGAGATTATTGACGGGCCGTTTCGGACCTCTACAACGACTCTTCCTGATGGTCGGCTGAGAGAACGTAGGTTCCGCTTAGACGGGACTCTGGCGTCTGAACGGGTTTATGGCGGGCCTCCCGCCGCGACCCTGGTCCGTGTAGATACGCCAGGAATTGGCAAACCGACGGTCCCCCATACTGGTGAGATCGTGGCAGATGGTGCGGGGGCTGCTCGGAAGGTATCGAGCGAGGAGTTGGAGGATCGGGAGGCGGGATTCGACGTATTCGACACTATTGACGATATCGGCCTGGGTGTGCCGCGCAAACTTGACGTAGCGGTAAATGAGGCATTTGGCGGCCAACCAGGACAAACAATTTCCGCGCGTGTAGCACCGCGCGAAGGTCCGCTGCAATCGATTATAGCGGACGGGTTGGATTTTGTCGCCCCAGGTCACACTGCTCGAGCCTTAGACGCAGAGTATGCGACCCGGGGCCTCAACCCCTGCGCACCGAAACTTAGTGCGAGGGAGGTTTCTAAATTGGCGAGGGAACTCTGTCTGGGTAGGTGACCAGGTATTGTTTCTGCGAGAAAACAAAAAAACTCTGTTCGGATAGGCTGAACGGTTTCCCGGTCACCTACCCTCACAGAGTTGTTTTCCTCGCGCCTTTATAATAGACCCTCCCGGCGCAGTGGTCAAGCGCATAAGGTCGGAGAGCAATGAGCACTCCGGCGCCTTGTACCCGGAGTGTACCTAGAACCACGCTCCCACCCCTAGATCGGAGCGCCCCCTGAAAACGTTTGAGGTTTACGGGGATTGGTTGGAGCAGTTTTGCTGGACACATTGGATGACCCTCACTTTTGACGATCGTTTCGTGACGATGGGTGACGTTAAGAGTGATCGAGGCAGCGCGGGATACGATACCAGTGAACACACGTGCATATCATTTGAATCAGCAATGCGCAG
>DDZY01000078.1 GCA_002346525.1 Proteobacteria bacterium UBA2996
GGAAAAGTTGCTATACTGAACCCTTTACTGAAGCATTTCCCCGACTGACTGCCCCGCCTGATTAAACGACAATGCCACTCGACCGCGTCAGTGCGGTTTAGGGTCCGGCATCAACCGAACCCGCCAACCTGCTGTCCCGTCGGAAACACGGTGCCGAACCGGCCGCGTGCCCGCGAGGCGCCAATAACCATAATATCTTGGCATCGTGATCAGGCTTATAGTTGATGGGATCACGACAAAGGAGTCATCATGACCGAAGCCAAAGCCCATAGTGCTTATGGCCTTGAAAACCATGGCCTGCACAATCCGAAGGCTGTCCACTGGAACCTGACCCAGGCTGCCCTCATCGAGCACGCCATCCGTAAAGGCGAGGGGGCGCTCACCCGTTTCGGGCCGCTGGCCGTCAACACCGGACAACACACCGGTCGTTCCGCTAATGACAAGTTTGTCGTGCGGGACGAAACCACCGAGAACGAGATCTGGTGGGGCAAAGTGAATGTGCCCTACAGCCCCGAACACTTCGATGCACTTTTTGTGCGAATGGCCGATTATCTTGAAGGCAAAGAATGGTACGTGCAGGATTGTTTTGCCGGCGCGGATCCCGACCGCCGTCTGCCGGTTCGTATCATTAACGAACTCGCCTGGCACAGCGCTTTTGCGCGCAACATGTTTATTGTTGGGTCAGACGAAGAGCAGGCCCGCCATGAGCCGGGCTTTACCGTGATCAATGCGCCCGGCTTCTCCGCAGATCCTGCGGTGGACGGGACCAATTCGCCTACCTTCATCATCGTCAACTTTGCCAAAAAGCTTGTCATCATCGGCGGTACGAGTTACGCGGGCGAGACCAAAAAATCGATCTTCAGTGTCATGAATTACCTGCTGCCCCGCCAGGGCGTGCTGTCGATGCATGCCTCGGCCAACATCGGGGACGATGGCAGCACGGCGGTGTTTTTCGGTCTGTCCGGTACGGGCAAGACGACGCTGTCGGCTGATGCATCTCGGACCCTCATCGGCGATGACGAGCATGGCTGGAGCGAGAACGGCATCTTCAATTTCGAGGGGGGTTGTTACGCCAAAGTGATCAAACTGTCTGCCGAGCAGGAGCCGGAAATCTTCCAGACCACACGCACCTTCGGTACGATTCTGGAGAATGTGGTGCTGGATGAATCAGCCCGCGCCATCGATCTGGATGATGGCTCGCTCACAGAAAATACCCGCGCTTCGTATCCCATTTCCCAGATCCCGAATGCCTCCTCGACCGGTCAGGGCGGTCAGCCGAAGAATATTGTCTTTTTGACTTGTGACGCCTTCGGCGTGCTGCCGCCGGTAGCGAAACTGTCGCCGGCACAGGCCATGTACCACTTTATCAACGGCTATACCGCGAAAGTGGCCGGTACGGAAAAAGGCGTCACCGAGCCGTCACCGACGTTCAGCCCCTGTTTTGGCGGCCCTTTCCTGCCCTTGCATCCGCGGCAGTACGCAAAACTGCTTGGGGAAAACATCGAAACCCACGGCGTGAAAGTGTGGTTCATCAATACCGGATGGACGGGCGGTGCCTACGGCACGGGTCAGCGAATGGCCATTCACCACACCCGTGCGATAGTAAACGCTGCGCTCGATGGAAAGCTGGATGGCGTGGCCACTGAAACGGATCCGATTTTCGGACTCCAGGTGCCGACCGAATGTCCCGGCGTTCCGGCCGATGTGCTGAATCCGCGAAATACCTGGACTGATGCTGATGCCTATGATGCCCAGGCCAGGAAACTGGCCGGACTCTTTCAGGAGAACTTTGCCAAGTACGCTGATGACCTGCCGGACGCCGTGAAGGCTGCCGGGCCGCTCGCAGCCTGAGGGCCGGCTGACTCGATTCGGGCGGAGCCATTGCGACCGTTGGGTAACGTGATCAAGCAGTTGGTGCAGCGTTGAGCCAAGTATCTTCTGTATCTCTTGCCGGGCGACTGTGGGAACGCGACGTCGCGCTCTGGCCGGGCGATGATGGGGTCCGGTCAGCGATTCGGGATCGTCTCGGTTGGCTGGATAGCCCCCGCTGGCTCGCCGACAACCAGGCCGCGTTAACCGATTGGGCCGGGGACATTCGCGCTCGCGGCTTTTCTCAGGTGGTTCTTATTGGGATGGGAGGCTCAAGCCTCGCGGCTGAAGTACTGGCCGAAGTCTTCGGGCCGGTCGGTGATGGGCTGTCTTTGACCATTCTCGACAACACTCACCCGGATGCTATCACCCAAGCGTTGGGAAACCGGGCGTGGTCGCGGATTCTCTTTGTTTTTTCATCAAAGTCCGGCTCCACGATCGAGGTGCAGACCTTGTGTACCTGGGTGCTGGATAACCTGGAGGAGCAGGGCGTGGCTGAACCCGGCGGGCAATGCGTTGCCATCACGGATCCGGGCAGCCCCCTTATGCATTTTGCGGTGCAACGCCATTTTCTTGATTGCCTTGAGGGTTTACCTGATGTCGGAGGGCGCTTTTCGGCGCTGACTCCTTTTGCGATGGCGCCAGGGGCACTGTTGGGAATGGATCTTGGGGCGGTCGCGCACAGCGCCTTGCAGATGGCCGAGCAGTGCAACGCCGATGAGGCGTCAAACAATCCTGGCCTTGCACTCGGAAGCTGGCTTGCGGAGCAATCTCTCGCCGGGCGCGATTGTCTGCAGTTATGTATCGATGAACAATACCGGGCGTTTGGCTCGTGGGTTGAGCAACTNNTGAACCCGGCGGGCAATGCGTTGCCATCACGGACCCGGGTAGCCCCCTTATGCATCTTGCGGTGCAGCGCCATTTTCTTGATTGCCTTGAGGGTTCACCTGATGTCGGGGGGCGCTTTTCGGCGCTGACCCCTTTTGCGATGGCGCCAGGGGCACTGCTGGGAATGGATCTTGGGGCGATAGCGCACAGCGCCTTGCAGATGGCCGAGCAGTGCAACGCCGATGAGGCGTCAAACAATCCTGGCCT
>DDZY01000164.1 GCA_002346525.1 Proteobacteria bacterium UBA2996
AAATGCGATCACAAGCACTAACTGAGGGCTCAGATTCCCAGTGAGAATCACCAGAAGAACGAGAAACGAAAGCGCTAGATAGAGCGCTCGTAAAGTACGCATCAATCTCAATTGACCGATACGATCCGCAACGACCCCCAGCATGGGCGATAAGAGCGTGCCGAGAAACAACAACGCCCCGAACATCGTGAGCAGTACTACGGAATCGGTCTCGACTAGGATATACCAACTCAGGACAAGGATTTCCATTCCCAATGCCCATGACGTGACTAGATCGGAGATCCATTGAAATCGGTAGTTACGGATCCGGAAAGGCTCGACGATCGTGGAACCCCGTAGCGGACTCAATTTGCGCCGCTCCTACCTCTGAACGGCTAAAACTGCCGTGCCCAGTCGGCTACGGCACTGATGAGTTCGTCATCCATTCCGTCAAAAAAATGATTTGCACCCTCGATCACCTGTTGGGAATAACGCACGTTATGGGCGGAACTGGCTTTTCGCGCATCAGTGGTCTGAAGGACACCGGGAAGGTCGCCATCGCCATAAAGATCGAGCACTGGTATGGTGATATGCTTCAAGGACTCTGCACTGTTCACGTGGCTGTCCTTTTGTGTGGCTCCCATACCGATGGCAATCAGTCCTTTGATGTCACTGGGATGCCGGGAAAGATAGTAACTGGCCATCGTGGCGCCCTGACTGTGAGCCGCAATCAACATGGTCTGGATGCCTTTTTCCTTCAGGAACGACTCGGCGGCGCGCAGGCGCGACGGCACCTCCGGATAGAGTGCGACATATTCTTCGTACTCGGCCTCGTTATGCAAAATCGGCATCTGAAGCGCAAGGGTATTCCAGCCATGCCCCGCCATCTCGACCCGAATAGGCTGCACCACCTGCTGCCAGTTCGGATGGATGCCCGTGCCATGTACGACAATTAAGCCCTTGTCTGAGCCCTCTTGAGCTTCCGTATAGATCGCGAAAACATTCCGACCCTCGACCACAAGATCAACCGATTCGCCATCCATAATCGAATCTTCCACCTGCTCACGCCAGCGCTCTTCTTTTTCCAAATCCGACGCCGACAAAGGCGCCGTGAGCGCCAGCAGTGCAATCCAGACAATCGGCTTTGAGATCATGACTTTGCGCCCCGACGGTGTTGGCGACACCCGTCGCCGCAAGAGGTAAGTACTCCAAATTATAGGTATTTAAGTGGTCTCGGTGTCGCCAAGCACCCTATTGAAAGGCACCGGTACCCCTTCCTATAATGCCCCTCGTTCGCGATGGCGTCGCGGACGTTCGCACTTGGCACTGTGTTCCGGATTCTCCGCGCACAGTATTGAGTCATCCTGTACGCCCGGATGCATTCCCGGGTAAAGGTATTCAACATCGCCCGGGCAACACGAGGTGATCAAGATGAATACCGTTTCCCAAAGACCCGAGTTTTTTGAACTTCATAATGGTTCAAAAAGTCCGCTTCCGTTTTCTGCTGTTGAATACGAAAGGCGACTTGCCGCACTCAGGCAACTGATAGCAGACAGAGGACTTCGTGCCGTCCTGCTGACCTCAATGCACAACGTCGCCTACTACTCGGGATTTTTGTATTGTAGCTTTGGCCGTCCTTACGCGTGCATTGTCACCGAAACCGGCTGTACGACGATCTCTGCGAACATCGATCTCGGACAACCCTGGCGGCGCAGTTATGGTGACAACCTGATCTATACCGACTGGAAACGGGACAATTACTGGCGCGCAGTAAACCATGTGTTACCCGCGACCGACCTCGTCGGTATTGAAGGTGATCACCTTACCCTGGCTGCCCGGCAGAAGATGGAGTCGCTCAATAGCAGTCTTCAAGCTGAAGACATCAGCAACGACATCATGGCTCTGCGAATGATTAAATCTGCAGAAGAAATTACACTGATTAAAGGCGGTGCGAGGATTGCCGATATCGGTGGCGCCGCAGTGCGGGACGCGATTCATGCGGGTGCAAGAGAAATTGATGTCGCCATGGCGGGGCGGGATGCAATGGAACTCGCTATTGCCAGAGACTATCCCGACAGTGAAATCCGCAACACCTGGGTGTGGTTTCAGTCCGGCATCAACACGGACGGTGCTCATAATCCGGTGACGACTCGACAGTTGGCACCGGGCGATATCCTGAGTCTCAATACCTTTCCCATGATATCCGGGTACTACACAGCACTTGAGCGCACCCTGTTTCTCGAGCAAGTCGATCCGGCATCGCTGCAAATCTGGCAAGCCAATGTCGAGGCACATGAACTTGGCCTATCGCTCATCAAGCCTGGCGCCCGATGCTCTGACATCTGTGCTGAGATCAATGCACATTTCGCCGCACTCGATCTTTTGCAGTACCGCACATTTGGATACGGACACTCTTTCGGCGTGCTGTCACATTACTACGGACGCGAAGCGGGGCTGGAACTGCGCGAGGATATCAACACCGTTCTTGAACCGAATATGGTGGTCTCGATGGAACCCATGCTGACTATTCCGGAAGGACAGCCTGGCGCGGGCGGTTACCGGGAGCACGATATTCTGGTGCTAACGGAAAACGGTTCAGAAAATATCACCAGATTTCCCTACGGACCGGATCATAATGTGATCTCGCGTTAGGAAGGCAGTCGGGCTATTCGTATCGCGGCTGCCCTCTTTGGCCCGCGTCTGTATCCAGTTCGCGAGCAAAACGATGCCCCGCATAAACCGCAGCGGCAATGATGGCCGGCGCATCGCAGTCACCGATACGATGGAGGGTCGGCCCGTTCGAAGCCGATGTTTCATTAAAGCGTTCTCTCAGGGCGTGATACAGCGCGTCGTTGGGTTGTCGAGCTGTAACCAGCACCAGAGCATTGGCACCAAGCGTTTGTTCCTGATCAGTGTAACCGCTCACAATCCGAACATCCTGTCCATCATATGAAACCAGCTGATAGCCGGTTTGAAGGGTGACACCTAATTCGAGAAGACGTTTTTGCACATAAAAGCGCTCTGAAGTGTAGTCACACCAGTCCGAGACGACGTCTTCGGGCGTAACCAGGGTAACTGCTTGATCGGCGAGACTGATTTTCTCTGCGACCAATCCCCCCATATAAAAACTGTCGTCGTCATAGACCACCACCGGGCCTGACGGGAGTCGCTCCGCCATGATGTCATCGGGCGTGAGGATGTTTGCTGCGGGATTGAGTGCATCCATAGAATAAGGATGAGACCGACCAAACCCATCCGCCCGCCAACACGCACCTGTTGCGATGACGACATGATTAGCGCCTGTTGCGAGCACGTCATCGGCGCCGAGTTCACTCTCACGAAAGACCTGCACGTTAGTCATCTTTTGAATCTGCTGCTGTCGGTAGTCACGAACCCGAATCCATTCGCCCAGACCGGGTAACACGGCTTCTCGCGCGACCCGCCCCCCGAGTTCACGCGTTGCCTCTGCCAGCATGACCTGGTAGCCGCGTTTCCCCAGCATACGGGCTGCCTCCATGCCCGCAGGGCCCGCACCCACTATCAGAACCTCAGCATCCGAACCCCGGTTGGCAACGACTTCGGGGTGCCAGTTGCGCCGATACTCTTCTCCCATCGTCGGGTTTTGGGTACAGCGGATCGGTGTGCCCAGTCCGTCTCCGGTGTAACAGATATTGCAGCCGATACATTCGCGAATGTCCTCAGCACGCCCTTCGCGGATTTTGTTGGGTAGAAATGGATCCGCGATTGAGGGGCGCGCTGCACCGATGAAGTCCACGATGCCCCGCCGCACCTGAGATACCATGGTATCGGGCGACGTGAACCGGCCAACCGTCACCACCGGCTTAGTCGTTACGGACTTCACGAAAGACATGTATTCCTCAAGTGATCCTTCCTTGAAGAAACGTGAGACACCCATCTCCTGGTAATAATTGTTGATGTTGATGTCCCACAGATCGGGAAGCTCGGCCAACATCTCAAGGCGATCACGGCGCTCCGCTGTCAGTTCCGCCGCCTCACCATCATCACCGCCGACTGAGTAGCGTACGGCAACAGCACAGCGGTCTCCCACGGCTTCCTTGGTGTCTTCAATGAGTTCTCGAAGCAGTCTGGTCCGGTTCTCGAGGGACCCGCCATACTCATCGGCCCGAGTATTGGTCTGGGCCGACAGGAAGTGAGACAACAGGTAGCCGTGGGTGGCATACACGTACACAATATCGAAGTCTGCTTGCTTTGCCCGAAGCGCTGCTTCGCGGTGCCAACGCCGGAACTCGCGGATATCTGACTTGTCCATTGATCTTGGCTGATACGGATGACCCGCAAGATTCGGAATACTGGCAACATCAACGGCAATCTCACGGGTGTAATGATTCGCTGATCGAGCGCCGCCAAACCAAAGCTCCACCCCTGCCAGGGCGCCATGGTCATGTACCGCCTGAGTCATCAGTGCCTGATCTTTGATGTGATCTTCGTGCCACAAAGCGGCATTCGGATGGGGCAAATCATCGGAAGCGGGATGAATCGAACACCATTCGGTGCAGACCACCCCCCAACCCCCCTCGGCTTTCATGCCCCTCAGCGCCGCGGCCATTTTGGGCCGCAGCCAGCCCAGCCCGGTACAGTGGGGCACCTGATAGAAGCGGTTCTTGGCCGCCACCGGGCCGATACGAACCGGCTCGAACAAGACATCATGCTGGGGGTTACGCATAGGCGTAGGTCCTTTTGATTGCCGCCATGAGATAGTCTCCAGCCAGCACAGGGGGATAGCGGGCCGGCTTATCCACGCTACAGCAGGAGTCGATACATTCAATCAGTGCGTGATAGTGCGTGTTTCCAAAACACGCGAGAGAAACTCTCTCGCGACCGGAGACATTAATCACTCTATGCGGCGTTGCCCGAAAACGGTCATTGGTCCAATGCTGCATCAGCTCTCCGATGTTGATTACCAAGGTCTCGGGTACCGGCTCAACAGCCTGCCACTCTCCAGATAAGGACTGGATCTGCAGCCCCTTTACGCCGTCCTGCCAGAGCATCGCGAATGCCTCATAATCATTGTGGGCGCCGATACCGCTGGGCTCCGATACGCCGTCTTCCGGAACCGGCGCGTAGTAATTGACATTCATGACGCTTGCGGGCTTTTCCAATAATGGCGCGAAGAACTCTTCTGTCTGTCCAAGGCCCACGGCAAACATGCGAAATATGATGTTCGAAAGTACCTGGAAATGGTCATACGCACACGACAAGGCTTCCTTAAATGCTGGCATTTCCTCCGGCCACACGTTAGGCCCGTACAACGTGATGCCCGCCTGGTAATCCGGATCATCTTCGGGCAGATCCACTGCCACCTTGTACGCCTCCCGAATGTCGCCGCCTTTAGAGACATCAGGATAAACATCGTGATGCCCGACATAGCCCCGGTGATGTGGAAACTGCGAGATATGCACTTTCGCCTTATATTCGGACGGCATCCGGAAGAAATCCAGTGCTGCCCTCTTGGCGTTTTCAAAGACCTGCTCTTCGATTCCATGACCGCTGACATAAAAAAATCCTGCGCTCTCGCAGGCATCAACCACGGCTTGAGAGATCTGCTGCTTTGTTGCAGCGCTCCCCTCCTTGAACGCTTTAATGTCGATAACCGGTAGCGAAGCGATTTCCACTGGAATACCCAGGTGCTGGCCCCTAACAGAACCCATCTTAAGCAGAAGCCGATTTACAAGGCAACCACACAAATTTTCTGATTTACGGCAAGGATGGGAGTATCCTCACCCATCTCGCTGACTCCGTATCCGCATTCAATGGCTAACACGCTCCTGCATCACCGCCGTCAATTCCTGAAGACAGCACTCGCATCATCGCTGATACCCTCCGTCGCCTTTGCAGACTTCCCGAGCAATCCCGATGTAGTCATCATTGGCGCCGGAATTGCCGGTCTTGAAGCCGCCCGGACACTCACAAAACAAGGCATCACATTCATCATGATTGATGCCAATGACCGTATCGGCGGAAGAGTGCATACCAATCACTCTGTCTTCAACGTCCCCTTCGATACCCACGCGCACTGGATGCGCGCATCCCCGGACAACCCGCTACTGAGTCACGCCAAGGCTCGCGGGTTTGATGTCTACAGGGATCCCGGACGGGTTGAATACTTTGTCGAACAAAGGAAAGCAACGGACGATGAATTGGCTGATCTTCACCAGACAGACGCGCTTTTCAACAGTCGAATCAAGCGTTCGGCATTGAGCAGTGCAAGCGGATCTGACGACAACGCCCGCACCGCTCTCGGTGAAGACTTTTTTGCAACCCCCTGGGGTTACACCGTCGCTTCCGAATATGGCGTCTGGGACATGGCACAGGATTCTGAGGACTGGTCGCCCAAGAGCTGGTGGAGCAGTCTCGATGCGACCAGTTGGTTCTGCACTCAGGGCTATGGCGCCGTGGTGGCCGACTATGGCCTAGAAGTCCCGGTTCGCCTGCGCACCGGCGCGTCCAGGATAGACTGGAGCGGACCGGATGTGACCGTTACGACGTCTGCAGGGACGATACGGGCCAAAGCCGCCATCCTGACCGTCTCAGCAGGAGTACTCGCCGCTGAGCGGATCCACTTCACCCCCTCCCTGCCTGTACAGAAACAACAAGCTATCCAGGATATTGATATGGCGTTGATGAATTACATCGGCCTGCTGTTTAAAAAAGACATATTCGGCTTCGGCCAGGATACCTATGTCTATCAACAGCAAACTGACGAAACCGGAGTGGGTTATCTGACGAACACACATAACGCCAATCTGACTTACGGTTATGTCGGTGGCAGTCAGGCAAGAGCGTTGGAGGCTGAATCAATGGAAACCACTGTGGCCTATGGTCTGGATGGCCTCAAAAGCATGCTGGGCAACGACATCGAAAAGCAACTGCTGAAGGGTTTTGCTACCGCCTGCGGCAAAGTCCCGTTATTCGACGGCGCTTATTCGTCCGTCAGGCCGGGTAAGACTGCCGCCCGTCGGGAACTCGGCGCCGCTCTGGCCGAAAAGCTCTTTTTTTCAGGAGAGGCCACACATACTTCCCAGCCCAGTACCGTGAATGGCGGTCTCGAGCGCGGACACGCTTGCGCACTGCAGGCGGCGGCCTACGTGAAAAAAATCTCGTAGGTGCTGCCCAGCAAAACCCGAATTCGGTTTTAGCTGCCAACCCGGTGCAAAACAAACCAGGCAAACTGCTGGATCGCACCTGCCGGGGTGACATGCGCTTCTTTTTGCTCCTTCCGCAATACAAACTGCAGGCCCAGCAGATCCAGCAGCTTTGCCGCATCGTACTGGACCATCTCAAGACCGCTGCATCGTGTCGGCCCATCGATCGCAAAGGTGCCCACCACAAGATGCCCACCCGGCTCGAGCGCGTGCTCTAGCGCTGCACGGTAAGCAGCACACTGCCGGGGGTGGTCAAGAAATGCAGAACGGCATGATCATGCCACAGATCATACGAGCGATCAGACAAAAACTCGGTAATATCCGCCACCTGCCAACGGACCTGATCGGCTTGCGCACCCAGGCGGTGGCGGCTTAAGTCGAGCGCCTCTTTCGCGATATCCAACACCATGATGTTCGAATAACCCTGATCCAGCAGGTGATCCACAAGAACGCTGGCACCCGCGCTGACATCCAGCAGCGCTGCGTCCTTTTCGAGCTGACAGGATCGAATCAGTGAAAGAGAAACATCGGGGTGTGACTGGTACTGCTCACCTCATCCGCTGGTCGGCGACCATAGACCGACTGCCAGTGAGTCTCGCGGGTTTGGCCCCCTTGGCTCACGGATGCCGTTACGCTACCAGGGCAGGGAATAGGTTTTGACTGTGGTGTAGCTTTTCATGGCCTCAATGACGCCTTCCTTGTAGCCGAGACCTGAATCTTTCACACCGCCAAAGGGCGACATCTCAATGCGGTAACCGGGAACTTCCCATATATTTACCGTTCCCGTCTTGAGTTCCGACACGAAACGGGTGATATCGTCCCATCGATTGGTGCATACCCCGGTGGAAAGACCAAATGCCGTTCCGTTGTCCACCGCAATGGCATCGTCGATATCTTTGACGCGGATAATCGGAATCGGTGGACCAAAGGTCTCTTCAACGACCAGTTCGGCATCCCTGGGAACATGATCCAGAACGGTCGGGGAATACAGCGCACCGCGACGGTCATTGCCGTAGAGTAGCGAGGCCCCGTCACTGATCGCGGCATTGACCCGGGTTTCAAAAAGTTGCGCGGCCCCCTCGTGCACGACTGTTCCCATATCGGAATCGGGCGACATCGGATCACCATATCGGATCTTCTGGGCTTCGCTGACCACGAGTGGCGCAAATTCGTCCGCAACACTTTCAACACAAAGGACGCGCTTAACCGCGGTACAGCGCTGGCCCGAATTCTTGGTTGCACCCTGTACCGCCATTGCCGCCGCTTTTTCGAGATCAGCGTCTTCCATGACGATCAGAGAAGAATTGCCGCCAAGTTCCAGTACCGTGCGGCGATATCCTGCATGATTGGCAATATGCTTCCCGACGGCCACGCCTCCGGTGAAGGTAATCAGTTCAATATGGTCATTGGTGATCATCTCCTCACCGATATCGCCCGGAAGTCCGGTCACGACCGAGAACATCTCGGGCGGCAATCCGGCCTCGTAGAGCACATCTGCGAGCGCGAGTGCGGTCAGCGGCGTCAGTTCGGTCGGCTTACAGACCATGCAGTTATTCGTAGCAATCGCGGGTGCCACTTTGTGGGCAACCATATTCATCGGATGATTGAAGGGGGTAATCGCAGAGATCGCATTCAGCGGGTCACGCTGGGTGTATATGCGACGCTGCTTGCCGTGAGGCGTAAGATCGCACGAGAAAATCTCACCGTCATCAATAATGCACAACTGCCCTGCCAGGCTGAACACATCGAAAGCCCGGCCCACTTCATAGAGGGAATCCTGTTTGGAGATTCCCAGTTCCGCGGTGATCAGGTCTGAAATTGCATCGCGCCGCGAAGTCAGAATGTCTGCGGTACGCATCAGAATCTGCTGGCGCTCATAACGGGTCAGTGTCGGTGTATAGGCGGCAGCAATATCGAAGGCCCGGGCAACATCCTCACGAGTCGCACAAGGAACAGTCCCCACGACGCTGTTGTCCCAGGGATTGAAGACCTCGATACGCTCGTCACGGTCAGGCTTCTCGCCGCCGATCCGCAAGGTCTCATGAATCGGGGCTTTGGTGATTTCGGCAGCGTCGTTCATGAATCATCCTCAACGACATGATTCAGCGTGTGACTGAAAATATCAAAGTTACGACGGCCCGTTGCATCTGCATTAAGGCAACGGTTCACAATAAACGGTACCCGTTGCTCGGACAGTCCTCCATGCGAGCGCAGCGGGTCCTTCAAACCGGACAAATCATGCTTTTCGGGAGCGCTGCCCAATACATGATCGCCCGTACTGATCACAACAAGATCACCAATGCGGTCGGGAGGCAGCCCGAATAACTCACAAGCCTCGTTCTGTGTCAGAACCCTTTCGATACCCGTCACCCCATCCAAAGCCTCGCGGGCACGAGCATGATCCGAATGACTGTTCAGATACACCGTGGCGAATCCGCCCAGCGCACCGTGATGGACCACGTAGGGGTCCGTAATCGGCAGAATGACTCGGAATTGAATTAACCCTGCCTGCGCGAGCAACGGCTCGAGATAGATCACGTTTGGCTCACCCGTCGATGCGTGCTTGGCTTTCATGCCATGATCGGCGGTCAGTGCAATGGTGACACCCATCGCGTCGAGTTTGGCCAGGTATTTATCCATCATGGCATAAAACGCATTGGCTACCGGTGTGCCCGGCGCGTGCTTGTGCTGTATGTAATCCGTAGTGGACAGATACATGATGTCCGGGCGCATTGACTCCATCAGTACAACCCCCGAGGCAAAGACGAATTCGGACAGTTCTGCACTGTAGACATCCGGCACCGGCATTCCCACACGATCGACCATATTCTCAACGCCATGCTCGACCAATGTAGCCTGGTCGGCAAGCTCTGAGGAGAAACACACCGCATTTCCTTCAGCGATATCCAAACCCACACCCAACAAGCGGCGCAGTTTGTCTTTTGCTGTCACAACTGCCACCTTAGCCCCTGCCTGGTTGAATCCGGCCAGAATGGTAGGAACCCGTAATAGCGCCGGGTCGTTCATCATCACCTCGACATCATTTTCCGTGTCGTAATAAAAGTTGCCGCAGATGCCATGCGCCGCCGGTGGCACTCCGGTGACGATGGAAAGGTTATTTGGATTGGTAAAGCTCGGCACGACGCAATCGGCAAAACCGAACGTCGCGTTTTCGCGAAGCGATCCCAAAAACGGCGACTGCCCTGCCTCTATCGCCCGCTCGATATAACCACCATGGTCGGACCCTTCACCGCCGGGTTCGGAGCCGTCCACACAAACCACCACCAGCGGTTGTTTGGGCCACGCATAATCTCTCTGGTTGATAGATATCGTCTTCATGCTCTGATTCGCTTTGTATTTGTCTTGATCTGATCTTTG
>DDZY01000218.1 GCA_002346525.1 Proteobacteria bacterium UBA2996
GAAGAGCGCAGCAGCACCCTGTGCCCGAGCGTCTTCCAATTTCATGAGACGTGTCCCGACATCATCATTGGCCCGGACCTGCTGATTCACGAGACGCTCGACTTCGTTGATCTCGACGCCTGACATCGCATCACCATGCGAGAAATCAAATCGCAGTCTTTCGTTATTCACCAGCGAGCCTTTCTGCTGAACATGAACGCCCAGTACCTCCTGAAGCGCAGCGTGCAACAAATGTGTCGCCGAGTGATTAGCTGCGGTAGCGTTGCGGCTTTGTGCATTCACTTCAGCATTGACTTGAGTGCCTTTTGCCAGTGAACCCGAGCTCACCTTGCCGACATGGGCAATGACCTTGTGTGCCAGAAAATGCACATCCGAGACCTCAAAGCGGCCGCCGGACCAGGTCAGAAAACCCTTATCTCCCACCTGTCCCCCGCTCTCTGCATAAAAGGGCGTCGTATCGAGAATGACCAACCCCTCACGGCCTTCGCTGATACTTTCCGTCTCAGCATCTTCCACAACAAGCGACAGCACCCTCGCACTGCCATCAAGATGCTCATAGCCGGAGAAGTCTGTTCGCTCCTCAATGCTGACTTTGGCAATCCCTTCCATCCGGAACTGGCTAGCTGCGCGGGCACGGTCGCGCTGACCTGTCATGGCTTCCTCGAATCCTTCCATATCAACGGTCAGACCCCGCTCCCGGGCATAGTCCGCAGTGAGATCCGCGGGAAAGCCGAAAGTGTCATAAAGCCGAAAAGTGAGATCCCCTGGAATCACGGTCCCCGAGAGATCAGCCAGTTCCTGTTCGAGAATGCGCATGCCCTGCCCCAGGGTCTGGGCGAAGCGCTCACCTTCAAGCGCCAACGCCTCCTCAACGCGCGGTTGGGCCTCCACCAACTCAGGGCAGGCTTCGCCCATCTCCTCCGCCAAAGGCGCAACCAGTTTATGCATAAAGGGTCCCGATGCGCCGGCCTGATAGCCATGGCGAATCGCCCGGCGGATAATGCGGCGAAGCACGTAACCGCGCCCTTCGTTTGAAGGCACTACCCCGTCCGTAATCAGAAATGCGCTGGATCGAATATGGTCCGCAATGACCCGCAGGGATGTACTGTTGAGATCGCTGCAATCCGTTGCTTCGCCCGCGGCCTTGATCAGCGCAATAAACAGGTCTGTCTCGTAATTGCTATGCACGCCCTGCAGCACGGCGGCGAGACGCTCAAGCCCCATCCCGGTATCCACTGACGGTTTTGGCAGCGGGGTATCGTTGCCGTCTGCATCGCGATTGAACTGCATGAAGACAAGATTCCAGATTTCTACATAGCGATCACCATCGGCCTCCGGGGACCCCGGCGGGCCTCCTGCTACCTCGGGGCCGTGATCATAGAAAATCTCGCTGCAGGGGCCGCAAGGGCCGGTATCGCCCATGGCCCAGAAATTATCGCTAGCACCAATACGGGCAAAACGCTCGGCAGGGACACCCATATCGCCCAGCCAGATATCTGCAGCCTCGTCATCCTCATCAAATACGGTGACCCATAGCTTTTCCGCTGGCAGACCATACCCTTCGGTCAACAATGTCCAGGCATGCTCAATGGCCTCGCGCTTGAAGTAGTCGCCAAAGCTGAAATTGCCCAACATCTCGAAAAAGGTGTGATGCCGGGCCGTGTAGCCGACATTATCGAGATCGTTATGCTTTCCGCCGGCGCGGACACACCGCTGGGCGGTCACCGCCCGGTTGTAGGCTCTTTTGTCCTGCCCCAGAAAAACATCCTTAAACTGCACCATACCGGCGTTGGTAAACAGCAGCGTGGGGTCGTTATGGGGCACCAACGGGCTGCTGGACACGATTTCGTGCCCGTTTGTAGCGAAGTAATCAAGGAACTGTTTTCGGATGTCCCGAGTTTTCATAGTTATCCAGTCTATGCGGCGGCAAAAACCGCCGTCCGCCAAGGCAGATGCCAAGGAAAACCGTGATTTTAACCGGGACTTTGCCATTCGCCGAGCACCTGACGAATGGTTTCCATATCAAATCCTCTTCTCTGGAGATAAGAGGCCCGTCGAGCCCAGTCCTTGTAGTCCGGGATCACGGGATCAGGAAAGTGGCCGGCATGCTTGGCGGTCGCCACTTCAAGCCAGGAACACTCCGCCCCGGCAAGCGCCTCATCAATGATGAGAGGGTCGACACTGCGCTCTCGCAGTTCCTGACGAATGTAGTCCGGACCATAGCCGGTCTTTGCGCGGTGGGAAACAAGCGCTTGGGCGTAACGCACATCAGAAAGCTCGTTACGTGCACAAAGCTCGCTCAGGACCTGCTCAATCAGAGCGCTGTCAAAACCCCGCTGGAAGAGCTTTTGCTGCAACTCGACGCGGCTATGCTCTCGCCGCGTGAGCAGGCTCAGCGCTTTGTCACGAACCTCGGCATAAAGACCCGCATCGGGATCGCTCATAAGGCGCCGACGGTTTAGGCCTCTTTTACCTCGGCTTCGGGCTCGGCCTCGGGTTCTGACTCAGCAGCTCCCTCGGACACTCCCTCAGCCGGTTCCGGTTGTCCGAGATTATTGAGGCCCATTTTCTGTCGCACCACATTTTCGATCTCAGCTGCCGTATCAGCGTGCTCTCTTAAGAACTCTCGGACGTTGTCCCTGCCCTGACCGATCCGCTCGCCGTTATAGGAGTACCAGGCGCCTGACTTTTCAACGATCTTGTGCTCAACACCCATATCGATCAACTCTCCTTCCTTGGAGATGCCTTCGTTATAGAGGATATCGAATTCACACTTTTGGAATGGCGGCGCCACCTTATTCTTGACGACCTTGACGCGTGTCTGGTTCCCAAGAATCTCGTCGCCCTTTTTCACAGCACCGATACGCCGAATATCGAGACGGACGGACGAGTAGAACTTAAGGGCGTTACCGCCCGTCGTGGTCTCAGGATTACCAAACATCACACCGATCTTCATTCGGATCTGGTTGATGAAGATCACCATCGTGTTCGAGCGCTTGATATTGGCGGTCAGTTTGCGCAGCGCCTGGGACATGAGTCGAGCCTGCAGGCCGACATGGGTATCGCCCATTTCACCTTCGATTTCCGCTTTTGGTGTCAATGCGGCAACCGAATCCACGACGATGACGTCTACTGCCGCTGAACGCACCAGCATGTCGGCGATCTCAAGCGCCTGCTCTCCCGTATCTGGCTGAGAGACGAGAAGATCATCGACCCGCACGCCAAGGCGTTCGGCATAAACTGGGTCAAGCGCGTGTTCTGCATCGATAAAGGCGCAGGTACCGCCAGCCTTTTGGGCTTCGGCAATCACGGAAAGTGTCAGCGTCGTTTTACCGGAGGATTCCGGACCGTAGATTTCGACAACGCGGCCGCGGGGCAAGCCGCCGATTCCCAAGGCAATATCCAGTCCCAGTGAACCCGTCGAGACACTGTCAATACTTTGGCCGGCTTGGGCATCGCCGAGGCGCATCACCGAGCCTTTGCCAAACTGTCGTTCGATCTGCCCGAGCGCTGCGTCTAAAGCCTTCTGCCTGTTGTCATCCATGTGTTGCTCCGATTGCTTGCTGAAATTCGAAATTGCTATTTATGTCGTGTTATGCCGTGTTGCTTGTGCCGTGGTGATCGTGCGCATCCGGCACCGGGTACTTCTGGGAATCAGGCGCCATTATTTCATAATCCAAATGATCAACCCAGCGAACTGCTTCACAAAATCAGCCCGGAATTGCCTGGGCAAGCCGGGCAAGCTCTGAAAGCGCTGTGGCAACAGTCTGATGGCGGACCGCCTCACGATCGCCATGAAAATGAAAGCGCTCACTGACGGCGTTCCTGCCCGGGAACTGCCATGCCATATAGACCGTTCCCACCGGTTTTTCCTCGCTGCCCCCGCCCGGCCCGGCGATGCCGGTCACAGACACCGCAACGCTGGCATCTGTTCTCTCCAGCGCTCCAGAAACCATCGCCTCCGCAACCTGCGCGCTCACGGCCCCATACCGGGAAATAAGGGACCCTGCGACACCCGCAAGCGATGCTTTGGATGTGTTGCTGTAAGTCACCAGGCCACACTCGAACCAATCCGAACTCCCCGCGAGAGAAGTCACCGTTTGGGAGATCCAGCCACCGGTACAGGATTCGACCGTCGCGAGGCGCCAGCCGCGTGCCAGCAGAATCTCTCCGGCTTGTTGGGCAATTTGCACAAGTTCATCTGATTTGGTCATACGAAAATAGTATCCATAACTGCATCAGACCGTTCTGTCAGGCATTATCATTATCGGGTGACTCACAGCGTGAGCCCGCCGCCTGAGTGCCAACTTCATGGGGAATTGGGCTCAGCATCTATGATAATGGCCTTTGGGAGTGACCGGAACATGAAAACACTGCCGACGCTAAAACAACACCATAGCGCGCCGCAGCTCTGGTTCCTGTGGGTTGCTGCGCTTTGTCTTCTGCCCATCCTGCCGGCCGATGGCGCCAATAGAGAGCGGGAAGACCGCCTTGTCGAGGAGATGGAAACCAATCTCTTTGATGGGGACGTGATCACCCTTCTACCCGATGGCGAGGCTTTTGCGGCTGTCGAGATGGAGTCCCAGACCGACACTACCCGGGGAGGCATTGTTCTGCTGCATGGTCGAGGATTTCATGCCGATTGGCCGGAAAATATCGGACCCCTGCGCGTAGGTCTCGCAGAAGCGGGATGGTATACGCTCTCCCTGCAGATGCCGGTACTGGAAAAATCGGCCAAGTATTTCGACTATCTGCCGGTGTTGTCCGACGCGATGCCCCGAATCGACGCTGCCCTCGCGCACCTTAAGGATCAGGACATCTCACCGGTTGTTTTGTTGGCTCACAGTTGCGGAGCGCATATGGCAATGCTTTGGATGGAGCAGCACGGCGATTCCGGCATTGATGCCTTCGTCGGCATCGGTATGGGCGCCACAGACTACAAACAACCAATGCGTCATCCTTTCCCTTTCGCCTCGGTAGCGATACCGGTTCTCGATCTTTATGGAGAGGAGGATTACCCGGCAGTCCACCGCATAGCACCTGAACGACTGGCTCTGATGAACAAAGGGGGTAACGCGTTATCCAAACAGGTTGCCTCTGCCGGCGCGGATCACTACTTTACCGACAAGAGTGATCAACTTACCGAAGAAGTCAGCACCTGGCTAGATTCTCTGGGTTGGTAAAGCTGCTGCCGGTCAAGCCCGTGCGCTTGGGCCGTAGGCAAGGTACATCAAGTCATTTTCAGCAAAGCGTTGGTATCGAAGTGCACTGATATCAAGCGGCGGTTCACGATCGAGCACCATCGCGGCAACGGCTTCCCCAATCCCCGGCGACAGTTTCAATCCGTGCCCTGAAAAACCCATCGCCAGATACAGCCCCTCGACACCGGGTGCCCAGCCCACAATAGGATGAAAGTCCGGTGTGACGTCATACGCTCCGCTGATATTGGAGTGCACCTGAAACTCCCGGAGTTGGGGAATCCGATCCTGGAAGGCCCGCCTCATACGCTCGTGATGCCTGTCGTAGGCTTCCTTCTCCACAGGACCCACCGGGTCATCTATTGGAATCGCATCCGGCGGATAGGCCGCAACCAGCATCATGCTGCCCCAGTGAGGCCGCATGACAACGTTTGAAACGCCATCGGTGACACAACTTCTGATTACAGATCCCTGTCCGGTGTCGATGTAGGTCATGTCGAGCCGCGTGTTCTGCATCGGCACCTCCAAATCGAGAGAACCCAGCAGATCCCGCCCCCAGGCGCCGGTGGCGTTGATCACCACGGGGGCAGTCACGGTGCCTTGATCGGTGATGACTCCCGTGACCCTACCCGACTCGGTCGTAATTGCTGTGGCTGCGAGAGGCGTAAGTAGCTCCGCCCCTGAGGTCTGGGCTGCCGTCAGCCAACTGAGCACCATCCGGGTGACATCAATATAGCCCGCATTGGGTTCATAGCAGGCGCCGGTCAGGCCATTGACAGTAATGCCGGGTTCTATCTTTTGTATCTCGTCCGGTTCTACGAATCGGGTATCGACGTCCAGGCTCTGTCCAAGCTCGATATTGCGCTTTAAGGCATCGATTTGATTAGAGGCCACAAACAGCATGTAACCCATCTTGACGTAGCCGGGGTCACCTACCCCTACCCGCTCCTTCCAGTTGTCCAGGGTATCGAACCCTCGGATGGAGAGTTCGACCATCAGCGCATTGGAGTAATGCTGTCGAATCTGCCCGAAGGTGCGGCCGGACATCCCCCCGACAGGCTTGCGGGCATCGATGACCACCACCTTTTTATCAGACTGGCGGCTCAACTGGAAAGCGATGCTGGCGCCCATGATGCCGGCGCCGAGGATGATTACATCGGCGTGGGTGAGGCGGTTGGTTGCCGTACTCATCACCAAAGCGTACCGCCGACAGCCTGTTCAGGCAATAGGCTGATCTCGATCTAACGACGAGGTTTTGCCGTCCCCAAGGGGATTCGAACCCCTGTTGCCGCCGTGAAAGGGCAAAACCGGTCTATTTGCAACCGCTCCGCAGAAGCTCACTGTCCACAAAGGATCTGATACCCGGACCCATAGTCCCACACATACTTGCACAGCGCCATGTGATGCATTGGTCGCTTGACTTCGTTGCACACAGCGAAAAGGCACGACCCTTAATCAGTTCATGTGCAGATGATGAGAAAGTAATTACGTTTCCCTCGTCTTCAGTTGATATCCGTGTCCAACTCACTGAACTTACGAGGTCACTCGAGATGGAAGTTGGATTAACACTCAACAGAGAACCTATTGCAGGAAGGCCACCTTCAACGCTATTGTATTCAGCGATTGCAACCTTCAGCGGGCCAACAACTGTCAGTCCCTATGAGACTTGAGTTCGCGCGACATAATTGTTGTACTGCGGTATTGCAATCGCCGCGAGTATTCCGATGATCGCGACGACGATCATCAGTTCAATCAGTATGAAACCCTCGGATCTCATAATCACAACAGAGCATCGAAAATTGCTGGCGCAATTAAGATCACGTCGGTGGCTCAATAGCTCCTGATTAATCTAAGTTCCCATCAATCATAGGCTTGATTCGTCTTTGCGTCCAAGTATCGCCTTGCACTCCAGGAACTCCTCAAACCCCCACTCTGCCTTTTCGCGGCCGTTACCTGATTGCTTGAAGCCGCCGAAGGGAGCGTTTGTACCTCCGCCAGTATAGTTCAGGTGAATCTGGCCAGCTCGAAGCTCTCTCGCATATGTCATTAACTCGGAGGTATCTGAACCAGACACATAAGCCGCAAGCCCATAGGGCGTGTCGTTTGCTACCTTTACTGCTTCCTCGGGATTTTCATATGCAATGATCGACAACACAGGGCCGAATATCTCTTCTCGAAAAATCGACATCTCCGGGGTCACCCCACCAAAAATTGTCGGTTTAACGAAATAACCTCTATCTAAATGCTCAGGGCGACCCACCCCCCCGGTAACCAGTGTTGCCTTCTCTTCGATACCTGAGCTAATGAGTCGCTGAACCTTATCAAACTGAGTCGCACTAACCACTGGTCCAATTTGAGTTTCCTCAAGCTCAGGATTGCCTGTAACGAGAGCTTCAGCAACTTCTCGGGCGATTTCTAGTGCTTCGTCATAGCGCGCAGTCGGTACGAGCATTCTTGTAGGGGCGTTGCATGATTGCCCTGTGTTATCCATACAAGCGAGCACGCCTCGACGTACCGATTCCCCTAGCTGGTCATCGTCCAGAACGATATTTGCCGATTTCCCACCCAATTCCTGACTTACGCGCTTCACCGTATCGGCTGAACCTTTGGCAACCGCGACTCCACCTCGGGTTGAGCCAGTAAATGACATCATTTCGATATCTTCATGGGCAGACATTGCTTCGCCAACGATCGGACCGTATCCATTGACTAAATTAAAGACGCCTGCTGGCACACCTGCTTCATGCAGAATCTCAGCCATGATATGTGCAGACAATGGCGCAAGTTCGCTAGGCTTTAGAACGCAAGTGCAGCCAGCCGCCAACGCTGGCGCGAGCTTGGCTACGATTTGATTCATCGGCCAATTCCAGGGCGTAATTAGTCCGCAGACGCCGATGGGCTCGTATCTAATAAGAAAGCCATCCTTTTCCTGCTCATATTCGAACTCCTCAAGGACACGGATGGCGGTTTTTAGATGCCCCAGGCCGACCGAAGTTTGCCCCCCGTGCGCAAGATGCAGTGGGGCTCCCATTTCCATTCGAATTGCATCTGCAATATCGTCAAAACGCTTTTTATAGACTTCACGAACCGTTGTGAGCAACTCTATACGGTCTTGCTTTGAACTGCGGGAGAAGTCATTGAATGCCCTGCGGGCCGCTGAAACGGCTCTATCTATATCTTCAGGACTTCCTGCGCTAATTGTTTCGATAATCTGCTCAGTGGCTGGGTTAATGACATCAATGGTTTCGGCATGAACTGGCTTAACCCACTCTCCACCAATATAAAAATTTAAGAAGCTCATAATCGTTTTGGTGATAATTTGATCACGGTTAAAGTTGACACTTACTTAGCATCATAAAATCGATTCAAGCGCTTATCGTCTGTGAATAGTTTTGAAGCCTATTGGATACATAGACCTCAACACCAAAGTGATGATTTACGCGCAGCCATGACACACCCACGACGCTGTGCCACCTATTTGGCACAACCGGCGAATCCTAATAAACACCTGAACCATTGATTGAGTGGCGTCCCCAAGGGGATTCGAACCCCTGTTGCCGCCGTGAAAGGGCGGTGTCCTAGGCCAACTAGACGATGGGGACATGTATGGTGGAGCCGGACGGGATCGAACCGACGACCTCTACAATGCCATTGTAGCGCTCTCCCAACTGAGCTACGGCCCCGAGAGAACGCGGTATTGTCGTTTTTTGACCCGACCGGGTCAAGCGCCCTGCTCTACCCGCGTCGCAATAAAACCAAGCGCCGCATCGATTCGCTCCAACGTCTTATCTTTCCCAACGAGCTCCAAGGTGACATCTATAGGCGGTGTTGCGGCCGTTCCGGAGACGGCAACGCGAAGCGGCTGGGCAATTTTGCCGAGCTTGGAGTCGTTCGCTTCGACGCACGCCTGCAGGGCATCATGTATCAGTGGCGCCTGCCAAGGCTCTAATGCCTCGAAACGCTCCCGGATATCTGACATCAATTTTGCAGCAACAGGGCGTAAATGCTTTTTAGCGGCGCCCTCGTCATATCGATCAAAGTCGAAATAAAAATAGAGACTCTTGTCAACCAGTTCATCAATGGTCTGGGCGCGCTCACGCAGTGCGTCAGCGACCGCCCGCGGCTCGGGGCCGGATGCGATATCAACATCGCGTGCCTCAAGGCCCTCGGTCAGATGCCTGGCAAGCCGGTCGGAATCTGCCTCCTTTATATAGTACTGGTTAAGCCACTTGAGCTTATCTAAATCAAAGGCGGAGGCCGCCCGGTTAACTTCGCCAAGGTCGAAGAATTCAATCATCTCTTCGGTTGAGAAAATCTCCTGATCACCATGCGACCAGCCGAGGCGCAAGAGATAGTTGCGCATGGCCTCGGGCAGAAAACCCTGATCGCGGTACTCCAGCACACTGACCGCGCCGTGGCGCTTCGAAAGGCGCTGACCATCCGCACCAACGATCATCGGTACATGCGCGAAAACCGGCAAGGAGGCATTTAGCGCATTAAAAATATTTACCTGCCGGGGCGTGTTATTTACATGATCATCGCCACGGATGATATGAGTGATAGCCATATCCGTGTCATCCACCACCACGGCAAAATTGTAGGTGGGCATACCATCGCCCCGGGCAATCACCAGATCATCAAGCTCGTCGTTGCTGATATTGATCCGTCCGCGCACTAGATCTTCAAAGATGACCGACCCTTCAAGGGGATTCTTAAATCGAATAACAGGATCGACACCAGGCCGGAAGGGATTCTCCGCATCGCGGCATTTTCGGTTGTAGCGGGGTTTGATGTTCTGAGAACGCTGCTCTTCGCGAACCGCATTCAACTCTTCCTGCGTGCAGTAACACCGGTACGCCAGCCCCTCGTCCAGCAATTGATCCAAGACCTCGTGATATCGATCCAACCGATCACTCTGATAAATTGGACCTTCATCCGCATCCAGGCCTATCCATTGCATGCCTTCCAGAATGGCATCAACCGAGGCCTGGGTAGAGCGCTCACGGTCAGTATCCTCAATGCGCAGGACGAACTCGCCACCGTGATGGCGGGCATACAGCCAGGAGAACAGAGCCGTTCGGACCCCGCCAATATGGAGATAACCGGTGGGGCTGGGTGCAAAACGGGTTCGAACAGCGGGCATCGCAGATTCCTGCGTGGTGTGGGAGTGCGAATTCTAATTATAATAAGCGCCCTGCGCACCTTTGATCACGAAGGTGTGCTGCCCATCCGGGGCGCGTAGCTCAGCGGGAGAGCACTGCCTTCACACGGCAGGGGTCACTGGTTCAATCCCAGTCGCGCCCACCATTTATCTTCCTTGTTTCAAAGGTCTAGGACAGTCGATCATGGCTGTCTGCGTTGGAAACCCTCACTTGGCACACTCTTGGCACAGTGAGGAATCAATATGGCCTCTATCAGGAACCGTGGAGGGAAATACCACGCCCAGGTAAGAATAAATTTGAGTAAGGCGCCTAACTTGGACTATGACGCTGTTGTATGCGAGTGTGCGTAGACGGTCCTTAATATCTTTATGATATCTTCCTACGTAGAAACTCACAAACGCACAAAACATTTGATCGAGCAAAGGAATACCTCTGATGTATATTGCGATGAATCGCTTCAAAATCCTACGGGGCCGAGAAACTCAGTTCGAAGAGATTTGGAAAAACCGGGATACGCACCTGAAAAGTGTACCCGGTTTCATTGAATTCCATCTAGTCAAAGGTCCTCAAGACGACACTCATACCTTATATGCGTCCCACAGTACGTGGGAGTCTCAGGAGTCCTTCTCTGACTGGACAAAATCTGAAGCATTCCGACTTGCACACAAACATGCGGGCGAGCATCGTGATCTTTATTTAGGACATCCCGAATTTGAGGGATTTGAGGTCGTAATTTAGGACTCTCCTGCAACTCGATCATTATAAGCAGCGCTAAATTGCTGCTACGCGGATCTAGCCCGACACAACGATCGATGCTCACCAGAATTTGACGATCGGCAAAACGTGAATCAAGAAACCGCTTGCGATCATCCAAGATTCGGTTCTGCTCCACAGGCTCGGCTGCGATATTTGCAATAACTTAACGGCCTGGTATCGGGTCGCGTGTCCACCATAATCCAAGTATCACCAGTGTCAGTGCGATGGCGTGATAAAGCTGGAACGCCTCGCTTAGCAACACAACGGCCAGAAGCGCGGAAAAGACAGGTGTCAAGTTAACGAAAACATCGCTACGGCCTGGTCCAATCAGATTTAGCGCTTCGGCAACTTGCGATCTAGCCACATAGTTCTGATACTGCGGTATCGCTATCGCGGCCAGTATCCCAATGATCGCCACTACGATCATCAACTCTATTAGGGTGAAGCCAGAATAGAGTCTTTCCATGCCGCTATCTTAAAGCAGAATTATTGGTGGCACGATGGGTTAAACCGCTGTGTGAGCGGGATATATCTATAGATTTGAATACAGAAAGGGGGTGGGCACCCCTCTTCTTATGTGTGCTGAAAATGTGCTGAACTTCGGTCCCTTCCAGTCCCTTCGAGTCCCTTTAGGTTCAAGTGCGTGGAGGGAAATACCACGCCCAGATAAGAAAGTCTGGCTACCCACCCTTAACCAAGACTTTCTCTAGTCTCACCATAGCAAAACGCTGGGCATCGACCACAGAAGCAGATATGGAGAGGAGCCTCCATATCGTTGTCCCAGGAAAAACAGCAGTCAGGGAACTTCTGGAGCGGTATGAAAAAGCAGTCCTTCGGAATCGGCGAATTACTCACGCCAAAGTATGGGAGGGCTTACAGTCCGCCGCTGGCAAAACCGAATTTTTCTGACCGACTCAAAAAACACACAGCGTGACGGGGACAAGGACAGCCATCCAGGCAAACCCCAGTCCCAAACATCCCTTCAGATAACAAGAGCACATTAGTCTTCTCGAATAATAAATTTTCAGTAAATTCTAAAATAACTATTTCCGTATTTTCTGATATTTTTAGATAGTTCGATAGACTGAAAGAGATATTGAACCTCTATCTCGCCGTGTTTCCGAGCAGGATATATCTATAGATTTGAGGATAGAAAGGGGGTGGGTACCCCCCTTTTTTTAGTGTGCTGAAA
>DDZY01000066.1:0-23819 GCA_002346525.1 Proteobacteria bacterium UBA2996
CAAGGCGAGGCGCTATCTTTTCGAACACGCTCGTGACGATACCGGCGAGCCTTTCATGCTGACAGTGTCACTGATCCAACCGCATGATCCCTATCTTTGCCGCCAAAGCGAATGGGATCTTTATGCTGACGAGGATATCGACCTGCCGAGGCTGCCGCCCTCTTCAGCTGCTGATCCCCACAGCCAGCGCCTGCGCCACGGATATGGCGCCGCGGATCTCGATTTAGATGAGAACACGATCCGCAACGCGCGACATGCCTATTACGGCTCGGTGAGTGACATCGACAACAAGGTAGCCGGGTTATTGCAGGTGCTTGAGGAGAGCGGCTTTAAGGACAATACCATTGTCATCTTCACTTCAGATCACGGCGACATGCTGGGAGAAAGGGGCATGTGGTTCAAGATGTCGTTCCTCGAACACTCTGCCCGTATACCGCTGATCATTCACGCACCGGCTCGCTACTCGCCCCGACGTGTTGGGGCAGCGGTTTCTCTGGTGGACCTCCTGCCGACCCTGGTCGACATGGCCACCGACGACCGGGGTGTGGAATATGTCACTCCCATAGAGGGACACTCATTGTCGCCACACCTTGCGGGAGAAGCCGGTCATAATGAAGCGGTCGGAGAATATTTCGCCGAAGGAACCGACACGCCACTTTTTATGCTTCGTCGTGAGTCGACTAAAGCCATCTATTCCGAGAAAGACCCGCTTCAGCTTTTTGACCTTAGCAATGATCCCGATGAGATCAACAATCTGGCATCGGATCCGGATCAGCAGAGCGCTATCCAGGCGATCGAAACGGAAATCACACAGCGCTATGACATCAAGACGTTGACCGAAAAGGTTCTTGAAAGCCAGCGCAGACGAGCCCTCCTCAAAACCGTCATGCAGCGCCAGTCCCTCGCGTGGGATCATGAGCCCCGCGGGCGTGCCAGCGAATCCTATATTCGAAACTCACTCCCACCCTATGAGCTTGAAAAGCGCGGCCGCTTCCCGTCCGCCTGATGCCAGGGACTCCTTTTTGACCGCCTACGATCACCTTCTGTCTCCACTCGATATCGGGCCAATACAGGTACGCAATCGCGTACTTGTCTCAGCCCACGTCCCAGGTTTTGCCGAAGACAACAAACCCGGCGAGCAGTATGTGGCCTACCACCGTAATTATGCGAAGAACGGTGTAGGACTTCAGATCACCGGCGGAACCCCGGTGCATGAATCGGGACTCCTGAGTGTGAACAAAGACAGTCTGTGGAACCTCAACGACGAGATTATTCCGGGTTACCGCACATTGGCCGATGCGGTTCACCAGGAAGGGGGGCGGATCCTTGCCCAGCTTGCGCATAGCGGCGGTACCGTTCTGATCAGCCAACCCGGCCGGGAGAGTTGGTCGGCATCAGCGGTACGTTCGGAGACCACCGGCAATATCTCACATGAGATGACCTTAAGTGAGATTCAGGAGGTCATTGATGCCCATGTGCTAGCCGCCCGGCGGGTAGCGGCAGGCGGCATGGACGGCGTTGAGATTCTCGGTGCCTTCGGATTTTTGCCCCAGGCCTTTTTGTCACCGCTGACCAACCAGCGGACCGACCGTTATGGAGGGAATCTCAAGAACCGGATGCGGTTTCTGATGGAACTGCTCGAAGCCGTCAAAGGCGAACTCGGTCCCGGTTTTGTGCTTGGGGTTCGCTTGCCGGGCGATGAATTTGAACCCGGCGGACTTGACCTCGCCCAGATGCGCGAAGTCTGTAGCCAAATGGATGCGAGCGGACTCGTTGATTACTTCAACGTCATCGCCCATACCAACATCACACATCTCGGCCGGGCACGTCACTGGGCACCGACACCAACGCCCCATGGCGTCTTTGTGCATCTTGCGGCAGGGATCCGTGAGGTAGTGGAGGTTCCGGTCTTTACGGTGGGCCGCATCGTGGATCCGGCGCACGCTGAAGACATTCTCGCCCGGGGCCAGGCGGACATGGTCGGCATGACCCGGGCTCATATCTGTGACCCGGAGATTCTTCCCAAAATCCAGGGTAAGATCAAAAGCCATGTCCGTATCTGCGCGGGCGCCAACGTCTGTATCGCCAACCGCTACGCCGGAAAACCCATCCGCTGCATCCAGAATGCCTCGCTACCCACGCCGGGGGCTGCGCTTGCGCCAGCGCTGCAACCCAAGGAGGTTGCCGTGATCGGGGCAGGTCCCGCTGGGCTGGAATGCGCCCGCATTGCGGCTGAGCGGGGCCACCGGGTTACCGTATTTGATGGCGCAAACCGGCCTGGCGGACAACTTGCGCTCTGGTCCAGTGCCCCTTCCACAAAAGAGCTGGCCCGGGTGATCGACTGGCGCCTGGAGGAACTTGAGCGCCTGGGCGTTTCCATCACGCTCAACCGCCTGATGGAACGAAAGGATATTCTTGCGCTTGGCGCCGATGCGATCGTGATTGCGACCGGAGCCATGGATACCTGCAGGGAATTTCCGGGCGCCGACGGGATACCCGTGTTGTCGCCTCATGAAGCCCTGGGGGGCCGTCCGGTCAATGCAAGCCGAGCCCTCGTTCTGAACGAAGGCCGCGGTCAGGCAGGGCTCACAGCGGCAGAAGCGCTCTTGCATCAGGGCATCGCAACCGAGATCGTTACCTCGGATATCGCTGTTGCCGCTGATTTGGATCCCACCAACCGCTCATCGTGGTACGAACGCCTCGGCAAAAAGGACTGTAGTTTCACGGCTGCACATATTGTCGAATACGTCCGGGGATGCGCGGTGACTTTGCGCAATGTCTTTGATGAACGGGTCAGTACCCGGGACGGGATCGATCTCATTGTGGATTGGTCGGGATGCCGGGCTAACGATGCGCTGATCGGCAACTGGGATGATCATTCACTGGAAGCGATCTCAATCGGCGACTGCCGGGCACCGCGCACCGTCGAAGTCGCGATCAGCGAGGCGGCAGCGGCCGCAAAGGCGCTCTAGCACTAAAGCTCCTTTCCTCTCAGTCAGGCCCATTCCTCTGGTTTGCATTTAATCACCATTAGGTCTTGGCGAATAAAAGAGCAATACAACAGCGCCCTCTTTGCTACCCGCCGTGTGCAATGCGCCCGGAGCACGCACAATAAAATCACCCGGGCCATACACATGATCCTGATCAAAGAAGGCACCTTCCAGCACATAAATCTGCTCGTATTCACTATGGCCATGCATCTCCGAAAAAGCACCGGCGTCCACCTTCATCAGCCACGTGCGGATTCCCTGGCTTTCGTCTTCTATTAATGGTTTTACCCAAAATCCAGGGGCATCGCTGCTCTGCCAGGGAATCTCCCGGGACTTCAACATTAATGATTCTCCGATCGGCATCTTCAACGCAACCGCATTATCAGTCGCTTTGAACATCTCATTCATCTTGGCGCTCCGCTCTAGTTTCTGCCCAAGCTGGCAGGCATTCGAAATTGACATCCCAATTTTATGCCCAAGAATGCTCCTCCCTGCACGACTGACCGCACTCTATGCGCAGACCACTATTGCAGTTAGACTCGTTTGATGGACAAAGAACTTTCCGCCCACTGGAAAGCGCTGATCGAACTCGCCACGAGTTATGGTCTCGAACTTATCGCGGCGCTCGTCATACTGGTGTTCGGCTGGTGGCTCGCCGGCCGGGTACAAAAACTCATCCTTCGCGCCTTGGATCAACTGCCGCGCATGGATGCCACTCTCAAGCCTTTTCTCTCATCACTGGCTCGGTACGCCATTATCGCGATCACGCTGGTCGCAGTCCTGGCACGCGTCGGCGTTCAAACCACATCCATCATCGCGGTACTGGGTGCGGCGGGCCTTGCGATTGGCCTGGCGCTTCAGGGAACGCTCCAGAATATCGCAGCCGGTATCATGCTGCTCGTCTTGCGCCCCTTTAAGGTGGGTGACTACATAGACGCCGGCGGCACCTCCGGAACAGTCGATGAGATCGGTCTTTTCACGACAGACATGACGACCTTTGACGGGGTCTACCAGTCTGTCCCGAACAGTTCTTTATGGAATACGTCGATCCTGAACTACAGCCGTCTGCCGACCCGACGTATGGATGTCCCTGTGGGGATCGCTTATGAGGACGACGTGGAACGTGCCATGGCGCTTTTGCTGGAGCACCTTAAACAGGACGAGCGCGTCCTCGACGATCCTGCACCCCAGGTTCTGGTCACCAATCTGGGTGAATCCTCGGTGGATCTCAGCCTGCGTTGCTGGTCGGAGAGGAGCAATTTCTGGGCGCTGAAGTTTGAACTCAACAAGAAGGTCAAGCTCTGGCTTGATGCGGAGGGCATTTCCATCCCCTTCCCTCAGCGCGATGTGCATCTGATCCCCGCATCAGACAACGACACCGGCCCAGCGTCAAACGGCGACTGATTCCGGAGCGTTAACGCCAGGTTTAGAGCGCGTCCTGATCCGTCTCGCCGGTTCGGATACGCAGAATCCGCTCGACGTCGTAGACAAAGATCTTGCCGTCTCCGATCTTCTCCGTACGGGCAGCCCCGACAATGGCATCAATCACCTGGTCCAGGATGGCCGAGTCGACTGCCACTTCGAGTTTGACCTTGGGTACAAAATCCACGACATACTCGGCACCGCGATAAAGTTCCGTATGGCCTTTCTGCCGGCCGAAACCTTTGACCTCCGTTACGGTCATCCCCTTGATGCCCACCTCAGCCAACGCATCGCGGACATCGTCGAGCTTGAATGGCTTAATGATCGCGGTAACCAGTTTCATATTGCACTCCTGCGGGACGGGCCAATCATGACGCTGGCCCGATAACTGCGCCTGCCTTTTTTGCGGCGAACCGAAGACCGCATTATCGCAAAGATCTCTCTCGACTACATTTCCGCCGACTGCCTGACCGGTTGTGGCATAGAGCGGAAGGCGCGCCGGGGTTATCATTCACCTCGTTAACGCATAAATGGCCACGTCGTCGCCGGAGCGTAGATTCAGCTTTGTGAGATACCTCAGCAACGCTCTTAATAATTTTTGGTCTGGACCATCATGGTAAACACGTCTATTTTAATCGAGCCGGAAGCGCTGCAAGCAATGCTTTCAGATGCTCAGCTTCTGGTGGTTGATCTCAGCAAGGCTGCCACGTATGCCCAGTTGCATATCCCGGGGGCGATGCACATGGAGTACTCGATCCTCAATATCGGTACCCAGCCCGCTCCGGGATTGCTTCCCCCTGAAGAGCGGCTGGTAAAGATTGCTGGCATGCTGAAACTCGACGAGATGTCCCGGATCGTGGCTTACGATGACGAAGGCAGCGGCTGTGCTGCGCGTCTTGCCTGGACCCTGCACTATCTGGGCTATGAGTCGGTGCAGGTATTAAATGGCGGACTGCACGCCTGGAGCAATGAGGGTTACCCGGTGAATAACCAGCCTGTACTGCCCGATATCAGCGCTACGCTGCCGCTCGCCGCGAGAAATCCCAGTGTGCTTGCTGACGACACATACATCCTTCGGCATCTGGACGATGAGTCCGTCGCGCTGCTGGATGCACGCACCCCGGAAGAATATGCGGGAACCAAAGTGCGTGCTGCCCGAGGCGGACATATCCCCGGAGCGGTGAACCTCAACTGGCTTGACACGATGGACAAAAACCGCAACCTGCGACTTAAGTCCCCGGACATTCTGAACGACGCCTTGAGTACAGTGGGCATCAGGCCTGAGCAGGAAGTGATCACCTATTGCCAAAGTCATCACCGGTCGGCGCACGCCTGGCTGATGCTAAAATCGCTTGGCTTCCCACGGGTGCGCGGTTATGCGGGTTCCTGGTCCGAATGGGGCAACCATCCCGACACTCCAGTCACCACGGGTATCTCTCCATGATTGTCATTTTGCACCCCGATAGTTCCCTCGATACCGACGAGGGCAAAGCCGTAATGTCGTATCTCGCGAGCAAATCCGGTATCACGCCCCGAACACACAGTATTACCGGCGCTGACCGGACCCTGTCTGAGATTTACGTGATCGGAGATGTCGCCGCGCTCGATCAGGCAGAGATTGAAAGCCTGCCGGGCGTTGAAAAGGTGGTGCGGGTCTCTCGGGAATACCGGGTGATCGGCCGCCATGCCGGGGATGTCCGGGATGCCGGATTCACCTACAACGGGGTGCGATTTGATCAGCACTCGCTTCATGTTTTCGCTGGCCTGTGCGCTGTGGACAACCCCGCCAATGTTGAAACCATGATGAAACTTCTTCAGGAGCAGGGGCAGGTCTGCACCCGGATGGGTGCCTATAAGCCGAGAACCAACCCCTATTCCTTCCAGGGCCACGGCGCCACGTGCCTGCCCTGGGTATTTGAGCTCGCAGGCAAATACGGTATCCGTGTCATCGCTATGGAAGTGACCCATGACTCGCACGTACAGGAGATCAGACAGGCGCTCAAGGATACCGGCCACCCCACGGGCGTAATGCTGCAGATCGGGACACGCAACACACAGAACTTTGAGCTCCTCAAAGAAGTCGGCCGACAGTCTGAGTTGCCGGTGCTGTTAAAACGCGGCTTTGGTATCACCCTGGATGAATCGTTAAATGCCGCCGAATACCTCGCGAGCGAAGGCAACCGCAACATCATTTTTTGTCTCAGGGGCATGAAGACCAACATGGGGGACCCCCACCGTAACCTCGTGGATTTTGGGCATGTGCCGGTGGTGCGTCATCTTACTCATCTACCTGTTTGCATTGACCCCTCTCACTCGGTCGGTACCAGAAACGTCGGGCCGGACGGCATCTCGGACCTCATGCATGCAACAGCGCAAGGCGTTATCGCCGGGGCCAACATGGTTCTGGTGGACTTTCATCCCCAGCCAGAAGACGCCCTGGTGGACGGACCCCAAGCCCTGCGCCCGGATGAACTTTCCTGGTTCTTTGAAGATGTCGCGATCGCCCGCAAAGCCTATGAAGCACGCCTTGCCCGAGCCCAAGAACACAATGTCTCAACGGAATCCTGATAATGAGCAAGAACGAAAGACACCAACGCACCGAAGCCGAATGGCGCTCTGCCCTCACAGCCGAGCAGTACTACGTCTGTCGTGAGCACGGCACCGAGCGCCCTTTTTCGGGTGAATACAACGACTGCAAACGTCCCGGTATTTATCATTGCGTTTGCTGCGGCGAACCGCTCTTTCATTCGCAGCACAAGTTTGACTCCGGCTCCGGGTGGCCCAGTTTCTGGCAACCGGTAGAAGGCGCCGAAGTCGATGAGCATCACGATGCGAGCCTCGGCATGGTGAGAACGGAAGTGCGCTGCGGCCGGTGTGAAGCGCACCTTGGTCACGTCTTTCCGGACGGCCCCCAACCCACCGGCCAGCGCTACTGCATCAATTCCGTTGCCCTGAAACTCGAATCTGACGACTAGCGAGGGCCGCCGACAGAGGTTCAGCCCTGCCGTGAGCGGATTCGAGGGATCGTGATGGAGGTCCCGGCTCTTGGCGGGCCGCTTCTCAACTCCGGGTTATAGCGGGTGATCACCCAGATCGGCAGTTCGAATTCACGAGCCAGCACCCAAAGACTATCGCCTGACTGGATTTTGTACTGCTGTGACCCCGTCACCTCAAAATTCTCTTTGAACTCTTCCACCAGTACCTGGTGATATTCCTCGCGGCGCCTCTCAAAGGCATCCTGCTGAGTTTCATCTGTGACGGGCAGTAACAGTGCATCACCGCTTGCGAGAACCTGGCTGGCGTCAAAACCATTGAGTTCGCGAATACCCTTAACGCCGCCAAGGCGCAGCCAATCAGAATAGTGTCCCAGAGTCTCTTCAGGCTCGACATTGATCCGGTAGAGCGTTCTGCCATCTACTGCGGACCGCTGTACCGAAAGATCAATTGGCCTGTCCAGAGGACTGACACCGCTCAGATCGGATCCTGAACTGTCCGCACCCGTGTCTGCGATTTTCGGCCAGGCTGCATCTGCGCCTGATGTCTGGGTTGCCGGCGGGGTGGCCCGTTCGGCTGTCTGCGCGGGCGGTGAGTAGGAACGGGCAAGACTTGCCCGGACCCCCGCGATAGCAAGAGACTGTCCAGGGCGGATGAGCGCATCCGCGCCAAGCTGGTTGTCAGTGATCAGGCGACGGCAGGACACCTGGAACCGGGCAGCAATCCGGCAGGCGCTGTCCCCGCTCACCACAAGGTAAGTCACGGTCTCGACGAGCTCATCGGTTGAGGCATGCTGAACGGTGGCGCCCGGTGCCGCCACCCCTGGCACAGTGAGCGTCTGCCCCGGGAAAATCAGATCGCGCTTGGCGAGTCCATTGGCTGCAAGCAGTGCTTCACAACTGATGCCGTGACGGCTTGCGATACTGCAGGCGCTATCACCCTTGCCGACGGTATAACTTCCTCCGGGCGCCGTGGGGATAGTGCCCGGAATCACGAGTGACGCCCCCATCTGAATCACAGAACCACGGTGCAGGCCGTTTGCTGCCAGAAGATCATCACAGTCCACGCCAAAACGGGCCGCGACGGCGCAGGCACTGTCTCCAGGCTGGACCTCATAAAGACCCCGCCCGGCAACGCGGCTTCTGGCGCGTCCCTTGCCCGGGATCTGCAGTTTCTGCCCCACGCGAATCATGGCCTTTCGGTTAAGGCCGTTAACCGCAATCAGTTCGCGGCAGTCCACCCGAAAGGCAGCCGCAATCCCGCAGGCCGTATCCCCGGAACGTACCGTGTACTCCAGCGAGCCGCTTTGCCGGGTTTCGGACGGCAACATTCGAAGCCGGGCCACGTGGTTGGTCCAGCCGTTCTGACGTTTCGGCAGGCGCAAACGGTAACCGTCGGGAATAAAACGCCAGCCGTGCCAGACAAATCGGGTCAGCGCGGGGTTGAGCGTCTTCAATTGAGCTTCCGTCAGACCGAAGACGCTTTGCACCCGGGCAATTGAAACCGTACGGTCGAGAACCAGGGTCTGGTACTGAAGCGGCCGGCCGGGTGTGATACTGCCAAAAAACTGTTTTTGGTTACGGGCCACGTGGCGCGCGGCCAAAAACCCTGCGTAAAAATTCTTCACCGCTACCTGAAATTGGCTTGAGCGGTAATGGTTGATCACCCGCATGTAGTGGGGACCCATTTTCTTGATCGCCCGCCGCATTCCATTGACACCATAGTTGTACGAGGTAATCACAAAGGGACTGAGGTCGTGCTGTGAGATTCGGCTGTCTTTGGCCTTTGCAGCAACCGTCAGCGTCTTGCGCGCCTTTATGAGATAACGGGCTGCGGCCCAGGTTGCTGCCTCGGGGTCGAGACGCTCGTCCACCGTAGCATCGAGCTTCAGCCCGAGATCGCGTCCGGTCGCCGGCATGATTTGCCACAAGCCCGCTGCGCCGACTCGGGAATAGGCCTTGGGACTGTACGAAGACTCCACAAAAGGCAGATACTGGATATCGCTGTGCAGTCCCGAGACCTTCAACACCTGCCTTACCATCGGGCCGTAGGTTCCAAATCGGCGCAGTGCCGCCATAAAGCCGTCCCGGTTACCCGACTGGCAGCGAATATCGCCCGCAGCACGGCGGATGTCAGCGCTCGAGCGCTTCGGGAAGAGCTTCAGCAGATGCTTCTGATAGGCGCTGTTGACCGGCGACTTGCGGTCGATCTTCTTGGCCAGTGTATGCAGTTCTGCCGCGATGCGCTTTTTTTGGTCCTTGATAAAGGCGGTGTTGCCCTTGCGCCCACAGGCCCGCCCCTCAATGACCTTGTACACCCGACTCGGAGCCACCGAGTCATGTAGCACCGCATCCTGGCTGTCCCAGCGGCTGTACACATCGATCCAGAAGTTGACCCGATCCTGCAGTGCCGAAGGGCAGGGAAAGGCTTTACTGCAGCGCATCTTGTGCTGCTTGACCTCGATAAACGCCTCTGCCGGGTCAGATTGCAAAAACCCCGCCAACAAAACACAGGCGAGCAACCATCGAAATCCCGGGTGCAGTGAATCGAGCATAGTCTCTGAAAGTGCGTGGTAAGCGTCCGGAACTGACCTCCGGACCGGCCTGCCCGACAGCAGCAAACCCAGGTGTTAATCCTACCAATTTTGACGGCTTGAGTGGAACGGACTCCCTGGATCCCGTCCCTTGCTCTCAATCGGCTTTGCTACACTTAGTAACCCGGTCTGACGATAAAACGTATCCCTAAGGTTATTGCCGGCGCATGACACGCATTCGAACCGAAGACATCTCGAGCAGCGTCGCTGACGCGCTTCAATACATCTCTTACTATCATCCGCCCGATTTTGTCGAGGCGATGACCCGGGCCTATGAGAACGAAATCTCAGAGCCGGCAAAAAATGCGATCGCGCAGATCCTGATCAACTCACGCATGGCGGCCGAAGGTCACCGGCCCGTCTGCCAGGATACCGGAATCGTGGTGGTATTCGTGAAACTGGGGCAATCCGTGGTCATCGAAGGCAATGCATCGCTTCAGGAAGCGATCGACGAGGGTGTGCGCCGCGCCTATACCGATCCCGAAAACCCGCTTAGGGCATCGGTGATCACACCGCCCATCGGCGACCGCAAGAACACAGGCGACAACACCCCGGCGGTAGTCCATACTGAGATCGTTCCGGGGGAGACGATTGAAATGACGGTCGCCGCCAAAGGCGGTGGATCTGAAAACAAGGCCAAACTCGCGATGCTGAACCCAAGCGACGATCTTGCCGCCTGGGTCACCCAGACCCTGCCCACCATGGGCGCCGGCTGGTGTCCGCCGGGCATTCTCGGCATCGGTATCGGCGGCACGCCGGAAAAGGCCATGCTGCTGGCGAAAGAGTCCCTTATGGCCCCCGTCGATATGGCCGAGATTGTGGAGCACGGGCCTAAAACACCCGTAGAAACGCTTCGCCTTGAGATTTTTGAGGCGGTGAATCAACTCGGCATCGGTGCGCAAGGGCTTGGAGGCCTGACCACGGTACTTGATGTCAAGATCAAAACCTACGCAACCCATGCCGCGTCCCTGCCCGTCGCCATGATCCCGAACTGCGCGGCGACCCGGCACATTCATTTCACCCTCGAGGGGGCCGGCCCCGCTGAGTTGCCCCGGGTCGATATCTCAGTGTGGCCCAACATCACTCAGCAGGCAGTCGGAGAACGTGTCAATCTGGATGAACTGACTCCCGATGAATACCGGTCGTGGCGCATTGGTGACAACCTGCTGTTGAGTGGAAAAATCCTGACCGGCCGGGATGCGGCTCATAAAAGGCTGGTTGAGATGATGGAGTCAGGCGTCCCGCTGCCGGACGGTGTCGAATTCACCGGACGTCTCATTTATTACGTTGGGCCGGTCGATCCCGTCGCCGATGAAGCGGTCGGCCCGGCAGGCCCTACGACGGCGACCCGCATGGACAAATTCACCGACGCGATGCTTTCCGGGACGGGTCTCGCCGGCATGATCGGAAAAGCTGAGCGCGGCCCGGAGGCCATTGAGGCGATCAAGCGGCACCAGAGCGTTTATCTCATCGCTGTAGGCGGGGCGGCCTATCTCGTCTCCAAAGCTATCCGCTCGGCTCGCGTGATTGCATTTGAGGATCTCGGCATGGAAGCCATTTACGAATTCGAGGTGGAAGACATGCCGGTGACGGTCGCGGTCGACAGCACAGGGGCTTCCGTGCACACCGAAGGACCTCGCGTCTGGAAAGATAAAATTGCCTCTTTTCCGGTGCGGGTGGCATGAGTCTCCACCGCCAAGCATCAATGGCAAGCGTGAAGTCTTTTGCGATCGCGGTGGCGTCGATGATGATGCTCATCGGCTCACTCCACCCAACGCTGTCTCGGGCAAACGAGGAATTGGGTGCCTTTTTGGGCGCGATGGACACAGAGCATCCGGGCTGGTTCAAGGAGAGTTTTCTCGACTTTGAGGAAGATATCGATGAAGCGGCGGCTGAGGGCCGTCGGCTCGTGCTCTATTTCTGGCAGACAGGCTGTCCCTACTGCAACGCCCTGATTGAACACAACTTTGCACAAAGAGACATCACAAATGCCATGCAGGCCCACTTTGATCTCGTCGCTGTCAATATGTGGGGTGATCGGGAGGTTGTGCAGGTTGGCGGCCGGACTTTTACTGAAAAGACCCTGGCTGCGGCATTGCAGGTGCACTACACACCCACGCTGTTGTTTTTTGACGAAGCACGTCAGGTTGTCTTAAGGCTGAATGGCTATTATCCACCCGAAGCCTTCAGGGCAGCGCTCGCGTGGGCTCGAAGCGATACCGACAACTCGGGCGACTTCAGCGCGTATCTCGCCAGCCTTAAGGCGCAGGATGCCAATTCCCAACTCAACCCTCAGCCCTTCTTCGAAACGGCATCTGCTGATCTTTCACTCAATGCAGGTCAGGCACTGGCGGTCTATTTTGAGCAACCCAACTGCCAACAATGCGATACATTGCATGAGAAAGTGCTGAGTCATGACATTGTTCGGGCGCAGGCCGGCAAAATGCGCTCGGTCCAGATTGATATGTGGTCTGATCAGCCCATCACCGCACCCGATGGACGACAGACAACGGCCCGCGTATTCGCCAGAGATCTCAACATTCAGTTCGCACCGACGGTTGTATTCTTTGACACCTTTGGAAAAGAAGTTATGCGCCTGGACGGCGCTTTCCGCACCTTCCATACCCAGGGCATCATGCGTTACGTCAATGACAAAGCCTATATTACGCAGCCGAGTTTCCAGCGTTATCTGGGCGAACTCGCGGAGCATTGGCGTGAGAAGGGCTGGGATGTCGATATCTGGAGCTACGATCTGCCGGTCAGCCGTAACGGCCAGGCCGTTATGGTCCAGTGATGACCCATAGCCCACCGGATGAGACTTGATGACGCTCCCAGGAAATCTTAGAGAAGATTTTTCTCAAGGATCGCTCGATGCCGATACCCTCTCGAAGGACCCCTTCGAACAGTTTGAGCGCTGGTTTTCTGAGATCTGTGAGATTGATCCTGATGCCCCCAACGCCGTCAGTCTGGCCACCGCGTCCCGACTTGGCATCCCGAGTGTGCGTACGGTGTTGATGAAAATCTATGACGCCAACGGCTTTGTCTTTTTCACCAACTACTCCAGCCGCAAAGCCAAAGATCTTGACGAGAATCCGCACGCCGCGATGCTGTTTCCCTGGGTACGCCAGGGCCGTCAGGTGATCGCCAGGGGGCCGGTTTCGCGCATTGCGACAAGCGAATCGCTCAAATACTTTCTGACCCGCAGCCGGGGCAGTCAGTTGGGTGCCTGGGCATCAGATCAAAGCAGCATCATCTCGGCTCGGGGCGTGCTGGAGTCCAAACTGGAGGAAATCAAGCAGAAGTTCTCCGCCGGTGAGGTCCCGCTGCCTTCATTCTGGGGCGGCTACCGGCTTGAACCGGAAAGCATGGAATTCTGGCAGAGCCAGTCCGACCGGCTGCATGACCGCTTTGAATACACCCACAATGCTAATGGTGATTGGGTAATCACACGGCTTTCCCCCTGACCGCCCGCAGGACGCGGCGGTCAGGCGGCTTCCGCGTCTCCCATCGTGCTCTCGCTCAGCCGCACCGGGAAGTGATCACGAATCTGTTGGTCCATCTCAAGAGGGAGGTGTAAGGGCCGGGGACCTGAGAGAATCTCTGCCACTTTTGTTCGCGCCATCTCGAGCAGATCTGGCCGACCCTTTTCGTTCCACTCTTTAGGGCTCAGCCGGTCCCCGACTTCGGGATAAACATAATCGCGCTGCATCAGCGTCATGGTCTGGTTGTGCCCAAGGAAGTGACTCGGTCCTCCGACACAGACATCGCGGATCGTATCCACGGAAAGGGACGCCTCCGTGATCTCGATGCCGCGAATGGTCCGGTTGATCGCGCCCAGCATATCGTTGTCGATGACGTAGCTCTCCAGACAGCATCCCAGCAGGCTTGCGTGCATGCCGGCCGCTTCATAAATCAGGTTGGCCCCGCTATGGCCGGCCAGCACGTTCGTATACGCTTTCTCATAGCCTGACTGTGCGTCGGGCAGTTTGGCGTCCGCCATGCCTGCAGCAATCCCGGTGGGAAGATCATAATAACGGCCCATTTGGCCGCAGGCCGCCATCAATACGGCCTGTTCGCCGCTGCCGCCACTCATCGCACCGGTGCGAAGATCTGAGACAAACGGCCAGGTCCCAAAGATTGCCGGGTGCCCCGGCTTAATCAGGTTTACATAAACCAGCCCACCCAGCACTTCTGCCACTTCCTGGACGACTGCGCCCGCCAGTGAAGCCGGGCTTGTCGCCCCGGCCTGTCCCGCCGCCAGCAGCAGTACCGGCATGCCCCGCTCTACACAAGCTTCGAGCACGCGGCAGGCATCCTCGGCAAAACGCATAGGCGGAACAACAAAACAACACGAGCAACTGACAAAAGGCCGCTCGCGCCACGCGGCTTCCCCTCCGGCAATCATTTCCAGCATATCGATCGCCTGGTGGGCGTGGGCCGGCTCAACAAAACTCGTCCCAACATGTTTGGCGGTACCCGCGATAGCGGCGTAGCAAGTGTTGAAATCCATCTCGGCAGGATCCTCGATATCCCGCAACACCATGGAACGCTGGAAGAAGTGGATATGCTCCATCTGGTCGACGATGCGTGCCGCATCGTAGAGATCCTGTGCCGTCGACTCGCGGTACTCCCGCTTGACGGTATCCACGATGTGCACCGCCGCCCCGGCCGTCCCAAAGTAGGTGCGACTCCCGCTGAGATCCAGGTCATAGCGGGAATCCTGGGCATACAGCGTGATGTTCTTGGCGCACCTGGACAGTGCATCCTCAACCAGGGATCGCGGAATCAGCAGCCGCTCATCCTCAGTATAGGTACCACCGGCAGCCGTCACCCGCTCAATAATTGATGGCAGCGCATTGGCAAATCCGATGGTTTCAAGAGTCTGGATCGCTGCCTCATGAATCCGCTCAACTTCATCCTGGGTCAACGGCTGATAGCGCCCGCTTTGAAGACCCGGCCGAACCGGTTTTTCGTCTTCAGGTATCGGCGCTGCCCGCAATGCCTGGCGTGCCGCCCGCCCCCCCATTCGACTGGATTTCTTTGCCACCCGATTCCTCCAAAATCTTGTTGCCCGAGCCTAATGCCCGGACGCATTGAACCGTGTCTGCAGATCCAAAAGCAAATCAGCCACTTTGACGTCTCTTGGCATCACCCGATCAACCATCGGCAATCGGCCATCTCGGTGAACAATCCCACCCTGCACTACCCCGCGGCTCAGCAGCATCGCACTGTGTCCTGCTTCAGCGGCCAGCCTGACGGTCGCGTCATTGTAATCCCGGTCTCCACCAAACGGAATCGAAAAAACAGAACTTTGCTGTACGGCGTCCAGCGTTTTCAAAAAGCGCAGATTTTCGTCTATTTCACGCCATTGCTCATCCTCGCTAAGCGATGACAGCACGTAGTGATGCATTGAGTGACTGCCATAGCTGACCAGGGGGTGCGCTATGAGTTTCTGGGTTTTCTGAGTATAGAACTCGGTACACCCATCGATTGGCGCTTCCTCCTCAAGGAAGGCATCCAGCATTTGGCGCACTCGGATACTGCTGTTTCTGGGATCTTTGGTGTAGCGATAAAAGGACTGCCCTGGATCCCGCTCAAAGGCCTCACCGAAACGTCTTTCGAACGCTGCAACCCGTCCGCGCTCCATAATCACACGCACTTGGTCACGCCAGAACAGCTTGCCTTCCATAAACGAGCCGTTGAGAAAAATCGCAAGGGGAATCTGCAGCGCCTCAAAAACCCGGAGGGCTTCTTCAGGCACGCACTGGTAGCCATCGTCAGCTGTGACCGTGGCAAGGCCTGTGAGACTCGACGCTTGGCAGTATTCATCGACCGAGACAAACCGATAGGAATGCGACAACGCTTCCAACTGACGGAAAAGGGTCTCCGGCGCAACATTATGGAGCGCCTGTCCCAGCAGCGCAGGCGGCGACGTGAATGTACCGTGATACAGCAACGCCAGTCCGCACTGACCGGCAAGATTGTGCGCCGATAGGTCCTGAGTGCTCATCCTGATTATTGTCCCTGATTGAAGGTTTTGCGCGCGCTGTATTTCAGACAAGAGGCTAAACTAAAGCCTTCCCGCAGGCAAAAGCATTTATTCATGAAATCAAATTCCTTTCACCTCAGCGCACAGGAGATTTTCGAGCGCGTGGGCTTCGGGCCTCTGGTCGATGATCTGGCCCGGATGCATCGGGCGTCCCCTGCTGATCTACAGGACATGCTGTTGGAGCAACCCGGCCAGATGGATAAGGACTACTGCCTGATCCGAGCCGCCTGGCAAGGCGGCGCAGCGCTGGGGGTCAAGATCGCCAGTATCTTTCCCGCCAATGTATCGCACGATCTTCCGGCAATTCATGCCGCTTATATTCTTTTTGACGGCGTCAACGGCGTGCCAGTGCGTTCGATTGACGGCAACGCACTCACCTATCTCAAAACGGCCGCAGACTCGGCACTGGGATCCAAACTGCTTGCTCGTCCCGACTCTCGACGGTTACTCATGGTGGGAGCCGGTGCCATGGCACCTTATCTCATTGAAGCTCACTGCACCGTCCATCCGCAGATCGAGGAGATTCGCCTCTGGAACCGCTCAGTCGAGCGGCGTGACGCGTTAATTGACACGCTGAAAAATGAACACCATGTCGAGGCTGCGGACAATCTTGCCGAGGCAGTCGCCTGGGCCGATCTTGTTTGCTGCGCGACCATGACGTCTGAACCGCTGATCCGGGGAGAATGGCTCAAACCGGGCTCGCACCTGGATCTTGTCGGTGCATTTCGCAAGGACATGCGGGAGGCAGATGACGAAACAATGCGACGGGCGCAGGTCTTCGTTGACTCACGCAAAACCACCATAGGGGAAATCGGTGAACTCGTTATTCCCATGGAGGCCGGTGTGATCTCTGAAGAGGATGTGCTTGGTGACCTCTACGATTTGTGCACCGATGCCAAAGGCCGGAAAAGTCCGCAGGACATTACCCTATTCAAAAACGGCGGGGGAGGACATCTGGATCTCATGACCGCAAGACATATTGAAAGCCGTTGCGCATCAGAATAATACGCGCCTCGTTCTTATGCCGGATTCAATACCTGCCAGAACAGCGGCAACCAGGCAATCGTCAGCAAGCCTACCAGCAGGGATTGGGTAATCAACACTTTGCGATGCTTTGCCCGGCGCTCGCCACTGCTGGATGACATGAACACTGCGCTCATCAAAACATCAAGGAGCGTGACGAAAAAAAAGATTGGCACAAGGGCTGGGACAATCACCGTCGTGACAAAATCCCAACCCTCGTAACTGGTGGGGGCCAGGGCGAAGGGTGCCATCGCAGCCAGGATTCCCAGTACCAGTGCCAGCGCCAGCCTCAGCGGCCCCAATAATTGTGAAAGCTCTCTCAGCATCATTTTTCTATCAAATTATTTTTTGTCGTGGTCGATATTTCATTTGACGTGCCCGACAAATACCGTAATGCTTCATCGCATTTCTCCATTGCTGACATTTGGCGTCGTCTGCAGGCGCTTCCAGGCTTTCGGGACGGATCCGGGCTTGGCTGCCAGGAGCTGTTCCTGATTCTTGTCTGCACTAAGGCAGACATCCTGGTCGCCTGTAAACTTATCAAAAAGCCCCTGGGCCAAAATGGACAGTCCCGCAGTAGCTGCTGCAAGCCCCCACGTCGCCCCGGTCTTGAGAACCCCTTCCGGGTCTGCCTCGATTTTCGGTTTCAGGAGATTGCCCCCAATCCGGTAAAAATTGGTGAGATTTGCCGCAGATACGCCGAAACCCTTACGGGCTTTGGGATTGATCAGAAACACGACTGATTCATCCTTCAGACTAAAGCCGCCCCGGATCAGGTAAGTGACGTCTTGCGTCTGAAGTGCAACGCTATCACGCGACATTGCTATCCCATCCACAATCCGAAGACCGATCACCCCACAGTCGAGGCGATGAAATTCTGACTTCTTCTTTGGATTAATCGCGCTGAAGATCTGCACCAGGATTGAATTGGTCAGAAGATCAAATCCGCTTGCCGGAATGGCGGTATTGACCCCGCGAGCGAGTAGAGATCCGGAAGCAGAGGACACAATTTCTTTTGGCGAGACGCCTGTCCCGGAAAGGTCAATTACAACATCGACCGTGCCCTGCAGAGGTAACTGAACATCGTAAAGCGCGGGCACCTGATCGAGTACAAGGCCGTTGATGTCGAATCTGAAGTCGGTGTCGTACGGCGCGGTACGGGTATCAAGCCCAATATCCATACTGAAAGTGCCTCCCGAGAATTCTCCCGAGCGGGCACTGATATCCAATACCCCGTCGGCAACGCCGATGTCCGTGCTGAGCCCTTTTGCCTTAAAACCCCGAGAGACGAGATCGTCAGCCTGAAGGTGGATGTCGAGATCAACGTTTTTAATCCAGTCCACTGACAGGGGTTCATTGGAAAAAAGCGACCCCCTGGTTTCGACGACCTCTGGAGATTTTTTCCGGGGAGGAAAGATTTCCAGAAAATTCAGTCTGGAAGACTCGAAGTCACCTTCGATTCGAACTTTTTCGCCCGGGATGGCAGCGAATTCCCAGAACTTGTCAAGGTTAATCCCCTGAATCCTGATGTCCTTACTGGAAAGGTCATTATTCCCAAGCGTGGCGGAGAACTGGCCCAACGGGGCATGGTGCTCATCGATCGTAAACTGGCTTTCAAGTCGCAAAGGACCGGGGTCGAGATAGTTACCGGGCAGCCACCAGGAAAGGTTTGCAAGCGATCGACTTTCAAATTGCAGTCTCAGTTGATTACCGCTTCGCAGCGGCCATGAAAAGGTTCCTTGTGCTGCCGCGTTGATACCCTTCGACGACGCCCGAACGATGCCGTTGATGGTTTTGGCATCTTGCGACGCATCACGTCGAAAAATGGTCTCAACAGAGAGCGATCCTTCCAACGGTATCTTCGCCCCAAAAATCTGATTGATCTTCGCGACGTCGTCCGTATCAAAGCGTGAGTTCAAATCAAAAGTCGTCTGCTCCCCAGATATATTAACCTGACCGTTGGCCTGCAGGTGCATCGCATCAGTATTGCCCTTAAAGACAACAAAGAGTGGCGACTCAGGCTGAGTGCTCCCGACCACTTTCGCGGAAAGCGTCGCAGGTACGGCGTTTGAAACCGTCAGTCCCAACGGTCGGATAAAGTGTCCGAGGTCATCCACCTCGAGGTCAACAGCAATGGATCCAGTACTGAGGCGGGAAGCAATGGATCCGCTGCCGAGTAGACGGGATAAATCCGGCAACTGGCCCGAAAATCTCCCTGATCTTATGCCCTCGGCCTTGATCACACCATTGACATTGGACAGGCGGGCCCGGCCTTCGGTCCGCAAGAGATTGGCTCCGCCCATGAGGCTTACCCCCGGATACTGATCAAGCGACCATCCCAGAACGGGTTCAAGTGCGGCGAGATCAGGAACCGAAGCATCCAGATCGAGATCCAATTCAGCGTCAGGACCCAGAGATGCTACGCGGCCATTGAGTGTCAGCCGGCCAAAGGGGTTGGCAAGGTTGGCTGAGACCCCATTAAGATCTAGACCGCCAATGCTGCCGCCCACCGCCGCTGACATTGTCACCTGTCCGCCCAGTGGCAAATCGAAGCCGAATGCACCAGCCAACGCCATCAGGTCACCCGATTCGACACTGATTGGCATATTGAAAACGGCGGATTTGCCCAACGGGCCAATGGTCCCGCCAGCCCTGATGGTAACTATATCGGACGCCACCGCCAGTTTTATCTCACTGACATTGAGATCCTTACGTTCCCCAAAAAGTCGTGCCTGCGCTTGCCCCGTGAACCCCTCAGGAACTGTTAACCCCAGAGGCTTGGCCAACGCAGCGAGATTGCGAGCATCGACGGTGAACGGCATGTTGAACTGTGCCTCGGGACCCATTGGACCAATCTCACCATCTGCGTTGAGCGTCAGGGAATGAGACGCCAACTGCAGATCAATATCACGAATACGAAGATCCCGTCTATTTCCTATAAGCACCGCATCAACCTGACCTTGCAGCCCCACCGGAACAGCGTCAGCAGATCCATAAGAATGAATCAGTTTGGCCAGATCATCGGTTGTGATATTCGTGATCTTGAACGGCATGCTGAACTGGACATCGGGACCAATCGGGCCAATCTCGCCATTCGCCTTTAGGGTCATTGAATGAGACGCCAGTTCAAGATCAATGTCACTGACGTGAACATCGCCCCGCGAACCGCTAACTCGACCACGAGCAACGCCTCGTCCTGTGATCGGTAAATCCAATAGCTCAAAGGATTTTAAAAATTCACCCAACCGATCGGTACTACTCTCGGTACGAAAGTCAATTAACCACCCGTTGGGGTTAAGTAACCCCTCTACGTAACCGGTAGCGGACAGATTCCCATACTCGCCGGATGCGCCAATAACGATATCGTCGATCCGGAAGTTACCTAGCGAACCGGTCAGGACACCCTGAGCCTCGGCACTCGCGTCGAAAGGCACCTGTCCCTTATAGAGGCCAACCAGTGTGCCGAGTTGCTCGGTCTCCGCGAGCACATTAAGACGGGTCGGTGAAACGGCGCTACCCTGCTCCGACTCTTTGAGGAAATCTTCCAACGAACTGATTGACCCGGAGGCAGTGATGCGCAGAAGTTCCGAGCGCGTGGTTACGTCGATGTCATCGAGGCGCAGATCCCTGCCTGGCTGACCACGCATCACTGCAGCCACCTGCGCAGGGCCGCTAACCAGTTTGCGTTCGCGCGGGGTGAGTCCCGGCACAAACATGTCGATGGGCTGGGTCAGATCCTCGGTTTCGAGCAAAAGACGGAGATCGGTTTCGCCACCCTCCATCAGGTCGCTCACGGTGCCCTTGATGCTACCTGTGACCGCGCCCAGCGTAAGATCCAGCGAGGCCTCAAGATCGTCGTCACTGACCCACATCAACAGACCCTTCAGTTGCAGGGGGCTATCCTTAAGCTCTCCTGAGGCTGACAGGGAACCCCCGCTCCCGTCTTTGGGCAGAGCCAATTTCAGTTCATTGAGTTCAAGATTCTGGTTGAGCCGGGGATCCGGCCCGGAAAAACGCACCTGCCCCTGATGGATGAGCGCATCGCGCAGGATTACCGGTGGCGTAGCCGATGATCTGCTATCGCGCTCCTGGTCCAGATCAAAATGCCAGTTGGCTTCACCCGTCGGACTGACGACGAGGTGTACCGATGGCTCGTCCAGTTCCAGTTGATTGATGACAAGAACGCCGGACAGCAGCGGCCAGATCGCGAACTCCACCTCGCCGGCTTGAAGGTTCAGTAAGGGCAGATCCGACACGCCTTCAGGACTTGAGATCTGCAACCCCGAGACGGACAGTTTGGTTGTCGGCCAAAGCTGAAAATCGAGCCGGTCGCTGATCAGCACTTCGCGCTCGATAGCAGCACCCACCCACGTCGCGACTCGATCCCGATAGTGGTTCCAGTTGAAGTACTGCAAGAGCATTACCGGAAAGACCAGCAGCGCCACCAATAGCCCAACTGCCGATAAAATAAGGCGCTTTCGAGTCATGATGGGCATAGCATACGGCAATGCGTGTCAGGTTCGCCAGAAAATCGGAGCTCACGCGGCGCAAGACCCTGACTTAGCAACTACGGCACCAGCGCAAGTTTTCGATCAGGATAACCGCCCGACAGTCATTTGAATACCATGAACTCATCTGTTGACGAAAAGAAACTTAGCAAGCGGCTTCGCCGCGAGGTCGGGCGGGCCATTCAGGATTTCCAGATGATTGGCGAGGGAGATAGTGTCATGGTTTGTGTCTCCGGCGGCAAAGATTCTTTCGTTATGCTGGATGTCCTGGAGCAATTGCGCCATCGCGCCCCGGTCTCGTTTTCCCTGCGCGCGGTGCATCTGGATCAGAACCAACCGGGGTTTCCGGTCGAAACCTTAAAGTCATACCTTGCCACCCGCGAGGTTCCTTTCGACATTATCGATGAAGACACCTATAGCATCGTTAAACGGGTCATTCCCGAAGGGAAAACCATGTGCGGGCTGTGTTCAAGGCTGAGGCGGGGCATCCTGTATCGCTATGCTCGGGAAAACGGCATGAGCCGGATCGCGCTTGGCCACCATAGCGATGACATGATCGAAACCTTGTTCCTCAACATGTTCCATGGCGGCCAGTTGAAATCCATGCCCCCAAAATTGCGCAGCGACGACGGGCAAAATATCGTCGTTCGGCCCATGGCCTATTGCCGCGAGGCAGATCTCGCACGCTACGCACAGATTCAGGAATACCCGGTGATCCCCTGCAACCTCTGCGGTTCACAGGACCACCTGCAGCGCCAGGCCATCAAGACGATGCTGGGTGATTGGGAAAAAGCGCATCCGGGACGTATCGCCAGCATCTTCCGAAGCCTGACACACGTGGCCCCGAGTCAACTCGCGGATCGCTCTCTTTTTGACTTCGCCGCACTCGGGACGCAGACAACCAATCACCGCTGGCTTCCCGAAGGCACAACCACGAACCGGCAAAGCGGCCCAGCCGACACCGTCCCTTGCACGAAAACTGGATCGTAGAGGAGAACGAACTTGAAAACCGAATCATTTAATCCCGGGCTGATGGCGTTTCTGGACGAATCGCCCAGCCCTTTCCACGCTGTCACCGCCATGCAGCGCACTCTGCAAGAACACGGGTTTAATGATCTTGAGCCTGGTGCGCCATGGTCAATCGGTGACCGCGACAAAGCTCTGGTCATTCGAAATGGGTCATCTCTCATCGCATTTCGAATGGGACGCGCGCCTCTCATTGAATCCGGCGTGCGCATGATCGGCGCCCATACCGACAGCCCCTGTCTTCGCATCAAACCGGCGCCTGATGTAAGACGGTCCGGGTTTCATCAACTTAGTGTCGAGATCTACGGAGGTGTGCTGCTCGCACCCTGGTTTGATCGGGATCTCTCGATCGCAGGACGCGTCACCTGCTCTGAGACTACGGGTCAGCGTCTCTCGTTGCTGATTGACTTCAAGAAACCCATTGTCACCATCCCCAGCCTCGCGATCCACCTGAATCGGGATGTACACAAAAACCGTACGATCAATCCACAGCAGGAGGTGGTTCCGATCCTGTGTGACCTGCCGGATCAAAGCGAAGCCGGGTTTCGGGAATTACTCCTCAACCAGATTCATCAAGAGCACCCCGGGACCAACATCCAGGCGGTCACAGACTATGAGTTGAGTTGCTATGACACCCAAGGCGCGCAGCAGGTGGGATTACGGGGTAACTTTCTCGCCAGCGCGCGTCTGGATAACCTGCTGAGCTGCTACGCCGGGCTTCGCAGCCTGCTCGATGCCCAGGGAGAGCAGACCGTTTTACTGGTATGCAATGATCATGAAGAGGTCGGGAGCGCATCTGCAGCCGGAGCACAAGGACCCTTTCTGCACACCGTGCTGGAGCGGCTTTGCGGCGACGGCGAAACCATGGCGCGGGTATTAGCCCGCTCGCTTTTGATCTCAGCGGATAATGCGCACGCGCTGCACCCCAACTACGAGAACAAGCACGATCCACAGCATCAGCCGCGCCTTAACGGCGGACCCGTCATCAAATTCAACGCCAATCAGCGTTACGCCACCAACAGTGAAACCGCTTCGGTTTTCAGGGGGGTGTGCGCCCGTGCCGACGTTCCGGTGCAGTCTATGGCGATGCGCAGCGATATGGCCTGCGGCAGTACCATCGGGCCGATTACCTCAACCGTACTTGGCGTGGATACGGTCGACGTAGGCGCGCCGCAGCTCGGCATGCATTCGATTCGTGAAACCACCGGATGGCA
>DDZY01000066.1:24136-24394 GCA_002346525.1 Proteobacteria bacterium UBA2996
GATCCGGTCCTTCTTTATCGAGCGCTCAAGGAATTTTTTGAATCCCAAACGCTGTAATCCGTCGATGACAGCCTAGGGGCATGCCCAAAAGCGAAAAGCCGGGCTTTAAGCCCGGCTGTTTATGCTGGCCCGCTCCAATCTGCCGGAGCGGAGTATCCAGAGCTTCGTTATTGCGACTGCTCGACCATGTAGTCCACGGCAAGTTTGACATCATCGTCACTCAGGTAGGCGAATCCCCCTTTAGGCGGCATGTAACCG
>DDZY01000066.1:24717-29630 GCA_002346525.1 Proteobacteria bacterium UBA2996
CCTTGCCCTGGAATCCCACAATGGCATGCTCATAAAGCAGATCCATACCCTGAGCGATGCGATCTGCCCACGCATCTTTGTCGCCAATTTTAGGGGAACCTGCCACACCGGAGTTGTGGCAGGCCATGCAGCCACTGTTGTACACCGCTGCACCGTCTGCCTGTACCGCCAGTGAACCGAAACCCATCATCGCGAGGCCCGCCAAAGCAAGATATTTTTTCATCTTCTTACTTCTTCTTTTTTACCTTCCAGAATGTCCTCACCCGATTACTCTTGTTACCGACAGGACGATACTTTATACACCGTTGAAAATCCGTGGCGGAATTCTAAGATTTGTCCGACCGGCGGTAAACCTTCTAGAACCCTCGGGATTTGCGCTACAACTCCCGAGTGGTATGAAATATCACCTCAGGCCACCGTTCCTGCGCAAGCCGTAAATTGGCAAGATTGGGTGCCAGATAGGTAAGCGCCCCCGAAGCATCAAGTGCAAGGTTCTGGGCTGATTTTTTCTTCATCTCCTCTAATCTCGCAGTGTCTTCACTGTCGAGCCAGCGCACGGTCGCTACCGGGACCGCTTCGAAACTGCACTCCACGCCGTATTCGTGTTTAAGCCGGTGCGCCACCACGTCAAACTGCAGGATTCCCACTGCGCCCAACACGAGATCGTTGCTGAGTTGGGGCCGAAATACCTGTGTCGCACCTTCTTCGCTCAACTGATCCAGCCCCTTGTTCAGCGCTTTGGCCCGCAGGGGATCAGTGAGGCGGACCCGTCGAAACAGCTCGGGAGCAAAACTGGGGATACCCAGAAACTTCAGATCTTCCCCCACGGTGAAGGTATCGCCAATCTGGATCGTGCCATGATTGTGGAGCCCGATAATGTCTCCTGCCACCGCGCCGCTGGCGGACTCGCGCCGGGCAGCCATAAAAGTGATGGCATTTTGTAACTGCATGTCACGCTCCGCACGCACGTGTCGCACCTTCAGGCCTTTGTTAAATGAACCCGAGGTGATCCGCAAAAAGGCGACCCGGTCATGGTGAGCCGGATCCATATTCGCCTGAATCTTAAAAACGAATCCGGAAAATGTGGTTTCGCCCGCATCAACGGTTCGCGTCTTCGACGTTCTGGGTAAGGGAGCCGGCGCGTAATCCACGAAGGCATCAATCAGTTCATCCGTCCCTTCATGGTTCAGGGCTGACCCGAAGAAAACAGGCGTCAACTCGCCGGCAAGATAGGCCCCACGATCAAAAGCGTGTGATGCACCCTGCAGCAGTTCGATCTCTTCGCGAAGGGTGCGCGCATCGTCTCCCGCTATCGAATCGAGTTCAGGGTTGTCCAGTCCCTGAATCACCCGGGCTGCGCTGCCCCCCGCTCCACTGCGGTCAAACAGGGAAATGCTGTCATCGAGAAGCCGATAGACCCCGCAAAAATGACGACCAGACCCCAACGGCCAGGTCACGGGCGCGCAACTGATTTTGAGTATGGACTCAATCTCGTCGAGCAGTTCCACAGGATCGCGTCCTTCGCGATCCATCTTGTTGACAAAGGTCATGATGGGCGTGTCCCGCAGACGACAAACATCCATCAATCTGATCGTGCGCTCTTCAACCCCTTTCGCCGCATCAATCACCATCAGCGCCGAGTCCACCGCCGTCAAGGTACGGTATGTGTCTTCCGAAAAATCAGCATGGCCCGGCGTATCCAGCAGATTCACAATAAACTGACGGTACTCGAACTGCATGACCGACGAGGTCACAGAGATGCCCCTCTCTTTTTCGAGTTTCATCCAGTCAGAAGTGGCGTACCGACCCGTCTTGCGGGCGCGCACGGTTCCCGCCTCCTGAATGGCGCCGCCGTAATGGAGGAATTTCTCGGTGAGGGTTGTCTTACCCGCGTCTGGGTGAGAGATAATGGCAAAGGTACGCCGTCGCTGTACCTCGTCCAGATGATCTGACATAGAACCGTGGCTGCTGGGAAGAAAAAGACGGCGGATTATAACGTCCTGCTGGACCCGTGCCGCGGTTGAGGCTTCTGAACGGGGCGTCTGCAGGATACAAAGGGGTTACCCGACTGCGGCTTAATACTCCTCGCGTTTTCGCAAATCCACATCGGCCTCGCTCGGGCGGAAAGACTGCGAAAACGGTAACGGAATCTGCGGGTTATAGCGGTCAAAATCGTGCGAGCGTCGTCGCCGGATACGGTGAATGCGGTGCCGGGTACTCCATCTGCTGCGGTTCACCGTATTGCCACTCCGAAAAGATTCATGGGCTCATTCTAACCGCCGATGGGGCGTTGCAATAGAGAACTGATCTGCTCTGGCACCGACGTGTCCGCTTAAGGTGACGCATTCGGAAAGAACAGTTGCTGCCCCGAACGCCTGAAATTGGCGATGGCTGTCTGGCCCACTTCGCCCGTCATCCAATCGACAAACGCCTGCCCTGCTTTTGCGTTGACATGCGGATGCTTTCTGGAATCAACCAGGGTGATGCCGTATTGGTTGAAAAGCGGCGGATCATCTTCGTATAGCACCTTGAGACCCTGCTTGTTCGCGAAACTGATCCAGGTGGCGCGGTCAGTCAGGCAATACGCGTTCATTCCCACGGCGACGTTTAACGTTGCGCCCATACCGGAGCCGGTCTCGCGATACCAATCGCCGCTGGCACCCGATGGGTCGATCCCGGCTGAGCGCCATAGCGCCAGTTCTTTTTTGTGTGTGCCCGAATCGTCCCCTCGCGACGCAAAGAACACCCCGGAGAGGCTGATGCGTTTAAGCGCCTCACTCACACTGTCCGCCCGCTGCAATCCTGCCGGATCGGCTGCCGGACCAACCAGAACAAAGTCATTGAACATGAGATCAAAACGCTCAACACCCCAGCCGTCCGCGACAAACTGTTTTTCATCCAACTCGGCGTGAACCAGCAGAACGTCCCCATCTCCCCGCATGGCGTTGCGGATGGCCTGTCCTGTTCCGACCGCCACCACATTCACCTTGATGCCATGCGCCTCCTCAAAGAGAGGAAGCAGGTAATCATAGAGACCGGAATTGGCCGTTGAGGTCGTCGACTGGATGACAATCGAAGCCCGTTCAGCAGGGACGCCGGCCGACACGCCGCAAAAAAACACAGCGGCGAAAAACCGCAGGATGCGCGGCAGTCTCCTAACCGAGGACATCATGATGAAGACCGCAGTGCGTCAGTGAACAGGATTGGGTTAGCCGAAATTTGCAATGTTGAGATCAGTAGCTTGCCGGGGCACTCTTTTTTCCAAAACGCTCCGTGGGGCGGATAAAAAACAACAACACATTAACCGCCAGGGCCAGCAGCATCAGGATAATCCCAAGCGCCATCGCAAGTTCCAGATCACCTTTGGACGTTTCGAGTGCAATCGCCGTCGTCATCACGCGGGTCAAATGATCGATATTCCCCCCGACAATCATCACGGCACCGACTTCCGAAATGGCCCGGCCAAAGCCGGCGAGACCGACTGTCAAGAGACTATACCGACCTTCCCAGAGCAATGTCACGACCCGGTGGCCGGAACCGATCGCCAGTGACGCAAAATATTCGGCGTACTCTGAATTGAGGTCTTCAATAGTCTGTCGGGCGAGCGCAATGATGATCGGCGTAATGAGCAGGGTTTGCGCAATCACCATGGCGGTCGGCGTATACAGCAGACCAAGGACACCGAACGGACCCGCCCTGGAGAGCGCGAGATAGACGAGCAATCCAACAACGACTGGCGGCATCCCCATAAGCGAGTTGCTGATCACGATCAGACTGAAGCGCCCGGGAAACCGGCCAATCGCAATCGCCGCACCGACCGGCAGGCCAATCAGGAGTGACAGCCCCACCGCGGACAGGCTGACGCGAAGAGACAGCCCGACAATCTCAAAAAGATCTGCGTCCAGCGTGCCGATCAAAGACAAGGCTATGGCAAATGAACTCGATAATTCCTGCATCTATCTGTCTTTTTTACAGTGCTCGTCAAATACTACGGAATCTTCACATATTGTCTATTTCGGCCCAACAGGCCCTGAATAGACCGGTTATCGACATGTATCTTTAAGGCAATGCTTCAGCCAAAAGATCGTGCTCGTCAAAGTCCGTGATTCTGACGCCAAGGCGCTGACCGGGCGATAAATCCGTAACTCCGGCAACCCGAATGATGCCGTCGACTTCAGGGGACTCCGCGTAACTTCGGGCTATGGCCGTGTCGGCTGCCGCATCATCGATCACCACCTCAACCTGCGAACCGACCCGGCTGCCGAGCCGGTCTCGAGAGACTTCGGCCTGTACCTCCATCAGCGTCTGAAGACGCTCCCCGGCCAGTTCAGGATCCACCGGATCAGGCAGTTGGTTTGCCCGCGCGCCTGAAACCGGGGAATAGACGAAACATCCGACTCGGTCCAGTTGTGCCTCACGCAGGAATTCGAGCAGTTGGGAAAAGTCTTCGTGCGTCTCTCCCGGGAACCCAACAATGAACGTGCTGCGAACGGCGAGTTCGGGGCATCGATCCCGCCAAGACTGAATACGGGAAAGATTGTCCTCGGTGTTTGCCGGACGCTTCATCAATTTAAGAATGTGAGGGCTGGCGTGCTGAAACGGTACATCGAGATAAGGCAACACCAGGCCTTCGGTCATCAGGGAGACCAGTTCATCCACGTGCGGGTAGGGATACACATAGTGCAGGCGCACCCACACACCCAATTCACCGAGCGCTCTGGCGAGGCTAAAGATTTCCGGACGCAGGCTGTCGCCCGTCATGAGGTCGGCCTGCTTCTTGAGGTCTATGCCATAGGCGCTTGTGTCCTGGGAGACCACCAGCAGTTCACTGACTCCCGCCTCGACCAGTTGCCCCGCTTCTGCCAACACATCCCCTGGTCTGCGGCTGACGAGACGGCCGCGCATTGTCGGGA
>DDZY01000027.1:0-569 GCA_002346525.1 Proteobacteria bacterium UBA2996
AATCACGCTCATGAAGATGGATACCGGCCTGGATACCGGCCCCATCATCGAGTCTCAGGAAATACGGATACGGGAGTCGGAACACAGTCAGTCGCTGCATGATCGGCTCTCTGTTTTGGGCGCGAAGATGTTGTTCGCGTTTCTCAAGAATCTCGGAACCGGACCAATCCTCGCGATCCCCCAGCCGGAAACAGGGGCAACCTATGCCCGGCAGTTGAGCCGGGAAGAAGCCTGGCTGGACTGGCGACGCCCCGCCGATGCACTCGCACGACAGATTCATGCCTTCAATCCCTGGCCGCTGGCGCGCTCAACCCTGGATGGTGTCGACTACCGGATTCACCAGGCGACACCGCAGTCAACCGGCACAACCGCCGCCCCAGGAACGATCACCATCACCGATGAGCCGCGACTTCAAGTCCAGACAGGAGAGGGCATCCTGGAGGTGCTGAAACTGCAGCGGCCCGGAGGTAAGGTATTAGACACGGACGCCTTTCTCAACGGCCACCCCATCCGCTCAGGTTCAGTGTTCACGCTCCCGACGGATAGGCATGCCCACCGCTGAGGTCTGC
>DDZY01000027.1:782-3647 GCA_002346525.1 Proteobacteria bacterium UBA2996
GGAAAGGCAAGGTATTGGACACGGACGCCTTTCTAAATGGCCACCCCATCCGCTCAGGTTCGGTGTTCACGCTACCGACGCATAGGCATGCCCACGGCTGAGGTCTGCGCTACGGCGGCCCGCATCGCCCATGACGTCACCCACCATGGCCGCTCGCTCGAAGTGGCGGCCAACGTGCATCTACCCGATGCGTTCCGGCGCAAGAGTGAGACCCGTGAAATCGCATGGGGAGCCATTCGATGGTGGTTCCATTACGACAGGCTGTTATCGAACAAATTGCTTCACCGCCCCCTGCATAAGCGCGACCGGATACTCCACTCACTTATGATCTGTGGGCTGTATCAACTCGATCATCTGAATGAGCCTGATTACGCCGTCACTTCCGGGACGGTAGATGCAGCGGTCTTGCTGGGGGCTGCCAGAGCCAAAAGCCTTGTAAATGCCGTACTGCGCGCCCGCCTTCGGGATTCCCAAAACCGTTCCGACGATGCAGACCCCGTCATGGCAACCCCATCGTGGCTCGTCGAACTCATTCGACAGAGCTGGCCTGATGACTGGCGTGCCGTGCTGACGGCCTTTAACCAAAAACCGCCGATGAGCTTGCGGGTCAATGTGCAACAATCCTCACGGGAGGATTACCTGCGTCTTTTGGACAGTCACGGTGTCAGGGCAAGCGCCTGCCCCTTGAGCCCATGGGGCATCACACTTGAAACGCCCGTTCATGTCCAAGACCTCCTCGGGTTCGACAACGGCGCGGTATCTGTTCAGGATACTGCGGCGCAGATGACCCCTTTACTCTGCACCCCTGTAGCGGGTGCGCGCGTATTGGATGCCTGCGCAGCACCGGGCGGCAAGACCACTCATCTGTTGGAGCAGTTCCCTAACCTCGGTTCGCTCGATGCCCTCGATCTACCAGAGCGCTGTTACACAATCGAGGAGAACCTTATCCGCCTTGGGCTAAGCGCAAAAGTCGTACCGGCTGATCTTCTCGACGTCGACAGCTGGTGGGACAAGATCCCTTTTGATCTCGTCTTGCTGGACGCTCCCTGTAGCGGTACGGGTGTCATCCGACGGCATCCGGACATCCGACATCACCGACGGCCTCGCGATATCGCCCGTTACGCTGAGCGACAAAAAAAGATGCTGGGTCGGTTGTGGAACTTACTCGCCCCGGGCGGCGAACTGGTTTATGTGACCTGTTCTATATTGAGTCAGGAAAACGACGAGGTGGTTCTTGACCTCTGTGCGCGCCATGATGATGCCCAACTCCGCGAGTTGGACCTGCCGGGCGCAATCCAAACCGGTTGCGGGGTTCAGTTTCTCCCAGATGCCGACAAAGACGGACTGTATTACGCGTCCATGCGTAAAGGATGAGGCATGCTCACCCAAGCGACTATAATTTCGCCGTTGGGCTCAGTCTCATGCATAATCTTCTAAACAGTCTCATGCCCAAGTGGCGCCGTATGTTCATCGCGGCATTCAGCCTCGGTGCGCTGTGGTTCCCTGCCACACCAGCGCTCGCGGATTTCACCATAGTTGGCGGAAAGTCTGTGCTGAGCGGCAACACTATCACTACCTCAGCCAGACTGGACCTCGCTATCCGCGGAGAACCTGAAGTCGCCCTGTCCAAAGGCATTGGTTTAACACTGGTCATCAAATCGCATCTCTATCGGGCCAGTCTTGCCTCATGGTATTTCAAGATCGCCGAATGGGAAGACCAGCTGCTGCTCGAGCATCACAGCCTCTCCAATCGGTATACGCTCACCAACCTGGACACCAACATTACTGAAGACTTCGCCACGTTGGCGGAGACGCTCGACTTCCTAGAGCAGTACACCCAAGCAGTGACTCTGCCAAGCGGTGTGAGCGCGAACGATGCATTACAGATGCGCCTGCAGGTCTCACTTAGTCGAAGTGCCTTGCCCGGACCCCTGAAGCTCGTGGCCCTGGTACTGAAAGACTGGCGACTGGCTAGCGACTGGGAACGCTGGAAGGTCACCACTCCGTGAAAACCTCCCGGGGTTTTAGCCTCACCCTGGTCTTGTCTTTGCTGCTCCTGGGGGCATCTGTCTTCCTCAGTCAAAGCGCTCGGGACGGGGATCTTTTCGGTGACTACTACACAGCGCTGATCATCCTGAATGCAGTCGGGATCGCCATTCTTGCGCTGCTGACATTTTTCCAGATCCGAAAACTCTTTCGCGCCTTTCGCGCCAGAACCCTTGGCTCGCGGCTGACCCTGCGCTTTATTGTTACCTTCGCGGTCCTGACTCTGGTTCCGCTGGCGATGGTCTATTATTTTTCCGTTCAGTTTCTGAGCCGAAGTATTGACTCGTGGTTTGACGTACGGATCGAAAAGGCGCTGGATGACGCGCTGCTGCTGGGACGCAGCACGCTTGAAGCAACCAAACTCGAAGTGATCCGCCAAGCGCGCATTGCGGGGCGCCGTATCGAACTCACCACCTCTTCGGTACAGCTCTACAACCTGCTCGACCAGATTAGAGAGAGTGGCAGGTTCGACGAGATGAGTCTGCATTCGAGCACAGGCCGCATCCTTGCCTCCAGCAGCAACTTGTCAATCTCCCTGGTGCCGGATGCCCCTGGAGAGCAGGTACTCGGCAAAGTCAGGCGGGACGGGCTTTATGCAGAATTCGAGCCGACGGACGACGGGGGTCTGAGACTTCGCGTAGCGGTCCCCGTCTCCGGACTGAGTGTGAGCTCCCCTTCCCGGGTCCTGCAGATTCTGTACCCGCTGCCCTTGCGGTATTCACGGCTTGGGGAAAGCGTGGAATCGGCGTCCTCGGAATACGACCGGCTGAAATATCTGCGCGGACCGCTTACCTTGAGTTTTGTTTTGAGCCTGACGCT
>DDZY01000027.1:4062-35672 GCA_002346525.1 Proteobacteria bacterium UBA2996
GCTGTTTCCCGGGGAGACTATGACAAGATACTGCCGGTAGACAGTGGTGACGAATTGGGGGTACTGGTGGATTCCTTTAATCGGATGACCCAGGAGATCGGCCAGGCCCAGCAAAACGCGTTGGAGAGCCAACGTCGGGCAGAATCCGAGCACGCCTATCTCGACACCGTGCTGACCCACCTCTCAGCCGGCGTCCTCTCCTTTAACGGTGCTCACAGGTTGAGAACCTGCAACACGGCTGCTGCCAGGATTTTGGGAAGTGATCTCACCACGTTTATTGGGCAGCCGATCAATAAACTGGCAGCCGCGCTGCCAGGAGCAAGTGCTTTATTCGAGGCGATCGAGCAGGGTATGGAGAAACGGACCCCCGAGTGGCAAAGGGAAGTCAGTATCAGCAGCAATGAAGGCCGACAAATCCTGATTCTCAGCGGCACCCGGGTCGACAGCGATGAACTCGACACGGGACATGTCGTGGTCTTTGAAGATGCAACGGAACTGCTGAAAGCCCAACGCGATGCCGCTTGGGGCGAGGTGGCCCGCAGGCTCGCCCACGAAATCAAAAACCCCCTGACTCCCATCCAGTTATCCGCTGAGCGGATCCGAAGCAAATACCTGTCTACACTCGATTCTGAGCAACGCGAGACCCTAGACCGCTCAACTCGGACGATCGTCCAGCAGGTTGAAGCTATGAAAACCATGGTCAATGCGTTTTCGGAATACGCCCGTCCTGCCCCCCTGCAGCGAACAGCCACCGACCTGAATCAGCTCATCAAGGACACGGTTGAACTTTTCCGCTCGGGCAAGACCGCGGCTGAATTGCAAGTTGAACCGGATCCGGATCTTGAACCTGTTGAAATAGATCCAAACAGTTTCCGGCAGGTGCTGAACAACTTGATCATCAACGCCCAGGACGCCCTGTCAGGCAAAGCAGGCACGGTGACCATCCGCACCGAAACCGACAGCAGAACCGCAGGCGTCACCGTGACGGTGCAGGATAACGGGCCGGGTTTTGACGCTGACAAGATTGATCGTGTCTTTGAGCCCTATGTCAGTTCAAAAGAAAAAGGGACGGGTCTTGGGCTTGCCATTTGCCGGCGCATCGTTGAGGAACACGGCGGCACCATCCGTGCCACTAATCCACAGCACGGCGGTGCGGCCGTTATAATTTCACTACCGCTGCGCCGGCGATAATCGACTTCGCTTAACCCCTTTTTGCCCCATGACCGCCCACTCAGTTCTGGTTGTTGACGACGAGCCCGATATCCGACAGGTCGTTAGCGATATCCTCCAAGACGAAGGCTATGAGGTCACTGTTGCCGCAAACGCAGCCGAGGCCCGAGCCCGTTATATCGGGGACGCTCCCGATCTGGTGCTTCTCGATATCTGGATGCCGGATACCGACGGCATCGCACTGTTGCGTGAGTGGCGCTCAGACCAGACCCAGGCCCATCCGCCCGTGGTCATGATCTCAGGGCACGGGACGGTTGAAACCGCAGTAGAGGCAATCCGTATTGGTGCTTACGACTTTCTGGAGAAGCCCCTGTCCACTGCCAAGCTCCTGATTACCGTCGAGCGCGCACTTGAGACGGTCGCTTTGCAGGCTGAAAACCTCACACTGAAAACGCGGCTTTCGCCTGCTTCGGGTTTTGTGGGCCACAGTGAAACTCTTGAAGACCTGCGGAACCTAATCAATCGGATTGCGGTTACCGATCAGACGGTGATGATTCGGGGGGAAGCAGGCTGTGGCAAAGGCGTTGCGGCACGATCTCTGCATCAGGCAAGTGGCTCGGCGGCGGGACCATTGGTCGAAGTCAATCTGGGTGCGCTGCCTTCTGATAGTATCGCACTCGAACTTTTCGGCGCAGAAAAAGACGGTAGGGTCACCCCGGGTCAGCTCGAGCAGGCGAGCGGCGGCACCCTCGTGCTGGATGAGGTGGGTGATCTTGATATGGAGACCCAGGCCAAGTTGCTCGGCGCCCTGGAAGCCGGTCGGTTTTTCCGTGTGGGCGGCACAACGCCGCTGGAGCCGACATTTCGTATTGTGGCCACCTCGAACCAGGATCTGGAGCAGCAACTTGCCGACAAATGCTTCCGTGAAGACCTCTTTTATCGGCTGAGCGCCGTCACCGTTCAGGTACCCCCGCTTCGTGCGCACCGCGAAGATATACCCGATTTGATCCAGCACTACGTTCAGCTCATCACCGACAGTCAGCATCTACCCTTTCGTCGTTTCTCCACTTCGTCGGTAAACTACCTGCGCAACCGTCCCTGGCCCGGGAACGTTCGCGAACTCATCAACTTCATTCACCGAATGCTGTTGACGACAACATCGGAAGTCATTGAGGCGGAAGAGACACGCGAGGTCATGGGTCAGAGCGCGGCACCGCTCGATGCGGTCGAGGAAAAAAACGCGTGGAGAGACTTCGGCCAACCGCTGCGGACCGCGCGGGAGCATTTCGAGCGAGACTATCTTGAGTTTCACCTACTTCAGACACGCGGCAACATCAGTGAGCTTGCCAGACGGGCGGAACTGGAACGCACACATCTTTACCGAAAACTGAAAGGTCTTGGGCTCAACCCCAAAGACGAGAAATACCGACAGTGAAACACCCGAACTGGGGGCCGTCGCGAACATGAAGATCATTATTCTCGGAGCCGGACAGGTGGGTACATCGATGGGCGAGATTCTCTCGCGAGAAGACAACGACGTCACACTGGTCGACATTGACTCAGAAAAGCTTGCTGGGCTTCAGGATCGCCTCGATATCCGGACCGTGACAGGAGCCGCATCTCATCCTAGCGTGCTTGAACGCGCCGGCGTGGAGGATGCCGATCTGGTTCTTGCCGTGACCGATCAGGATGAAGTCAACATGGCGTCATGCCAGATTGCACATTCTTTGTTCAACACCCCAAAGAAAATCGCCCGAATCCGATCCGCCGAATACCTCTCCCACCCGGGTATCTTTGCGAACGATGCAATCCCCATAGACGTCATCATCAGTCCCGAGCATATTGTCACCCAGCATGTTCTTCATCTGATTGACTACCCGGGCGCGTTACAGGTCGTCAGTTTTGCTGATGACCGGATTCGCCTGGTGGGCGTACGCGCCAATGCGGACAGCCCGCTGATCGGGCGCGCCCTGAAAGCCCTTCGGGAGGATCTGCCGAATATCGACAGCCGAGTCGCTGCTATTTATCGACAGGATCGAGCCATTGTCCCCGACGGCGATACCCTGATTGAGGCCGGCGATGAGGTATTTTTTCTCGCCGCTCGGGAGGACATTCAGGCGGTGATGAGCGAACTCTGCGCGGTGGAAAAGCCCGGCCGGCGCATCATGCTGACCGGAGCCGGAAATATCGGATTGCGGTTGGCCGAATCTCTCGAGCAGGCTCACTGCCATGTCAAACTGGTCGAGCGCGACATGGCGCGTGCCAAGGCAGTTGCGGATCAGCTCGAGCATACGGTGGTGCTGCACGGCGACGCTGCGGACGAAGAATTGATGCAGCAGGAAAACATCGAAAACGTCGATGTTTTCTGCTCCCTCACGAATGATGATGAGGCCAATATTCTGTCTGCCATGCTCGCAAAACGCCTGGGTGCCCACCGCAGCATGGCACTGGTTAACCGATCGGCTTATGTTGATCTCATGTCCAACACACTGGTGGACGTCGCCATCTCTCCCAAAGTCGCCACGGTCGGTGCCCTGCTGACTCACGTCCGACGGGGCGATATGGTGGCAGTGCATTCCCTGCGTCGTGGCGCGGCCGAAGCAATTGAGCTCATTGCCCACGGAGACGCCAACAGCTCCAAAGTGGTGGGTAAAGCGGTTCGGGATATCGGCCTGCCAGAGGGCACCAACCTAGGCGCGATCCTGAGAGGGGAAGACGTCGTGATCGCACATGGAGAGACCGTGATTGAACCCGAAGATCACGTTATCCTGTTTGTGGTGGATAAGGGTCGCATTCGCGAGGTCGAGCAACTCTTCCAAGTAGCCGTCACGTTCGTATAAGCCACCTAATTCAAAATGCAGACCTTGGGTGTCCTTCGTATTTTGGGCGTGCTGCTCGTTATGTTCAGCACGACTCTGTTACCGCCGGTCCTGATCGCCCTGATCGGGGAAGACGGCGGGTTACGTCCATTTCTCATTGCTTATGTCGCGACGCTGCTCGTGGGGGGAGGGCTTTGGATTCCCCTGCGGAATCAACGTCGGGAATTGCGGGTCCGGGACGGTTTTCTCATTGTCGTCCTCTTCTGGACGGTGCTGGCTCTTTTTGGCGCATTCCCGCTGCTGTTGTCCACCGATCTTCAGATCAGCGTCACTGATGCCCTCTTTGAATCCATGTCTGGCCTGACGACAACAGGGGCAACGGTGCTGACCGGCCTCGATGCATTACCGGCCTCCATACTCTATTACCGTCAGCAACTGCAATGGCTGGGAGGCATGGGCATCATCGTGCTCGCCGTTGCCGTGATGCCCATGCTCGGGGTCGGCGGTATGCAGTTGTACCGCGCTGAGACACCCGGGCCGATGAAAGACAACAAGTTGACGCCTCGCATTACGGAGACCGCCAAAGCACTCTGGTACATCTATCTCGGACTGACCGTCAGTTGCGCACTCGCCTATTGGGCAGTCGGTATGACCTTCTTTGACGCGGTTGCCCATGCATTCTCCACAGTCGCCATCGGTGGGTTCTCTACCCATGACGCGAGCTTGGGGTTTTTTGACCGTCCCGCGATCGCCGTCATCGCCATCTGCTTCATGCTGATCTCTGCGGTGAATTTCGCCCTGCACTTCACCGTAGTTCGGGGACGTTCCCCCGGCGCCTATCTGCGGGATCCCGAGGTGCGTGCGTTTGCCGGCTTCGTGTCCGTGGTGATTCTGATCACCGTCACCATGCTCTTTCTCTGGGACGTGTACTCCGGCGCCGGCGAAACCCTGATTCACGGCATTTTTCAGGTGGTTTCGATAGGGACCACCACCGGCTTCACCACGACCGGATTCCATTGGTGGCCCTCTTTCTTGCCCGTCATGCTGATCATCATGAGCGCTGTCGGAGGTTGTGCGGGATCCACGGCTGGCGGGATGAAGATGATCCGTCTGGTGCTGTTATATAAGCAGGGCCGCCGCGAAATTAATCAACTCATCCATCCGAGCGCCATTTTCACCGTGAAGCTGGGAAACAAGCCCGTTCCGGACCACGTCATCAACGCGGTCTGGGGATTTTTCGCACTCTATATCCTGAGCTATGTCGGCTTATCACTGGCCATGGCGGCCACCGGGACAGATCTGGTCACGGCTTTTTCGGCAGTGACGGCCTGCCTCAACAATCTGGGCCCGGGCCTCGGCGCCGTCGCGCAGAACTATGCCGGTCTTGAGCCGCAGGCAAAATGGATACTGACGATCACCATGCTCCTGGGCCGACTCGAGATTTTCACGCTGTTGGTATTACTGACGCCCGCCTTCTGGCGCAGCTGAGCGGGCTGACGGGTCTTGGGATCCAAGCACACTTTGGATCGCTGAACGTACCTCATCAATGGTGATTCGGCCAATACACGCCCGAGGGCATCTTCGCCTTCGATAGCACCGCTGGCAATCCATATCGGCGCGGATAATTCTGGCCGATTTGTTTCGTGGCCCGACGAGATCTTCATTCGTCGGGCCGAATAGCGAGACCAGAGGCCGATCAAACGCTGAGGCCACATGCATAGGGAGACTGTCGCCGGTCACCACCAAATCAGAGCGGGCTGCAAGCGCAAAGAATTCCAACAAAGACAACTGTCCGGCCAGATTGATCGCCAAAACCCCAGGACACTGTGCGATTGCCTGGTCAATCACAGAGCAATCTTCGCGGCTGCCCGAAAAAACCACCTGAAACTCGTTGGATAATCGCTCAGCCAGAGCAACAAACTGCGTTATCGGCCAGTTTTTAGTCGGCCAGCGGGTTAGCGGGCATAGCAGTGCTATGGGCTTTTCTTCGCTTCCTGGTGCGTGGAGCAGGTCGGTAACGGCCTGTGCAGCGTCGCCGTCAACGCTCAATACCGGCAAAGAATGGCCGGATCGGATTCCCGCCAACGCCAGCACACCCCCCATTTCATCTATCGCATGAAGCGCGGGTTGGTGAAAATGCTCAGTAAACCACCACCGCCCTTTGGCATAGCGCCGGGTAGCGCGCGCTGCCCAGAGAAAAATAATGGTTTTCCAGCTACCCTGAAGATCAATCGCCATATCAAAAGATTGCGTGCGCACCGCAGAAAACGTCCTGGCAAAATGGTTCACGGTCCAGAATGGATGGCGCCACCAGTCTGACTTCACTCGATACCGATCGAAGGTGAGCAAATCATTGATATCCGGACTGGTCCGGAGTATGTCGGCGGCGGTTGTTGACGTCAGAGCCGTTATGCGCGCCTGAGGATAGGCTTGCCGCACAGAACGGATGGCTGCTGTGGCGTGGACCACGTCCCCCAACGAAGTCTGCTTTATCAGCAGAATGTTCATGACTGAGCCGGATTTGTCCGCAGCGCGCTGAACATCTTTGCGCTCTTGTGTTCTCTCCTTACCCCGCATAGGGCGAAGCCTCTCCGTTAGGCCTGGTGCGAAACCACTTCAACGTCCATAGATACTGTTCCGGCGCCCTCCGAATGGCGGTTTCGAACGCGGCATTCACCGCGGCGGCATCCGCCTCGATGTCGCCGCTTGGAAACCCTGACAACGGTTGCCCGATGGTCACGTGATATCGGCCGCGGTTATCCAGTTCACAAAATACCGGCATGACCTTGGCGCCGGTCATCCTGGCAATACGCCCCACGACCGGCAGGGTTGCGGTCGGGATGCCGAAAAACGGCGCAAAGACGCTGTGGGCCCCATCCAGGTCCTCATCGGGCATGAGATATCCGACGTAGCCTGCCCGGACTGCTTTGACCAGCGGCCGCAAACCCTGGTTTCGGGTATAGATCCTTGCGCCAAAACGGCTGCGGCCCCGCCAGAGCCAACGATGCAGCAAAGGATTTGAGGGCGTCTTCATCATTGAAGCCCCCGGTGCCAGAGGCGACAACGCGGCACCGGTCATATCAATACCCAAGACATGCGGAATAACCAGAAGCACCTTCTCTCCCGAGTTGCGCAGGCGCTCGAGTTCTTCTCCCCCTGCCACGGTGCACAATCGGTCTATCCGGCTACGGGACCTCCACCAGACCAACCCCATATCAACGAGAGCTTGGCCGTACCGCACTAGATGCAACCGCAGCAAGGTATCCCGCTGCTCAGTCGTTAAATCGGGGAAACACCACTGAAGATTGATATGCGCGATCGCCACGCGTTTCTGGTTGATACGGTAAAACAGTCGTCCGACCTGCCGTCCGAACGCAAGGACCCAGGGACGTGGCAGCCAGGTACACAAAGCGATCAAGGCGGCGAGCGTCCAAGTCCCCCAGTAGTGAGGCGCCAGGAAGGACCACTGAAACGGAGGGGACTGGAGGGTTTTATCTTTCAAGGGATGGGGCAGTCGCCAGCACCAACACCGGATACCAAAACTGATCAGCTCTGTGTTCGACCCTTGCGACCGGCAATTCTCAATCTGAGCGCATTCAACTTGATAAATCCATCTGCGTCTGCCTGGTCATAGGCGCCCTGATCATCCTCAAACGTTACCACGCTCTCATCGAACAGTGAATCTGTTGCTGAAGACCGGCCCGTCACCATCACCCCCCCTTTATACAACTGCAGTCGAACCAAGCCATTTACCGCCCGCTGGGATTCGTCAATCATCCGCTGGAGCATCTGCCGTTCCGGCGCAAACCAGTAACCGTTATAGATCAGGGACGCATAGCGGGGCATCAATTCGTCCTTGAGGTGCGCGACTTCCCGGTCTAGCGTGATTGACTCGATAGCCCGATGCGCCTTCAACAGAATCGTCCCACCGGGCGTCTCATAACATCCCCGGTTTTTCATACCGACATAACGGTTTTCCACAAGGTCGATTCGGCCGATCCCATGGCGCGCTCCGAGCTGATTCAGCGCCTCAAGCATCTGCGCAGGACTGAGCGATTCGCCGTTGATGGCAACCGCGTCACCCCCTGAGAAGGTCAGTTCGATGGATTCCGGCGTATCAGGGGCTTCTTTTGGCGACACTGTCCAGCGCCACATGGCGTCATCTGGCGCCGCCCAAGGATCTTCCAGTTCTCCGCCTTCGTAGGAAATATGCAGCATGTTCGCGTCCATCGAATAATCTGCACCACCGTCCTTGCGGGTCTCTACCGGGATGCCGTGCTCTTTCGCATAGGCAACCAGTCTTTCCCTAGAGTTGAGATCCCACTCACGCCACGGCGCAATGATCTGTATGTGCGGGTTGAGCGCATAAGCATTCAATTCAAAACGAACCTGGTCGTTACCTTTTCCAGTGGCCCCGTGCGAAATCGCGTCGGCACCCGTTTCCTCAGCAATCCGTACCAGATGTCGGGCTATCAGCGGGCGGGCGATAGATGTACCCAAAAGATATTCGCCTTCATATAAGGTATTGGCCCGGAACATGGGGAACACGTAATCGCGGACGAATTCCTCACGCAGATCCTCAATGAAAATCTCGTTCACTCCGAGTGTCTTGGCTTTTTCCCGAGCCGGCTCGACCTCTTCTCCCTGGCCAATATCGGCGGTAAAGGTCACGACCTCACAAGCGTATTGATCCTGAAGCCACTTCAGAATGATTGAGGTATCGAGGCCTCCAGAATAGGCAAGCACAGCCTTGTTGATTGTCTTCACGATGTGTTCCGGTAACTGCAAGACATGGATGACAGGCGTGAAAAGTCTGTCGGAGCGACGGGATTATATCAGCGACCCGATCGGACCCGGTTGCCCAAGACCGGCGTCGGCGCTAGACTTTCCGGTTTAGCGCCCTTAACCGGGCGTTTTGTTTTTTTGGTAAGCCCCCAGCCCTTTTAAGTTGATACCATGACACGCCACTTCCTGACACTGAAAGACCTGTCTACGTCAGAACTGGTCGCCCTCATTCAACGGGCAAGCGCACTGAAAAAGGACCCAACCGGACCGCAGACCGCTAAGCTGATGCATTTGCGCACCATGGTGCTGATTTTTGAAAAATCCTCTACGCGAACGCGAACCTCGTTTGAAGTCGCGTGCGCACATTTGGGAGGCTCGTCCATATTCCTCTCCCCCACGGACAGTCAGATGAGTCGCGGCGAGTCTGTCAGCGATACAGCACGGATCGTTTCAAGCATGGCTGATCTGATTGTCATGCGAACGGGTGAACACAGCCGGGTCTGCACCATGGCCGAACATTCTGCTGTGCCCGTGATTAATGCGCTCTCCGAGGATTTCCACCCCTGCCAACTGCTCGCCGATCTCCAGACGTTCTTCGAGTACCGGGGCAATATCCAAGGTGCGCGAGCGGCATTCGTGGGGGACGGGAGCAGCAATGTGTGTCAATCCTGGATCAATGCGGCGGCCATGATGAATTTTGAACTCCGCGTCGGCGCCCCCGAGGGTTATCACCCCCAAAGTGAACTCGTCGGGGCAGCCGGCAACCACTGCCAGGTGACCACTTCCGCGCAAGAGGCGGTTTCAGGCGTGGATCTCGTTATCACGGATACCTGGACGGGGATGGGTCAGGAAAGCGAAAAGCAGCAAAGGCTTGATGCGTTGCGCGACTTTCAGGTCAACCAGGAACTGATGGCACTCGCCTCCAAAGAGGCTCTGTTTATGCATTGCCTCCCTGCCTACCGAGGACAGGAAGTCAGCGCCGAGGTACTTGAGGGCTCCCAGAGCGTGGTCTGGGATGAGGCCGAGAACCGCCTGCACGCCCAGAAGGCGTTGATCGAATTACTGATGGCCTGATATAAGGGTGCTACGCCGTAGCGGCCAGACGCATCTGATCCATCGCCCGTTTCTCGATCTGACGTATCCGCTCAGCCGAGACACCGAACTTTTCCGCCAGGTCGCTGAGCGTCTGCTTTTGGCCGTCTTCTGACAGCCAGCGTGCCTGAATGATTTCGCGGCTCCGGTCATCGAGGCTGGAAAGTGCCTTGCCCAACTGAGCCTGTCGATCACGTTCTTCATCCGCCTCAAACGCCAGCCGGCCAGGATCGAGTGACGAATCCCCGATGGCCTCCGCCGGTGCGAGCGGACGGAACGTGTCGTCATCATCGGTATCCGGTTCAAACGCGACATCCGTGCCGCTCATCCGTATCTCCATCTCCCGTACGGTTTCTGGCTTGACATCAAGCGCCGTGGCCATCTTCTCCACCTCGGCTTCCTTCATCATTCCGAGGCGCGATCTGTTTTTTCGAAGATTGAAAAACAGTTTTCGCTGGGCTTTGGTCGTGGCGACCTTGACCATTCTCCAGTTACGGACAACGTAATCGTAGATCTCCGCCTTAATCCAGTGAACCGCGAAGGACACCAATCGGACATCACGTTCATGATCGAAGCGTTTCACGGCTTTCATCAGCCCAACGTTACCTTCCTGAATCAGATCCGCAAGCGGCAATCCGTAGCCAGTAAATCCCCGCGCAACAGAGACCACGTAACGCAGATGCGAAAACACCAGTTGCCGAGCAGCCTCAAGATCCTCGTCAGCGTGATAGCGCCGGGCAAGCACTTTCTCTTCTTCCACGCTCAGAATGGGGGCGGAGTTGATCTCGTTCAGATACTGCGCAAGGCCCTGGCTTGGGCCCAGATCGGTCACAACGGGTAGTGATTCGCTCATAGTTTCTCTCTTGGTCACTCTTACCACCCCTATTTTAGCACTCTATCTTGTTGAGTGCTAATAATTTCACTGAGGTGTAATATATTTTTATTACTTAAATATCAATATCTTACATTCTCTTTTTATTGCTTATTTTTGAGAATTTTCACATCGATCCGACTTGGATTATTCTGCACCGGGCGAACCCACCAGAGCCCGGGCGAAATCCCTTGCCTGAAAAGGCCGAAGATCTGCAATCCCTTCCCCCACCCCGACAAACGGGATCGCCACAGGGAATTGCTTGGCCAGGGCAACAACCACCCCGCCCCGGGCCGTGCCATCGAGCTTCGTGACGCAAATACCCGTCAGGCCTACTTCTTTCTCGAAGGCGGCGGCCTGTGACAGCGCGTTCTGACCGGTCCCTGCGTCCACCACCAGCAAAGTTTTATGCGGCGCGGCCGCATCTGACTTGGACAGCACGCGCCGAATCTTGCCAAGCTGTGCCATCAGATCAGCGTTCACGTGCTGGCGCCCCGCGGAATCAATGATCAGGACATCGGTGCCTCGGCTCTTGGCAGCACTCAGAGCATCATGCGCTACTGCCGCGGCATCGGCCCCGTGTGTCTGGGCAATGACTCCGATTCCCAAACTCTCTCCCCAGGACTGGAGTTGCTCTATAGCGGCAGCCCGAAAAGTATCGCAGGCTCCAAGCAACACCGAATGGCCGCTCTTTTGAAAATGCGCCGCCAGCTTCGCGGCCGTGGTGGTCTTGCCGACTCCATTGACACCCACCATCAATATTACGAGCGGTCTGATATCGCCGCTTGGCACCGCTAAAGGACGTTCTGCGGTGGTCAAAATGACCGAGAGTTCGTCAACCAATGCTTCCTTGAGACTCTCGGGAGAATCAATCTGGGTTGTCCGGACCCGTTCCCGCAGCGCCGAGACGATTGCCGTGCTTGCCTCCACTCCAAGGTCTGCCATCAGGAGTTGATCTTCCAGATCATCGTAAACGGCATCATCGAAGTGCACGCGGTTACCCCCAAAAAGGCCCGCCAGTCCGCCGGAGAGCGAGGCGCGCGTCTTTTTCAGGCGCGCGAACAGTCCTGAAGATTCTGTATCAGAAGCCATGGGCAATATGCGAGAAGGAAGCGAACTCAGCTGCAGAGTGTTTTTCTTTTACCACAACTATCCTATCATTCCTTGCCATAAAAACGTGTGCTGGAGTCATCCAAAATGAGTTCCTCTCGTACAGTTCAGCGCGGACGATTACGCATCATCGGAGGAGAGTGGAAAAGGCGCCAGATTCGCTTTAGCGGCGGCGCCGATCTAAGACCCACTCCCGACAGCGTGCGGGAAACCCTGTTTAACTGGCTATCGCCCGACCTTCACCAGGCTGGGTGTCTTGATCTTTTTGCTGGCAGCGGTGCTTTGGGCCTTGAAGCAGCTTCCCGGGGTGCAGAAAGTGTGGTGCTGGTGGAAATGCACAAAACCTGTTGTGCCCAACTCAAAGACACCGTGGCACTCTTAAAAGCTGAACAAGTGATGATCCATTGCGCGGAAGCGCTTGATTGGATGAGGTCCTGCACGCAACAGTTCGATATCGTCTTCGTTGATCCACCCTACGACACCGGACTGGTTGAACGCAGCCTCAACAGATTAAGCCGCTACCAACTGCTCAAACCCGGGGCAAGAATATACATCGAGTGTTCAGCGCAGGAGGCACCGGCCATTTCTGGGGATTGGACCGCGCTACGGCAAAAAAAGACCGGCCAAGTCTGCTATGGCCTCTACACGCATTCGGCGAATGCGGTCGACAAAAAAGAAGCCAAGCGACTTGGCGATCTACCCTGATTAGCCCGACGACGCTCCGTTACGAGCGACTTTTTCTTCGTCGAAGGAGTGTTCCTCACTGAAGACCCGACGAACCATTGGCTCAAAGAACGACAGCGGCTCGCTTGCGTACTCCGGATCAAAACAGTTCTGATCATATTCTTCACAGAAACGAACAACGTCTTCGTACCACGGATGCCCCAAGAAGCGGTCGCGTGCATTGCGATCACCGCCCACATGGTGCGCGTAGTAATACATCTGGAAAAGACCGTGATATTTGATGATCCAGTACGTCTTCTCTGAAACATACGGTCTGAGAATGGCTGCGGCCATCTCACTATGCGACCTGGGCGCCAGCGTGTCCCCAATATCATGGAGCAGGGCAGCGACGACCATTTCCTCTGATTCTCCTGCGCGGTGTGCGCGGGTAGCGGACTGCAGTGAATGCTCCAATCTGCTTACCGCGTAGCCTGAAACGCTCTCACTCAGTGCATTAAGCCCATCCATCAACCTGGCAGGCAGATCATCCATGAATAATTGTTCCTGTTCATGCAGAAACTCATAGTCTTCTCTGGTGCCGTCTGCCATCCGCGTGAAACTGACCACGTCCATTGCTTCTCTCCACGTTATCTAGCCGTTTTCACGATTAATTATGGATCACCCGCGCCGTGATTGGTAGTATCCCACCCGGATACGGCCAGTCAGAAAACCGAACACCCTTATGAGTGCTAAAGCCATCTATCCGGGCACCTTTGACCCAATTACCCGGGGGCACATCGATCTTGCCGAGCGGGCCAGCCAACTCTTCGGCGAAGTCGTTGTTGCCATCGCCGCAAGCCCAACCAAAAAACCTCTGTTCACCCTGGACGAGCGGCTTGAAATGGCAGCGCTTTCGCTCAAAGACATCGACAATATCAGTGTAATCGGGTTTGATGGACTCCTGATAGACAGTGTTCGAGAACAAAATGCCCAGGTGGTCTTAAGGGGGCTGCGAGCGGTATCGGACTTTGAATACGAGTTCCAGCTTGCTGCCATGAATCGGCGGCTGGATCCGGAAATTGAGACGATGTTCTTAACGCCTTCCGAGCATTTCACCTTCCTGTCGGCTTCTATGGTTAAGGAAATCGCTACTCATGGCGGCGATGTGTCGCAGTTTTTGCACCCCCAAGTCAATGAAAGGCTTATCCGGCGTCTGCGTGGCTGACGCCTGACCTACTGGTACCCGAGCTACCGCCATGGCACTGCTGATTACCGACGAGTGCATCAACTGTGACGTCTGCGAACCTGAATGCCCCAACGATGCCATCTCCCAGGGGGAGGAGTTCTACGTTATTGATCCTGCCCGCTGCACAGAGTGCGTGGGTCATTTTGAAACTTCTCAATGCGTCGAAGTCTGCCCGGTTGAATGCATCCTGGTCGATCCTGAACGCCAGGAAAGCCAGGACACACTCATGAAGCGCTTTCAGTTACTGACGGGTGATCCGGCCACAGGAAACTAGGCCGTCGGCAGTTCGATGTCCAGGCAACGCCAGAGATACCAGGTGGCGACTGATCGATACGGCCGCCACCTGAGACCTGCCCGGGCGAGGCGTGCAGGCTCCGGCAGTTCGCGCAACCGGCGCATCTTCTGATAGCCCTTCTGCACACCCAGATCCCGACTTGGCAGCACGTCCGGCCTGCCGAGGTAGAAAATGAGAAGCATCTGTACGGTCCATTCCCCAATGCCACGCACCTGGCTCAATACATCGACAATCTCCTGATCCGCCATTCGATTCAACTGCCGGCGGGTGGGCACCAATCCCTCCCTCTGGCGATTTGCAAGATCGTAGAGCGCGAGCGATTTGGGATGCGAAAGACCTGCTGCCCGTAACTGCGCCTCGGGCAGGGAAAGCAGCGCTTCGGCTCTCACACGCCGCCGTTCGAAAAGATCCAACAGGCGTCCATGAATCGTTCCCGCGGCCTTGCCGCTTAACTGCTGATACACAATCGACCGGCACAGATATTCGAAAACCGACCGATTGCTTCGGACTTGCAACCCGCATACACCCACATCGGAAATGATCCTGGCCAGTCCCTTGTCACGTTCCGACAAGTATTGGCAAGCCTCACCCAAGTCGAGAGAAGAAAGATCAGTCATTGCCAGCTTTGATCTGTCCAATCCGTTTGGCTGGGTCTAATTGCCATACTTCAATTTCATCATTGCGCTGTCGGTATGATGCCAGACATCCCGGGCTGAAGCAGTCGCTGAGCTTGGCTTTAATAGCCATATTGACGCCTTGATGACCCACGATCAGGGTATCTCCGTCGCTATCGAGGCCGGTTATAAAGTCAGCGACTCTGGATGCAACGTCGTGAATCGTCTCGCCACCCGGGGCAGCCCGAAGATAGCAGGACTCCCGCCATGCATCGTAGCCGGCAGGATCCTCAGCCCGAAGTTCTGATTCCAGTCGGCCCTCAAACTGGCCGAGGTCCAGTTCAATCAGCGCTGAGTCTGTCTTTACCGCGCAGCCCAGCGCTTTGCCCAAAACGCGCGCCGTCTCCTGAGCCCTCAAAAGCGGTGATGCGACCAGACGGTTCAACGCGTACCCGCGCGCTTTAAGCAAGGCGGCAAGCCGTGCTGCCTGTTTTTGACCCTCAGCATTCAGCGGAATATCGCTAACGGACTGCCAACGCCCTGCCAGATTCCAGTCAGTTTGGCCGTGTCGCGCAATCAGGAGGTTCATTTCAATTCAGTTTCCAAAACTGGCATTGTCCATCAGCGTCGTCCGGCTTTCCAGCCATACCGGCACGGTGACAAGACCCGGAACCTCTCCGGATGGGAATAAGGAGATCTCGATACCAGTCTTGACTTTACCCAAGTCCATGGCTATTATTCTGCCAGGATTTGTGCATTGCACAATTTCTATTCATATCCTCCTCCAAATATTCAGCCCGCCCATCATCTCGGCGGGCTTTTTTTTGGAATCTATATTCTCTCAATAGAAACATACTATTGGACTATATTTTTCATTTTTTATTTGGACAATAATTGAATTTACTGTTCTTTACATAAAGCCATTTTATTATATAGTAATACTTATTTTTTGCGACGCATCATATTTTCTCAAAATCTACAGAAGAGCATCGCCCTTGCGGGATATGGCCCTTGGCCCTGCTCCTGGACGATTCCCTGGGAAACGCTCCGTTCGCGTTCCGACACCCGACGGCCCGACAGACCAAGACGACTAAGCCAAAGCGGTTTGATCGAAAGATTACAATCCAGTGCAAATAGGACATCTCAACAACCGCTGACTGACTCCCGATGACGAAGCCTCTCGACTCTGCACTGCTTGTTTTCCCCGGGCAGGGATCGCAGTATCCTGGGATGGGGTGCGATCTCTTTAACACCTTTGAAACCGTAAAGCATCTCTACGAGGAAGCCAGCGATACGCTTGGTTACGATCTTGCCCGTCTTTCCTTTGAAGATTCTGAGAACCAAATTCACCTGACCCGATACACTCAGCCGGCATTGCTGACCCACGCGATTGCCTGTTTGCGCATTTTCGAGGAACAAACCGACCAGGCGGTCACACCCAAGGCTGCTGCGGGTCACAGTCTTGGGGAGTACTCGGCCCTAGTTGCAGCCGGCGCGCTCAGCTTCACTGACGCACTGCGCTTGGTTAACGAACGTGGGCGCCTGATGGGTGAGTTGGGCGAAGGCGAGATGGAAGCACTTCCGCTTGCCTTGCAGGAAGCTAAGGCTCTTGCGGAGCAACACTACTGTGCCGTGGCGGCTTGTAATCTGCCTGATCAGACAGTGGTCGGGGGGAAAGCAGAAGACCTCAACGCCCTGGTCCACAGCTTTTCCGAGCAGTTCCCGGGAAAAAAGTCAGCACGACTGAAGACCGAAGGTGCTTTTCATACTTTCTACATGATCGGCGCTGCCCTCGAGTTTCGGACTGCACTGGAAAATACCGCACTGCAATCTCCACGCGTTTCCGTGTTATCCAACGCAACCGGCCGTTTTCATGAGTCAAGTCCCCAGAGCATTCGCGCAGCACTTTTCTCTCAATTATTTAACCCGGTCCTTTGGCATGAGAATCTCAGCTACGCGGCCGAGCAGGGATGCCGGACGATAATCGAATTCGGTGGCGGTATCGGCAAAGGAGAGACGCCGGCTGAGAAAAAACCCAACTTAGCCGGAATTGTGAAAAAGACCTTCAGACGCCATGACAACCCGCCCGAGTACATCGGCATCATTAACACCGAAACACTGACCCAGGCCGTCGCCCGGTTCCGCAACGACGGATAGAGTCCAGCGGGCTTAGTGATTAAGTGTTTACGTGATTAAACCCAGAGTTCATCCAGACTCTGGCAAGGCTGTCGTGTGAGCACCTCGGCACTTTATAGCCTCACGGTACTGATCTGGGGCTCAAGTTGGCTCGCAATCCACTTTCAGATCGGGGTCGTCCCCCCGGAGATTGCAATCGTCTACCGATTTGTCCTGGCCTCCGCTCTGCTCGCCCTCTGGTGCCTTGTCCGCGGCACATCCCTGCGCATTGGCTTGCACCATCATCCCTACCTCGCGTTGCTGGGATTCAGTCTGTTCTCGCTGAACTACCTGCTCTTTTATTACGCTGCGTTTGACCTCGCCACGGGGCTATTGGCAGTCATTTTCTCCACCATGACGGTCATGAACATCTTTAACAGCGCGCTTTTTCTAAAACGTAAGATTCAGAAGAAAACAGTTCTCGCAGTCGTGTTCGGACTGACAGGTATGGGGCTGGTCTTCTGGCCCGAAATGACAACCTCCGGATCCCAAGCGGCGGGGGCGATCGGTATGAGTCTTGTCGCGACCTATCTTGCGTCAATCGGCAACATCGTTTCAGCCCGTAACCAGAAGCATGGCCTTTCAGTTGCGCCGGCCAATGCCATCGGGATGGCTTATGGCGCCCTTTTTCTTCTTGCCTTCAGCACCGGTTCCGGCACACCCTTTGTGATCGACATCAGCATCAGCTTTATCAGCTCACTGCTATTTTTGGCTTTGTTTGCATCGGCTATCGCCTTTGGCTGCTATTTAACCCTGGTCGGGAGAATTGGTCCGGAGAATGCCGCCTATGCTACGGTGCTGTTCCCGATTGTGGCGCTTGCCCTGTCAACGGGGTTTGAGGGTTATGAGTGGCAGGGCCGGGCTCTAGTTGGCGTCGGCCTGGTGCTGATGGGTAATGTTGTCGTGCTATCCCGGTCCGCCGTCCTGGCACGCTTCAAGGGTCGAATCTCCAGAAATTCCTAGTCACATCAGATTCAGATGGCACCCTCGGACTGCCGTACGTGACTGAACCAGACAATCAGCAATAACGCCGTCAACAGAAACGGCAACACAATCAGATTGAGCATCTGCCAGCCGGCCATCTCATGCGCCACTCCAGAGACCCCGGCTGTCAGGGCGACGGTCCCGAAAATCATGAGATCGTTCAGCCCCTGGGTCTTGGCCTTTTCCGAGGGCGTGTAACTCTCGGTGACCAGTGTCGTGCCTCCGATAAAGAGAAAGTTCCATCCCAGCCCTAACAGCACCAGCGCAGCAACGAAGTGTGCCACACTGTCGCCATTCAGGCTCGCGACCACACTGGCAAACAGCATCAAGACACCAATGCCCATGATTTTCAGCACGCCAAAGCGTGTTATCAGATTGCCGGTAAAAAATGAAGGCAGGAACATGGCGAGCACGTGCCACTCAATGACAAAAGCGGTATCTGCGAATGAATGACCACATCCCGCCATGGCCAACGGCGTGGACGTCATTACGAGGTTCATGACGCCGTACGCAATCAACGCTCCAGCGACAGGCACAAAGAATACCGGCTGGCGGATAATCGCCGTAAGGGGTCGCTGACTGCCATAGCGCTCGGATTCAGTGGGCGGCGGTATCCGCAGGAATGATGCCAACAGTATCGATAATGAATATAGGGCCAACAGGCTGGCGTAACTACCTGCAAACGGAAACCCGGCAATCAGATCACGATTGAACGCGGCCAGATTCGGGCCCACAAAAGCCGCGACGACACCTCCGGCGAGCACCCACGAAATGGCCCGGCTACGATATGCGCTACCACTAACATCAGCGGCGGCGAACCGGTAATAATGACCGACTCCATTTAGCACGCCGATCAGAAACGATCCTGCGCAAAAGAGCCAAAAGTCCCGTTCCGTGATGGCGTAGATCGCGACAACCGCACCGACCAACCCGGCGAGGGGGCCGATCATAAATCCCGCTCGACGACCTATCCGCTTCATCATCAGGGATGCGGGAAAAGTCGTCAGTAATGTCCCGACATACATACACGACAACGGGACGGTTGCCCAAAGACTGTTGCTGGCAAGTGACAGCCCGGTCAACGCTGATGTCGCAACGATAAGGGAACTGCCTGACAGCATCAGTGCCTGGCAGGCGGAAAGCAGCAAGACGTTGCGGCGCAACGCGCCCGAAAAAGACACGACCCTACTCTCCTGGAAACTGGGGTGGATGCGGGTTTTCTAAGGCACCCGCTTTGGGATCTGCTGACATGGTCAGCCTAGTGTCCCAACTGAAGTTCGCCGATGGTACTACATGCCGCGGCGATACTTGCCGCCGACCTCAAAAAACGCCTGGGTTAACTGGCCAAGCGAGCAGACGCGCGCGGCATCCATCAGCGGATAGAAGACATTGTGACCACCGAGCGCTGCCTCCTTGACGGCTTCAATGGCCGTTTCGGCGTCATCCTGGTGCCGGCTCTGAAACGCTTTCAGTCGATCGAGCTGGCCCTGTTTTTCAGACTCTGTGCCTCGAGCAAGCTCGACGTCGTTTTCGCGGTCGTCCTCATCACTGAGGAAGGTGTTGACGCCAATGATGGGGAAACTGCCATCATGCTTTCGGGTTTCGTAATAAAGGGATTCTTCCTGAATCTTGCCCCGCTGATAACCAGTCTCCATCGCACCCAGCACACCTCCCCGCTCAGCGAGCCGGTCAAACTCAGCAAGCACAGCCTGCTCCACCAGATCCGTCAACTCTTCGATGATAAAACTACCCTGGTTGGGGTTCTCGTTGCGGGCCAAACCCCATTCCCGATTGATAATCATCTGAATCGCAAGCGCACGGCGGACTGACTCTGCGCTGGGAGTCGTAAACGCCTCATCATGTGCATTGGTGTGCAGGCTGTTGCAGTTGTCATACACCGCGATTAATGCCTGCAGAGTGGTCCGGATATCATTGAAACTCATTTCCTGTGCATGCAGGGACCGGCCTGAGGTCTGGATGTGATACTTGAGCTTCTGGCTGCGCAGGTTCGCGCCATAACGCTCGCGTAGCGTGATGGCCCAGATCCTCCGTGCTACCCGGCCGAGGACGGTGTACTCCGGGTCCATTCCGTTCGAGAAGAAAAACGACAGGTTCGGCGCAAAATCATCAACCGCCATTCCCCGCGCTAGATAGGATTCAAGATACGTGAAGCCATTGGCCAACGTGAGGGCCAACTGGGTGATAGGGTTCGCGCCCGCCTCAGCGATGTGATATCCGGAAATGGACACTGAGTAAAAGTTGCGAACGTGGTTATCGATAAAGTACTGCTGGATATCTCCCATCATGCGGAGACTGAAATCAGTGGAGAAGAGACAGGTATTCTGGCCCTGGTCTTCCTTTAGGATATCCGCCTGGACAGTGCCCCTGACATTTTCCAGCGCGAAGACCCGAATCCGGTTCATCTCCTCTTTTGAAGGATCACGCGAACGCTCCTCACGAAACCGGTCGACCTGCTGATCGATTGCGGTATTCAGGAAAAATGCCAGCACCGTGGGTGCGGGTCCGTTAATCGTCATCGAGACGGATGTGGCTGGATCACAAAGATCAAACCCGTCGTATAGGGTCTTCATGTCATCCAGCGTCGCGATCGACACTCCCGAGGTGCCGACTTTTCCATAAATATCGGGGCGCAGCGCAGGATCAGCGCCGTACAGGGTTACTGAATCAAAAGCCGTCGACAGACGCTTGGCTTTGGAATCTGCGGAGAGCAGACGAAAGCGCTGGTTAGTACGGGCTGCATCTCCCTCCCCGGCGAACATCCGCGTGGGATCTTCATTCTCGCGCTTGAATGGAAAAACGCCTGCCGTAAATGGGAATGACCCGGGTACGTTTTCCAAAAGTTGCCAGCGAAGCCGGTCTCCGGCATCGTGATAACGCGGCAGACTGACACGCGGAATGCGTGTACCCGATAAAGAGGTATAACTCAATCGCGTTGCGGATTCGGGGTGATCGTCTTCGCTCTCGGAACCGCTTTCCTGATACCGGCGGCGAAGCGCATCAAACCCTTCAATCTGGTCGATGAGATCTTGACCCAGAGCAGTCTCCGAATGGGCAACCAATGCCTGCAGCGACTCCGTCGGTTGCTGTTGGGACTTGAGAAGATCGATACTCGTTTTAAGATGCTGTCGGTGTCGAGCCAGCGTCTCGAGTTCACCGACTCTTTCGTGATAACGGCGGACTGAATCGGCCACTTCTGACAAGTATCGCTCTCGATCTCCGGGAAGACTTTGGGGGTGCTGCACGGCATTCCGTGCTTGACCGAAAAGACCCGGTCCTGCCGACAGGCCCTGCGGCGTCAGCGACGTCTTGAGCGCCCTATAAAGCTCACTGACGCCTGAATCGTTGAACCGCGCGGCCATGGTGGTGTACACCGGCATCTCATCAGGCGCCTGGCTGAAGACCCCACGATTGCGCTGTATCTGCTTGCGCACATCGCGCAACGCATCCTGCGCCCCCTTTCGGTCCGACTTATTAATCGCCACGACGTCGGCATAATCCAGCATCTCAATCTTTTCCAGTTGAGACGCTGCGCCGAATTCCGGGGTCATCACATACAAGGCAGTATCGACGCGGGAGGTAATCCCGGCATCTCCCTGCCCTATGCCGGGAGTCTCAACAATCACAAGATCGAACTCTGCACATCGACAGGCGGCAACCAGATCGTCAAGCTGCTCAGGCACTTCACCGCCGGCGCCTCTTGTCGCAAAAGAGCGGAAAAACACGTTGGCGCCGTCAATTGCGTTCATCCGGATGCGGTCACCCAAAAGTGCGCCGCCCGTCTTTCTTCGGGTGGGATCTACTGCCAGCACGGCAATTCGAAGCGCATCTCCATAATCAATACGAAACCGAAGGAGCAACTCGTCGGTCAGGGACGACTTCCCAGACCCACCGGTACCGGTGATACCCAACACCGGAGCATGGCCCTGACGGCGGGCCACTGTGGTGCGTATCTGGCGTATCAGAAATTCACTGACAGTGCCATTCTCAATTTCGGTCAGCACGCGGGCGAGTTGCACCCCGTCAGATGCGTTTAACCCTTCTATGGACTCACTGGGTTGCTCAGCCGGATAAAAGTCTGCCCGCTCCAGCATGTCATCGATCATGCCCTGAAGGCCAAGATACTGGCCGTCCCCGGGAGAGTAAATTCTGCTGACTCCGTAGTCATGGAGCGCCCTTATTTCCGCATCAACAATGACGCCCCCGCCTCCCCCGAACACCCGAATATCCGGCCGATTGCGCTCGCGGAGCATATCGATCATGTAGGAAAAAAATTCGGTATGGCCGCCTTGATAGGAGCTCACCGCAATTCCCTGGACATCTTCCTGAATCGCTGCATCGACAATCTCCGCAACGCTGCGGTTGTGGCCAAGGTGGATCACCTCTGCCCCGGACGCCTGCAGGAGTCTGCGGATGATATTGATCGCAGCATCGTGACCGTCAAAGAGACTGGCTGCCGTCACGAACCGGATGCGATAGCCGGTATCGGGCTGAATCGGCGCTCCGGGTTGACTGACAGAAGATGGAATAGAACTCATAGCCGTAAAATGTCTTAGGCGACGCGCCAAAGATTTTAGTTTCCGTTTACGTAAACGTCAATTAAAGCTATAATCTGACGCCTGGCCCAGCAAGCCTGAAACAGTGCCGATATGACCCCCGATGCGACAGCCTATTCAATCTCGGATCTTGCCCAGGAGTTCAATCTCACCACCCGGGCTATCCGGTTTTATGAGGATGAGGGACTGCTTCAACCGGGTCGCAGCGGCCGGCGACGCGTGTACAGTGCTCGAGACCGAGTACGCCTGAAGCTCATTCTTCGTGGCAAACGTCTCGGCTTTTCGCTGAGCGACGTCCGGGCCATCATCGAGATGTACGATCTGGATGCTGGCGAGACAGGACAACTGCGTTACTTCCTGAATCAGATTCAAGAGCGTCGCGAAGCGCTTAAGCAGCAGCGCAGCGACATTGACCTGACCTTAAGAGAGCTCGATGAGATCGAGTCGCAATGTCAGGGCCGGCTTGCCTCACTCGCCTGAGAGAATGACGGTGCTATTCTTGGTGATCGGCGGGCTGAATACCTAAGGATCGACTTTGTTCAACAATTCCAGTACGGGAACGCAGGTGCTGCTAGTCCTGGCAAGCCTAACAGTGGTCATTGCGGGTCTCAAAGCGGCCAGCAGTATCGTCGTTCCGCTACTGATGGCGATCTTCCTTGCCATCATATCCGCTGCGATGCTGCAATGGCTTCAGCGTCGAGGATTGCCGCTGTGGGCAGCGATGACACTGGTGTTGCTGCTTCTGGCGAGCACGCTGGTCACGCTGGGGTCACTTATTGGCGCCTCTATCAACCAGTTCAGCAGCGCCCTGCCCCGCTATGAGGCGCAACTCAGTTCCCTCATCACCCAGGCAACGGCATGGCTGGGAGGCCTCGGAATCAAATTGCCAGCCGGCGGCGTCGCCGAACTCTTCGACCCCGCAGGCGCCGCCAAACTTCTGGGCCGCCTCCTCAGTGGGTTTGGCGGACTCCTCGCCAACAGTATGCTCATTATCTTGACGGTTCTGTTTTTGATGGTCGAGTCGACCAGTCTGCCTGAGAAGTTACGCAGCATTTCCCAAACTCCGGACAAGACCCTCGGCGACCTTGCCGCTTTTATGAAGTCCGTTAATCATTATCTTGTCATCAAGGCTGTGATGAGCCTGATTACGGGTCTGGCGATCGCAATCTATCTCACCATCCTCGGGATCGACTTTGCGATCGTTTGGGGTTCACTCGCGTTCTTTATGAACTTTGTTCCCTATATCGGGTCAATCATTGCCGCGATACCCGCCGTCACACTCGCCCTGCTTGACGCCGGACCTGTCGTCGCGCTTTCGGTCGCTGCAGGATTCGTGGTGGCCAATGTTATTGTCGGCAGTGTGCTGGAGCCGCGGTATATGGGAAAGGGTCTCGGTCTCTCAACCCTGGTGGTGTTTCTTTCGCTGCTGTTCTGGGGCTGGGTATTCGGTCCTGTCGGCATGTTCCTCTCGACTCCCCTGACCATGATTGTCAAGATTGCACTGGAAAACGATCCGAGAAGCCGCTGGATCAGCGTACTGCTAAGCGCCCAGGCGCCCGCCCGTAACACCTCTTAATCATACCCGCCATCCGCTTCTTGCTACACGGCTCCTTGGCGAAACACTGGCGGTATCGCCAAGAGACGGTCGATTAATGAAACTGGACGCGCTGCACTCACCGAAGTATCGGCGCTTCTGGCTGGGTTCTATCGGATCCACCGGAGCCACGCAACTCTACTTTGTAGGGATGGGCTGGCTGGTCTTCAAGCTGACCGGATCTGCCCTGTACCTTGGACTGCTCGGCGTTGCGATGGCAGTGCCTACGATCCTGGCCACACTCGCAGGTGGGCTGGTAGCGGATCACGGCAACCGTGGCCGTATCCTGCTCACCACTTCCATACTGGCAGGTCTGACACTTGGCCTATTGACCATTCTCGACCTGGGCCAGTGGGTCACCGTATGGCAGGTACTGTTCCTCGCCGCCCTGTTGGGCTTGATCTCAGGCTTTGATATGCCTGCACGGGCTTCATTCTTCCCTGCCCTGATCGAGCCGCATCAGATGATGAGCGCCGTGGCATTGAACTCAATTCTCTGGCAGGGGACCCGGATGGTATTGCCCGCCGTGGGCGGCGTGTTGATTGCCCTTGCCGATACCTGGCTGATTTTTGCGTTATGCACGGTCGGTTTCGCTGTCATGACCAAGATTCTTTTCAGTCTGCAGACACCCGATGCCGTTCCGAATAACTCAGACCAAGATCGCGGCCTTGGCGCAGCTTGGCAATTCATCCGCCAGGAGAAGTTGTTCGCCGTTCTCATCGCGATGACGTGGATCTTCATGTTCTTCGGGACTGCTTATGTCCAGATCATGCCGGTGTTTGCTGAAATACTGGGTACCGGCGAGGAAGGCTATGGGCTGCTGCTCTCCGCCACCGGCGTTGGATCAGTACTGGGGACCATTCTGGTAGGACGGCTGCAAAGCTCGCCCAGGCTCGGCAGTGTCATGATGGGAGGCAGCGTTCTGTTTTCCTTGTCATTAATCCTGTTTGCGCTGGTAACGGGGCTTGCGGCTGATTGGCAATTCGCCTTTGCGCTCGCGTGCGGCTGCGCCATGCTTTCTGCCGTTGGGGGATCCTTTTTTCTGATCAGCTCCATGACGGTGATGCAACTCGCCGTGCCCGACTCCCTGCGCGGTAGAGTCATGGGTATACACAGCATCACCTTCAGCCTCATTGCGCTGGGTGGTCTTGTTTTGGGGCCGCTCGCTGAACTCGTCTCAGCTCCGGTTGCCATCCTGATTGGAGTCAGCGTGGTATTGGCCAGTATCGTCGGATTTTCGATCAAGTTTGGCCGATTGTGGCGCCTCAATGGCCAGGATCAGCAACTTCATCTTTAGACGAAAAACAACGCCAACGCTGCGCGTCGCGCGATTGAGGATCCTTAACAACTCATTATCCGCCACTGCCGGCATGGTAAAATGCAGGCTCTTCCGCTGCGTTTGCAGGCTCCGCGTTGACACCTTCTGATTCACACCCTTTGTCAGCCCTGACAGCGCTGTCTCCGATAGATGGCAGATATGGTTCCAAGGTTTCCTGCCTTAGACCCTATTTCAGTGAATTTGCTCTGATCCGGTATCGCGTCTTCGTCGAGGCGCAATGGCTGCTGTCACTCGCCTCGTGTGAGGCGTTAGCCGAGGTCCCGCCGTTTTCGGAATCGGCAAAGGCCTTTCTCAACGATATCCCGGATAGCTTCTCGATTGCAGATGCTGAAGCGGTCAAATCTATCGAGAGCACCACCAATCATGATGTCAAAGCGGTGGAATATTTTCTCAAAGAGAAAGTAGCGCAACATGAAGAATTCAACGTCGTATCGGAATTTATTCATTTCGGGTGCACCTCGGAGGACATTAACAATCTGTCTTATGCCCTGATGCTGCGCGACGGCCGAAACATGGTCCTGCTGCCCGCAATTGATCAGATCACCTCCGTACTCGCGGCGATGGCCGACGAGCTCGCGGATCAACCGATGCTGGCCCGTACACATGGTCAACCCGCCAGCCCAACCACCATGGGAAAGGAACTGGCTAATGTGGTTGCCCGCCTGGACCAGGCCCGCGACCAGGTCGCAACGACCGCAATACGCGGAAAATTCAACGGCGCCGTAGGTAACTTCAATGCCCACCTTGCTGCCTACCCGGAACTGGACTGGCCCCGGCTTTCACAGAATTTTGTTGAAGATATCGGGCTGGACTGGCAGCAGATGACGACACAGATTGAGCCGCATGACGATCTTGCCGAACTCTGTCATGCGCTGGCCCGTCTCAACACGATACTGATCGATCTTGACCGTGACCTGTGGGGATACATCTCGCTGGGCTACTTCCGGCAGAAGACTGTAGCCGGCGAAGTGGGCTCAAGTACGATGCCGCATAAGGTCAATCCGATCGACTTCGAGAACAGCGAAGGCAACGCTGGCATTGCCCATGCATTACTCGAACATCTGGCAGCCAAACTGCCCATCAGCCGCTGGCAGCGTGATCTTTCAGACTCCACCGTGATGAGAAATCTGGGGCCGGCATTCGCCCATTGCCTGATGGCACTGGACGCTGCTCATCGTGGTCTTGGAAAACTCGAGATCGACAAGGAAAAACTGCATACCGAACTGGATCAGGCGTGGGAAGTGCTGGCTGAGGCGATCCAGACCGTCCTGCGGCGTTACGATGTGCCCGAGCCCTACGAGAAACTGAAAGCACTGACCCGGGGCCGCGCTGAGATGGATCCGCAAACGCTGAGGGATTTTGTGAAGACGCTGCCGATACCCAAAGACGCTCAGGAGAGTCTGGCAGCGCTCACGCCGCAGGCCTACATCGGCAACGCCGCCGAAACCGTCCGAATCTTTCTGAAAGGAAGACCCGAAAGGCACTAAACGCCGGGCAGACCATGGATGATGGAATCCGTCTCTCGCGCCTGATGGCCCAACAGGGCCTTTGCTCGCGTCGGGAAGCTGACCGATTGATTGCTGCCGGCCAAGTGCGGGTGGACGGGGTGGTAATCGATCAACTCGGATCAAAGGTACATCCGCTTGCCGCCATAGAGTTGACAAGTGAGGCGCGTCGCCAGCGCGCGGCACTGGCAACCGTGCTCCTCAATAAACCCCCCGGCATCGTCTCCAATCAGCCTGAAAAAGGTTATCCCGAGGCTGTCTCGCTGATTACCGAAGAAAATCGCGCCTCCAGTGATGATTTTCCAAAAAGGCGGATTCCCAAAGCGCAGAGCCTGCATGTGGCAGGGCGACTCGATATCGATTCCTCCGGATTACTTGTGTTAACCCAGGACGGTACCGTCGCCCGCACACTGATCGGGCCCGAGAGCAGAATCGAGAAGGAATATCACGTCGGTATCGAAGGCAACATCACCGAAGCGGCTCTTGAGTGCCTTCGACACGGGCTATCCTTGGATGGCCGGCCGCTGCGTCCAGTCCGCATCACACAGACCGGGTCTACACAGTTGCAATTTGTTCTGACAGAAGGCCGGAAAAGGCAGGTTCGCCGCATGTGTGAATTGGTCGGCCTAAGTGTCCGTACGCTGGTGCGGGTGCGGATTGGCGGGGTGCACCTGGGCCGACTGCGGCGCGGCCAGTGGCGGCATCTGGCGTCCGGAGAAGTCTTCTGATGGCGGGAATATACTCTCTGGCTCGGCCGCTGCTGTTCAGGCTCAATCCGGAGACTGCGCACGATCTTATCCTCAAAACCATCGGACTCATCGGGCAGATTCACCCGCTCAACCAGTACCTCGCCGACACTTGCCGGGGTCCGCTGCCCTCGATTCCGGTCGACGCCATGGGGCTTTCATTTCCTAACCCGATAGGCCTGGCAGCCGGACTCGATAAAGATGCGAAGGCTGTCGACGGACTTGCCGCACTGGGTTTTGGATTTCTCGAACTCGGCACCGTGACGCCATTACCGCAGTCAGGAAATCCCCGACCCCGCATGTTCCGACTGACCTCGGCGCAGGCGCTGGTCAACCGTATGGGATTTAACAGCGGGGGTCTCAACCTCTTCCTCGCCAGACTCGGGCAGCAACACCAACAAACGATCATCGGCATTAATCTCGGCCGTAATGCCGCCACCTCCAATAATGATGCCTGGCGCGACTACCTGACTGGGCTGCGAGCGGTGTATCGTGTGGCCGACTACGTGACGATCAACATCTCATCACCCAACACAGAGGGGCTTCGTGATCTTCAGGAGCGTGACGCCCTGGACAGCCTGATCCAGTACCTGAAAGACGAGCAAACCAAACTTGCCGACCTGCACCAGAAGTACACACCCATTGCGGTGAAGATTTCACCTGATCTCAATGCTGAATCGATCGCACGCGTCGCCGAGGTGCTCACTCTACGGGGCATAGACGGGATTGTTGCAACCAACACCACAATCAGCCGGCCACTGAATACAGATGCCCATCTGCATGCGTCGCAAGCGGGTGGCCTGAGCGGCGCGCCATTGGCGACCCTTTCGCATCGTGTCATCACTGAACTCAGGCAACATACCCCATCTGAATTTCCGGTGATCGGGGTCGGCGGCATAATGGATGCCGCCTCGGCCCAGGCCGCGTTTTCAGCAGGCGCGACCCTGATCCAGCTTTACAGTGGACTAATCTACCGGGGACCCGCTCTGGTGCCGGAGATTCTGAAGGGGTTGCAAACCGCAAAAGCGGCCGTTTCCTAGTTCACCGGATCGAGACAAACAGGTGAGTACCAATTATTCAAATCCACTTTTGCATCTGAATGACCAGGACGGCACCTATCCGCCGTCCTGGTATGCAGCAACGGCCGTCGGGATGCCACAAACCCAAACCCTGCAAGGTGACCATCAGTGTGACGTTGCTGTGGTCGGGGGAGGATTCACTGGACTATCTGCCGCCCTGCATCTTGCTGAGCGAGGCTACTCAGTAAGCCTGCTGGATGCTCACCGGATTGGCTGGGGAGCAAGCGGCCGAAATGGAGGTCAAGTCGGCACGGGGCAGCGGGTTGCCCAGGATGAGCTCGAGCAAAAAGTGGATAGCGCGCTCGCCCGCGATGCCTGGCAAGTTGCAGAAGACGCTAAGGCCCTGGTGAAGGACTTGATTGCCCGCCACAACATTCCGTGCGACTACCGCAGCGGCTCGATTCATGCCAATCATCGGCAGCGTTTTGATCGTCACTCCAAAACATTCGTTGAACTGCTCAACGAAAAATATGGCTACGATGAAATCCGGTATGTGCCGCCGGAGGAGATGCGCTCGCTCGTAGGCTGTAAAGATTATTCGGCCGGCACGCTCGATATGGGCGCTGGCCACCTGCACCCCCTCAATTACGCCCTAGGGATTGCCAGAGCCGCAATAGAGGCCGGCGCCAGACTCTATGAGCACTCTGAGGTCACCCGAATCGAGACGGGAGACCCTGTGCGTCTTCATACCGCCCAGGGCTGCGTCAGTGCGGGATATGTCCTCTATGCCTGTAACGGCTATATCGGCCCGCTGGAAAAATCCATAAGCCGGCACGTCATGCCGATCAACAACTACATCATCGCAACCGAACCACTGAGTGACGATAGCGCCAGAAAGTTGATCGCCAACGGCGCCTGTGTTGCGGATTCGCGCTTTGTCGTCAATTATTTCCGGTGCTCAGCAGACAACCGAATGCTGTTCGGCGGAGGAGAAAGTTACGGCTATCGGTTTCCGCGGGATATCAAATCCTTTGTCCGCAAATACATGCTGAGGGTTTATCCGGATCTTAAAGAAGTCAAGGTAGAGTATGGGTGGGGCGGCACGCTTGCCATCACCATGTCGCGCCTGCCCTTTTTTCAGCGCCACAGCGGCAATATCTATTCCGCGTCTGGCTATTCGGGTTCAGGTGTCGCGCTGGCTACCGGTGCAGGCGCCATGCTGGCGGAGGCCGTTGACGGCGTAGCAGGCCGCTTCGATGTCATGAATCGACTGCCGACCCCGGGCTTTCCGGGTGGCAGTGCTTTTCGATCCCCGCTGTTGGCTCTCGCCATGACCTGGTATGCGTTGCGCGACCGGCTCTGAATTAACCCAAGGCCCACAGGCCCAGGGCATCGGCAGGACCCGCCACTACGCCACACGCCGGAAAATCAATGACCGGTTGTTCGCGGGCATCGCCACATCCGCCTCTAATGCAAAGCCCTGCTCTTGGGCAATCCGGGTGAGGTCCTCGAAATTTCGGATACCGCTCGCGGGATCACGTGCCTTGAGCCATTGATCAAACTGCTCATTGCTCGGCTCGAGCGGGCGGTCAGCGTAACGGTAGGGCCCATAGAGGTACACGCCCTGCCCCGGGGAAAGCATCTTTCCCGCCGCTGCAAACAATTGTCGCGTGCCCTGCCAGGCGACAATGTGCAAGGTGTTGATACAGACAACCGCATCCGCTTGGGGCAGTTGCAGTTGATCGGACAAAAGATCCAGGCCCACCGGCGCAAGACAGTTCTTCCCCGCATCCTGCCGCCAGAGCGAGATGCCGGTCAGGTTCTGCGGCAGATCACTCGGCAGCCAGTCAAGATCGGGAAACGCGGCGGAAAAATAGGCTGCATGCTGACCCGTCCCACTGCCGATCTCCAGCACCCGGCCCTGTGCAGGAAGACACTCCCGCAAGACAGCCAGGATGGGCTCCCGGTTTCGGTCACAGGCAATGGCATAAGGCCTTTCGCGATTCGAGAGATTCATGGCAATAGAGGCAGGCTTATCCCTGCGCCCTTACCCGGGTGATGTCGCCGGTCAGGTAAAGAGGGAAACGAGAAGATCCCGCAATGGAATCTGGTAGTGATCGATCAGCATCAACGCAAACAGCATTGCAAGATACTGTATCGAATAACCGAAGGTTTGCTTTGAGAGCGAGTCACTGTAATCGCAATACAAACGGACCACAAAGATAAGGAAAACTGCGCCAAGCACAAGTGCCCCGACAAAATACATCCAGCCTGACATGCCGGTCGCAAACGGCAGCACACTCACCGCCAAAAGCAGCACCGTATAGAGCACCATCTGCAACAGCGTGTATCTTCGGCCGTGGGTCACGGGCAGCATTGGGATACCCGCCGCAGCGTATTCTTCTTCGCGATAAAGGGCCAAAGCCCAAAAGTGTGGGGGCGTCCAGCAAAAAATGATCAGGAACAGCAAAAGCGCATCCGATGCCACCTCGCCTGTCACAGCTGTCCAGCCCAGTACCGGCGGCATCGCGCCAGCAGCACCGCCAATAACGATATTCTGAGGCGTCGCATGCTTGAGCCATACCGTGTAAACCACGGCGTAACCAATCATGGATGCAAAAGAAAGGACCGCGGTAAGCGTATTGACCTTCGTGACGAGGATCAGCATGGATGCCGCAGCCAACGCAGTTGCAAACACAATCGCGGGGGTCGTCTCGACCGTTCCCGTGGGTAGCGGGCGGCCCGACGTTCGCGCCATGATCTGGTCGGTCCGGCGATCCAGCAGATGATTGAAAGCCGCCCCGGAAGCAGCCGAAAATCCGATCCCAAGCGCGCCGAATATCAATATTGAGACCGGCACCATCCCGTCGACCGACAAAAACATGCCGACGATTGCCGTGAACACAATCAGCGCCACCACCCGCGGCTTGGTCAGTTCATAGTATCCATGTAAGGACTGCCCGGAACGTGACGAGCTCTGCGACGTGGTTGAGGCCTGCGCTTTCATAA
>DDZY01000027.1:36018-38351 GCA_002346525.1 Proteobacteria bacterium UBA2996
CTAACCAATGCGCGATGCCCGCAGCAGCCGACTGATGTCTTTGCGAAGATCGGTCGGGTCAGTTTTGGCCGGATAATTCATCATCAGGTTTCCCATGGGGTCAACCAGAAAAACGTTGTCCGACTGCGGCATCGACTCACCTCCTCGCAGCATGAATTGACGCAATAGCTGATCCTTTTGGGATGCGCTGACACCCAGCACGATAGTCTTTGGTATGTTGAGACGGATCTCCTCCAGGGAAGAGAGCGAATCCGGATTGAGGGTGATCATCATGAGACGGACGCGCTTTTCGTTTTTGCCCTGAGTCAGGCGGACACGCTCAATAGCATCAGCTAACTGTTTACAGGATTCATCACACCCGGCTTCGACAAAAAAGACGTAGGTCCAGCGGCCGAACAGAGTCGCCAGGTCTACATTGGTTCCATCCGCTGAGATCATTTGTACATTGACCAAAGGCCGGGGCGGGTCAATCAGTTCTCCCCGGTTACGGAACGTGTCAGGTGTCCACAGCCAGGCGGCGATCACCGGCGACAAAAAGAGCGCCATTAGTGCTATCAGCGTCAGCCGCTTTCGGTTTCTTACTGACCGGGAAAGAGGGCCAGACATACGATCATTCATGGGTTTCGTTCCTCGCAGACCTTCGTCTCGTATTTATCTCGCGCCGCCACATGGCTCCGACGACACCTAAAAACACCACCGCCATCCCGAACCATTGAACGGCATAGGCTTCGTGACGCCTGACCGCGGTTTGATCTGGAACTGGCCACACCCTGACAAATCCGTCGGGATGGTCTGCAGCAAGCCTCAAAACATAAGGCTGTACGGTATAGGGGGCCGAATCGGCGAATGCCGAAAGGTCCAGGTTCTGACGGAGCATCGAATCATACTCAGGCGGGCGCGCTTCCAGAGTGAAACCCGGTAGGGGCTCAAAAAGGCGGCCCCTAACGGTTTTTTGGCCTGCTGGAATCTCCGGATTGGGCAAATATTCTCTTGATCCTGAAAGGGGAATCCACCCCCGATCCACCAGAATTCGGATCTCGCCGGGAGCGATCACGAAAGGGGTAATGACATGAAAACCGGGCTGGCCCCGATGCGTACGGTTATCCCACAAAAATTGCCCCTCACCATCAAACCGGCCACGCACCTCAGCAGCAAAGTTTGAGTGGTCTGGCCCCAATAGACTGCTGGTAATCTGGATCGGCGCTTCTTTGACCCGCGCCGCATAACTGTCAAACCAGGCCTGTTTTTCCTCAGCGCGCTGCAACTGCCAGGCCCCTAATCCAATCAGCAAGGCGCATACAATCGCGGCGCCCAGTAACGACAGGGGATGGGATATCCGTCGCGCAGACACCTCAGTTCACTGACGTCTGCAGGGTTTTTGATAACATTCGCTGCATTCCTTCGACTAAGATTTCTTCATGCTTGCGAAATCCGTAATACTGATCCTTCTTCTGGCAATGGTAGTCAGCCTGGGAGCCGCCATGTTCTCCATGATGCGGGATAAGGGCCGCGGCACAGGTACGGTAAAAGCACTTACCTACCGCGTTGCCATCTGGGCCTTCCTGTTGCTTCTGATTATCGGCGGCCTATACACAGGACTGCTGAAGCCCGGTGGATCGCTTCAACAAGCTGCGATCAACACCCAGCAATAAGGATCGCGCTTAACAGCGCTCAGGCACTGCCGGAGGACGCGACAGTGCCTGAAATGTGATCTGCACGCTTTGGCGCAATAAGCGTTAAGCGACTTACAGGATGTAGACGAAGATAAACAGTCCGACCCAGACAGTATCCACAAAGTGCCAATACCACGCGGCACCTTCAAAACCAAAGTGCTCATCGGGTTTGAAATGCCCGCGTAGGCATCTCACCAGGATCACGGCCAGCGTAATCGCACCGATGGTCACGTGGAAGCCATGGAATCCCGTCAGCATAAAGAAGGTCGCGCCATATACTCCTGACCCCAGCGTCAGGCCGAGATGGCCGTAGGCCTCAATGTATTCCCCAACCTGGTAATACATAAACAAGGCGCCCAGAACGACAGTCACGAATAGCCAGAAGTTCATCGCGCCGCGCTGATTCTTCTTGAGCGCCCAGTGTGAAAATGTCAAGGTCACGCTGGATACCAGCAAAATCACGGTATTCAGCAGCGGGATCCCGAACGCGCCAATGCTGGAAAACTGACCCGGACTGATATCATAGTTATCCGGCCCGATATAGGTCGCCCCTGCCGGTCCGGCTGAAGGCCACGTCGCCTCGAAACCCGGCCATAGCAACTCCTCACCAGCGAGCCAGGGGACAGACAGGATTCGGGTATAAAAGAGCGCACCGAAAAA
>DDZY01000117.1:0-3334 GCA_002346525.1 Proteobacteria bacterium UBA2996
AAGGCGGTGGTTGTGCGCGGTACGGTTGGAGTCAAGGTCGCCGACCCGATGGCGCTCATGAAGAGTTCCAACGCGGCCAAGGAGATTCTGGCCGAGCATGCGGTTACCGGTACCGGCCTGCCGACACATGGCACGCAGGTGCTCATGAACATCATCAATGAGGTGGGCGCGCTGCCGACTCGCAACTGTCAGGATGTTCAGTTCGATGGAGCTCACGACATCAGCGCCGAGGCGATGGCTGAAGTGCGCGAGAGTGATGGCCAGGCCAACCTGGTTTCAAACCACGCCTGTTTTGGCTGTCCAATTTCCTGTGCACGTCGCTCTAAGATCGACCCGACCCATTTCACCGTGAAAGACAAGCCGCAGTACCAGCATGTCAGTGGTGGTCTGGAGTATGAAGCGGCCTGGGCGCTGGGCGCGGCCAATGGCGTCAATGATCTTGAAGCATTGACCTACGCGAACTTCTTATGCAATGAGCAAGGGCTTGATCCAATCTCGCTGGGCTCGACCATCGGCGCGGCCATTGATCTGTACGCGTCGGGTGCTATCACCCAGGAGGATACGGGTGGCATGGCGCTCGAATTTGGCAACACCGAGTCGTTTGTGGCGATAGTGGAAGCGACGGCGCGCGGTGAAGGGTTTGGTAAGGAAATTGGGCAGGGCTCGAAGCGGTTGTGTGAAAAATATGGCCGTCCTGAACTATCTATGACGGTGAAAGGTCAGGAGTTCCCGGCTTATGACCCACGCGGCATTCAGGGGATGGGGCTGACCTATGCCACGTCCAACCGTGGCGCCTGCCATCTGCGCAGCTATACGGTATCTTCCGAGGTGCTGGGTCTGCCGGAAAAGACTGATCCTCATGTCACGGAGGGTAAAGCCGGACTGGTTAAAGCGTTTCAGGATCTGACGGCAGGCGTCGACTCAAGCGGCACCTGTATTTTCACCACCTTTGCTTTATCGGGAGATGACATTGCGCCGATGGTAGACGCGTCCTGTGAAGGGGACTGGAGCGTAGATCGTTTCGTCGAAGTGGGTGAACGTATCTGGAATATGGAGCGCCAGTACAACATTGCCGCCGGATTTACCGGGGCCGATGACACACTGCCAGAGCGGTTACTGAAAGATGCAGCAAAGACAGGACCCGCCAAGGGCCATGTGAACCGGTTGGATGAAATGCTGCCGGAATACTATGAGTTAAGAGGCTGGGATACGTCCGGTGTCCCCACGGCTGAGACGCTGAGCCGCCTCGGACTCTGACTCTAAGACAGGAGAACGGTAGCACCCCGGGCTCCCGGTGATCGCCAGATTGCCGGGAGCCCGTTCGTTAAATCGGAACCAACAACCATGCATTATGTAATTGCGGGCGCAGGGCCCGCTGCCATCGCCGCAGCGGAGTATCTGCGGGAACTGGATGCGAGCGCTGAAGTGACGCTGATTGGCGCGCAGGCGCAACCGCCGTATTCGCGGATGGCAATACCGTATTTTCTGACCGGCAAGGTAGGCGAGGAAGGGACTTACCTGCGACGGTCTCAGGATCATTACGAAAAGCAGGGACTGAAACTTGTTCATGGCGAGGTCACGGCGGTGGATCCCAAGGGTCACACCGTGACGTTAGGGGATGGACAACAGATCAGTTACGACAAGTTACTGCTCGCAACCGGGGCAGAACCGATCATTCCTCCAGTGTCGGGAATGGACGATCCACGGGTGCAGCAGTGCTGGCATCTTGAGGATGCCGAGCGGATTATTGATCTTGCGAAACCGGGCGCCCGGGCGGTGCAGGTGGGGGCGGGATTTATCGGCTGCATTATTCTCGAGTCCTGGGTATTGCGCGAGGTCAACCTCACCGTGGTGGAAATGGGTCCACGAATGGTGCCGCGGATGCTGGGGGAAAAAGCCGGTGGATTGCTGCAGTCATGGTGCGAATCCAAGGGTGTGACGGTGCATACCAATACCCAGGTGAAAGCGATTGAATCCACATCCGATGAATTACAGGTGGTGCTTGAGAATGGTGAGACGTGTCCCGCTGATGTGGTGATTGTCTCGACTGGAGTGAAGCCCCGGCTTCACTACCTGGAAGGTTGTGATATCAACATTGATCAGGGTATTGTGGTGGATGTCCACATGCAGACAAACCAGCCCGACGTCTATGCAGCGGGGGATTGTGCACAGGGTCTGGATTTTTCAACGGGAGAAACCGCGGTCCATGCCGTACAGCCGACCGCAACCGAGCATGGCCGTATTGCAGCTGCAAATATGGTGGGCGGCAACAACCTTCCTTATAAAGGCAGTCTGAATATGAATATCCTGGACACCCTGGGACTCGTCACCTGTTCCTTTGGAGCCTGGGAAGGGGTCGCGGGTGGTGATAGTGCCGAGATGTATAACCCGGATAACCATCAATATGTGAACCTTCAGTTCAAGGACGACGTTTTGGTGGGAGCCAATTCCGTCGGTTATCACGAGCATCTGGGCGTCCTGAGGGGCTTGATCGAAACACAGATTCCGCTCGGCGAATGGAAAGACCGGCTTAAACAGAACCCCGTCGGACTGGTCGACGCGTATCAGGGAGTGAACCAGGCGGCTCTGCAGAACGGTTGATCGTCGGCAGTGGATGCGGCATGACCATTACTTTCAAACTCTATGCTGGCCTCAGTGAGCATCTGCCCGATGACGCCCGTCGCAATAGCGCTGAAATCGAGTTGTTGCCAAACGAGACTGTTGACCAGGTGATTGACCGCCAGCAGGTGCCTCGCGAGGACGTGCACCTCGTCCTGGTGAATGGTAATTATCTGGACGAAAGTCAGCGCGCCACGCATGTACTGACTGCGGGGGACACTCTGGCTATCTGGCCGCCTGTGGCCGGCGGCTGATTAAACCGACTCGACGTGGTAACCCACCGTGATGGAAATGCAACGTGAAATGGGCGTCAGTCATGTAGTGTTTTTCCGGTCTTTGGCGCAGTTGCCCGAGGGCTGGGTGCTCGAGACGCGAACCGACGGCGCAACGCTGGGTTATGCCGAAGGCAGGATTGATATCTTGCTGGGAGACGAATGTGAGCGTATTCTCGGTCTCATTCGGTTGCCGTACACACCCGTGACTTTCCGTTACACTGGATTATCTGAACAGGATCGGGAAAAATTTCAGGCGAGGTTTGATCTGACTTTCCAACGTGGTGGGGGTTAATGATTTTTATGAGTGCGATCGCCTCAACTGCCAAAGTCGTACTTGACGGACTGCACCGCCCATTGCGGGATCTTCGGATTTCGGTGACCGACCGCTGCAATTTTCGCTGTGTCTACTGTATGCCCCGCGAAGTATTCGGGCCGGGCTA
>DDZY01000117.1:3725-14727 GCA_002346525.1 Proteobacteria bacterium UBA2996
ATGCGCAAGGTCAGAATTACGGGCGGCGAACCGCTCATTCGCCGTAACCTTGAGCATCTGATCGAGATGATCGATGCCATGGAAGGGGTGCAGGACATTAGTCTGACGACCAATGGTTCGATGTTGAGCCCGAGTCGGGCAGTATCTTTGAGGCAGGCAGGACTTAAGCGTCTTACCATCAGCCTGGATGCGCTTGATGATGCGACCTTTAAGCGTATCAATGATGTGGATTATCCCGCTTCGCGGGTCCTGGACGGTATCGACAATGCCCGCGCCGCCGGTTTTTCAGACATCAAAGTGAATGCGGTCGTGCGTCGGGGATTCAATGAGCATGCCGTTTTGGACCTGACGAAGCATTTTCGTCATACCGGTTGCATCGTGCGCTTTATTGAGTATATGGATGTGGGAGAAACCAACGGCTGGAATCTTGACGATGTCATTCCCGCCGCGGATCTCGTCGATCAGATCGATGCGCTGTACCCGCTTGAAGCGGTTTCTCCAAACTATCCCGGTGAGGTGGCCAAGCGTTGGCGCTACCGGGACGGTGCAGGAGAAATCGGATTTATTACGTCGGTCACGCAGTCCTTCTGCGGGGATTGCTCGCGTGCTCGACTCTCTGCTGTCGGCGAGTTGTATACCTGTCTTTTTGGAACCCAGGGGCACGATCTTCGTGACCTGCTGAGGTCAGGGGCAGATGATGCTCAACTACTTGAGGCGGTTAGCCGGATATGGCAAGGGCGAACGGACCGGTATTCAGAGCTTCGTGCTACAGCGACACTGGTGCCCGTGTCCGGACAGGCCAAAGTCGAGATGTCACATATCGGCGGGTAGGTTAAGCACCGCGAGTCAGGCGTATTGAGGCCGGGCGCTGCAGACCGGACAGTCGCTGTTCCTTGGCAGGTTGATGGTTTGCCAGTCCATTGCGATCCCGTCAAACACCATCACACGTCCGCGAAGGCCGGGACCGGTTCTTAGAAGCACGTTAAGCGCTTCCAGCGCCTGCATGGTACCAATCACGCCGACAATCGGGGCAATCACGCCCTCCATCGCACAGGTTGCGGCCTCAACTCCCGTATCCGGGTATAGGCATCGGTAGCATGGACAATCGGGATCTTTAGGATCAAAGGTGGCGACCTGGCCCTCCCAGCGAATGGCCGCTCCTGAGACCAGAGGCGTGCCCATCGCGATGCAGGCTTCATTGAGTGCAAATCGCGATGGAAAATTATCGGTGCAGTCCAGAACGACATCGGCCATGCCAACCTGTTCCAGCAACTCGTCGCCTTCCAATTCGTAATCCAGAGCGTCTACCACACATCCGGGATTCAGCTTCTCGATCGTGTGCTGTGCGGAAGCCGCCTTCAGGTCACCGACAGAGGCACGGTTATGAATGATCTGTCTCTGCAGATTGGATTCATCGACCCGGTCAAAGTCCGTAATGGTGACCTGTCCGATTCCTGCGCTCGCAAGGTAGAGGGCTACGGGGGAGCCCAGCCCCCCCATGCCGATGATCAACACCCGGCTTTTCGACAATTGCGCCTGCCCCTCAGTGCCCACCTGGGGAAGTTTGATTTGCCGGCTGTAGCGTTCCTGTTCTGCTGTGTCCATGGCTTTTCTGTCAGGGGTGGCGCCTATCGTGGCGGGCCCGAGATTGGGACTCAGTATAACGACAAGTCTTTTTGCTGGCAGATCAGAAGATAGTCTCAAATAACCGGTAAGCCGTCTGTGACATGCCGAGTTTTTGGTATACACCCTGGGCATCGTGGTTATCTTTTTCTACGTAAAGGCGGATGCCTGCCGCATCTCCGCTTTCTTTTGCGAGAGAGATCACGTTGTCGTAAAGAAGGCGAAAGATGCCCTGTTTGCGCCATGATGGCACAACATAAACGCTCTGAATCCACCACAGATTGCCGTTGCGCCAGTCACTCCATTCGTAGGTGATCATCAGGGAACCGACAGCCTTTCCGTCTGAGCGAGCCACGAGATAAAAGCCGCGGCGATCATCACTGACGACGGCAGCGACTGCGGCATGTACGGTTGCCGGATCCAAGACCAGGTCCTCTGTCTCGGCGGCCATCGCAATGTTAAACTGGGCGATCGCCGCCACATCTTCAGTGGCGGCTCTATCAACGGCAAAACTGCGAGAAGACACGACAGCGTTAGTTCCGGCTGTTCTTGTTCGGGATCGAGATCTGTGGAGGAATCATTCAGATGGCGCAAGGTTTAGACAACCATGAGTTTAGCAAAGCTTCATTCATTGGATTGGGTGTGATGGGTTATCCGATGGCGGGGCATCTGGCAAAAAACGGCTTCGAGGTAACCGTTTATAACCGTACCGAATCCAAGGCCCAGAAATGGGTAGAGGAATATGGGGGGAAAAGTGCGCCCACACCGGCTCTTGCCGCTGCCGATGCCCAGATCGTGTTCGCCTGTGTTGGCAACGATGACGACGTGCGAGCCATCAGCACGGGATCAGATGGGGCATTCGCCACGATGGCACCGGGCACGATTTTTGTTGACCATACGACTGCATCAGCTGAAGTGGCGAGGGAACTCGCTGCCAAGAGCGCCGAGAGTGATATCGCTTTCCTGGATGCACCGGTCTCGGGGGGTCAGGCTGGCGCTGAAAACGGAGTGCTCACCGTAATGGTGGGAGGATCTCAGGAGACTTTTGATAAGTCTCGGCCGGTCATCGACAGTTACGCACGAGCAGTGGGGTTGATGGGGCCGGTGGGGAGTGGCCAGTTAACCAAGATGGTCAATCAGATCTGCATCGCCTGCCTGGTGCAGGGGTTGTCGGAGGGGTTGGATTTTGCCAGCCGTTGCGGGTTGGATGTCGGGAAGGTGCTCGAAGTCATTTCCAAAGGGGCCGCGCAGTCCTGGCAGATGGAGAACCGGGGTCACACCATGGATCGGGATGAATTCGAATTCGGGTTTGCGGTGGATTGGATGCGCAAGGATCTGGGACTCTGCCTCGACGAGGCCCGGCGGGTAAAAGGGCGTTTGCCCGTCACCGCCCTGGTGGATCAGTTTTACGCTGAAGTGCAGGCTATGGGCGGCGGCCGGTGGGATACGTCCAGCCTGATTCGCCGCCTGCGCGACGACTGAAGAGCGCAAGACGTCTGTGCCGTTGCTGGAAAAGGACAACAGCGTTCTGGTTGTTATCGACGTACAGGAGAATTTTCTATCCAAACTGCCGCCCGCTGATCGCGAGCCATTGGTAGAGCGAATCGCCTGGATCATCCATGTCGCGAAGGTGCTCGGGATTCCAGTACTCGCCACTGCAGAAGACGTCTCGGGCGGGATCGATATGCTGCCCCGGCTCAAGGCACTGTTGCCCGAGGGTCAGACGGTGTTTAACAAAATGGTCTTCAGTTTGTACGGGCAAAAAGATATACGCGATGCACTGGTAGCCTTAAATCGAAAAGACCTGGTCCTCGTCGGCCAGGAGACGGATGTCTGCGTGGCGCAGTCAGCCGTTGATCTTGTTAACGCGGGTTACCGGGTTTGGGTGGCTGATGATGCCACGGCGTCACCGGGACACCACCATGAGGCTGGACTCTGCAGAATGCGCGATGCCGGAGTGGTGGTGAGCGGCATCAAGGGGATCTATTACGAGTGGTTGCGTGATGTCCCCAACGCTATCGCAATGGCGTCGACCGTACGCGAGACGCCATCCGATCTCACGCTGTAACCTCTCCTCCAGAAGCTGTTTCTAGGCTTCCCTGAGCCACTTTTCGGTCAGTGTGATGTGATGTCCGGCAAGCCACTGCAGCGCAATGAGTGTCATGCTGTTACAGATTCGACCGGTCTCGAGCAGTGCGAGGGCATCCGGCAGGGTCCAGACGGTCGCACGGATATCTTCTCCCTCTTCGGCAAGTCCATGTACGCCCCCCAGTTCCGCCGCATCCACCCGACCGCAGAATAGATCTACCTTCTCGGAACAGGCGCCAGGCGTGGAAAAATACTGGGCGATGGGCTCAAGGGTTGTAATATCGCATCCCGCTTCCTCATGCGCTTCGCGTCTTACCATCTCTTCCGGCGTTTCCCCCGATTCAACAACACCTGCAACGCATTCAACAAGCCAGGGCTGGGGCCACTGAGCAGACCACGCGCCGATACGAAACTGCTCAATCAGGACGACTTCGCTGCGCACCGGGTCGAATGGCAGGACAGCAGCCACTTCGCCGCGCTCCATCACTTCCCTCGAAAGGGTCTGCGTCCAGTTCCCGTCATACTGCTCATGACGCAGGAGATACCGGGTGACCTTGAGGTAGCCGTCGCCGATCTGCTCCTCGCTTTCGACCTGGACCTGACGTGGTGCAATCATGATTTCAGTTTCTTCTTAGCAAAGGGGGAACCCCCAGACGATCTCGTCCTGATCCCAGGATACCTTCAACACAAGTGGCCACCGCGAGCAGCTGTTCTTCGTGACCGTGTGGTGCGATCAACTGTAGGCCGACGGGCATCCGGCTGGCGTCAAGTCCGACCGGCAGCGTAACGGCGCACAGTCCAAGATAGTTGGCTGGGCAGGTGTTTCGCAGGGCGTCCATATTTTTTGGGCGATAGGTCTCTATTGTCTGGATATCATCAATGACAGGCGGCGTGATGGCAACCGTCGGGCTTACCATGACCTGACATTCCGAAAATCGCTGGGCTGCGCTGCGGCTGAGTTCTCGAAGACGACGGTGCCGGTGCAGGTATTCACTGGCGCTGATGGATCCTCCGTCACGGATGCGTGAGGAAACGATCGGATCAAGGGTATCGCGCCATTGGGGCGCGGTTGAGGATAGCATCTCGTCAATCTCGGCTGCGACCACGCTGCCCACCCCGAGCAGTTCGATCGCGGGTGCCGCCTCCGGCAGTTGTGCGCCCAGGGTTTTTACGCCAGCCTGTCCCAATGCCTTCAGTGCCTCCTCCACGGTTTCACAGATTCCGGGCTCACAGCCGTCCCATAAAGCGGACTCACCGGTGCCCATCACAAAGTCGCTCGGCGAGCATCGGGCAACCTCGCGGGCGAGCCTCGGACCATAACTGCGTTGATGGGGATCGATGGCGGAGAACGCAGTAACCGCGTCCGCGACACTTTTCGTAAGAATCCCGGCAGTATCTAATGACGGACTCAGTGGGAATATGCCAGAGACAGGCCACCGGCCATAACTCGTTTTCAGGCCGACATTACCGGTCATGCTTGCCGGGATCCGAACCGAACCGGCCGTGTCCGAGCCAAGCGCAACGAGCGCAGTGCCTTCGCACAGGCTGACGCCGGCGCCGCTGCTTGAGCCTCCGGGAACACGATGCTCGTCGGCATCCCAGGGGTTTCTCGGGGTTCCCCAGTGGCTGTTAACGCCCAAACCGCCGAATGCGAACTCGACGGTATGCGTCTTCCCGGAGAACACTGCGTGACGGGAGCGCAAGCCCTTGATGAGATCACCTTCAGATTGCCAGGGCGGCGGCATTGGCGCTGGGGAGCCGGCAAAAGTCTGCGTATCGTTAACGCCGTAAAGATCTTTGACGGAAATCGGAATTCCCTGAAGGGCGCCTGCATCGTGAGCATTGGCGAAGGCCTCATCCGCTGCCTGAGCCTGACCAATAGCCTGATCCGGGGTCCACTCGCGGTAGGCGTTCAGTGAGGGCTCGTGATGGTCGATGCAATGCTGAGTCAGTTCGACGGCATTCACAGATCCGTCCCGCAACGCCTGCCCAATGGCAGAAAGGCTTAAGTTCTCAATAGGGTCAGACATGGTCGGTCTCATCGTGTTCCACGAATGCACAGTGTAAGCCATCTTCGGCGAAGGTAATGATGTCCGCGGGGTGACCAGTCTGTGCGCAGTAAGCCAATAGGTCGTCAGTCGCGATCGTAGTCGTCCTGGTATTGACCAGGGGATGCAGATAGATCACCTCAGTTTTCATGAGGTCACGATCGATTACGAAACGTACGGCCCGGGTCCGGTCATTAACCAGCGCAAGAGGAGAAACCGATCCCGGCTTGATGCCCAGGTACGCCATCATGCGGGCCTCTGAGGCAAAAGAAAAGCGTCCGGCACCCAGCGCCTTGGCCAATGCCTTGAGGTCAACCTCTCGATCCTCATGACAGCTGACTAGCCACATCTTGCCTTTCTTATTTCGCAGGAAAAGATTCTTGATATCACCCTGTCCGCCGGGGGTGACCCGCAGCGCCTTACTGTCCTCAACGGTAAACATGGGCGGATGCTCAATGATTGGAGCATCGATGCCCAGCGACGCCAGTTCCAGCAGCAGGGAATCCGAGTCGGTCGGCAGCGACCCATCAACCAGGCGATCCGGTATATCGTTATTGGAGTTTTGCAAGGGGTTGAACCATGAGATGGCTATAATGGCGGTTATCGAGCGCGCCATTGTGCCACACTGAATTCAGGTTACTTTATGCCAGCGACTGCACGGCGGAAACCGACATCGAAATCCAAAAAGACGAAGCGCCCTGCTGCAGCGGCACGAGTCAGCACGCGCAAACACGAGACCGTGCCGGTCTCTGCGTTTACCGAACGCTCTTACCTCAATTACTCCATGTACGTGGTGCTCGACAGAGCACTGCCGAGCCTTGCCGACGGCCTGAAACCCGTTCAAAGACGGATTGTGTACGCCATGTCCGAGTTGGGCTTGGCGGCGTCGTCAAAGTATAAGAAATCCGCCCGAACCGTAGGAGATGTCCTGGGCAAGTTTCATCCGCATGGGGATTCGGCCTGCTATGAGGCGATGGTGTTGATGGCGCAGCCGTTCAGTTTTCGCTACCCCCTTGTGGATGGGCAGGGTAACTGGGGCTCCCAGGATGATCCGCGGTCGTTTGCGGCGATGCGCTATACCGAAGCCCGGCTTTCCGGCTTTGCTGAGATGTTGTTGTCGGAACTGGGTCAGGGTACCGTGGATTGGGGTCTTAACTTTGACGGGACGCTGCGTGAGCCCCGGCTGCTGCCGGCACGTTTGCCCAATGTCCTGCTCAACGGAAGTTCCGGCATTGCGGTTGGGATGGCGACCGATATCCCGCCGCACAACCTCAGAGAGGTCGTCAGTGCCGCCATCCGTCTGCTGGGCAATAGTCGGACTACGCTGAATCAGTTGTGTGAGCATATCCAGGGACCGGATTTCCCGACCGAGGCGGAGATCGTGACACCAGTGGAGGAGATCCGCGAGGTATACCGCACCGGATATGGCTCAGTGCGTCAGCGGGCAGTGTGGCGCACGGAGGGCGCTGATATCGTCATCGCAGCCTTGCCCTATCAAGTGTCCGGAGAGCGGATTATTGAACAGGTGGCGACACAGATGTCGTCAAAGAAACTGCCCATCGTGGATGATATTCGGGACGAGTCAGATCACGAGAATCCCACCCGGATCGTTATTGAACCCCGATCCAACCGGGTCGATAAAGCGGCGTTAATGGATCATCTCTTTGCCACAACCTCTCTTGAACAGAGTTACCGGATCAACATGAATATGATCGGCCTTGACGGCCGGCCTAAAGTGTTTGACCTCAAGAGCACACTCATGGAATGGCTGGAGTTTCGGTTATCTACCGTCAAGCGGCGACTTCAGTTTCGACTCGACCGGGTCGTTAAACGCCTGCACATTCTGGACGGACTCCTCATTGCCTTCCTGAATCTCGATGCCGTCATCAAGATCATCCGACAGGAAGAAGAGCCAAAGAAAGTCCTGATGAAGCGGTTCAAGCTGAGTGAGGCCCAGGCAGAGGCCATCCTGGAGTTGAAGTTGCGGCATCTGGCCAAACTTGAAGAGATGAAGATTAATGGGGAGCAGCAGGAGTTGGCCCGTGAGAAGGCAGAACTTCAGAAAATCCTGAAGTCGCGTGATCGCCTGAAAAAGGTGGTGGGTAAGGAACTCATGGCTGACGCTGAGGATTTCGGCGATGACAGGCGCTCGCCTCTTGTCGTGCGGGATGCGCCCCAGGCGCTCAGCGAGACAGCCCTGATTCCCTCGGAGCCCATCACTGTGGTCTTATCACGCAATGGATGGATCCGGGCGGCCAAGGGAACGGATATTGATCCACGAGAACTGGCTTACCGTGGAGATGATGGATATCTGCATTCCGGCCCGGGGCGAACAAATCAGCCTTTGTTATGTATTGATTCTACCGGGCGGGTATATGGTCTGCGCTCTCATGAACTGCCCTCCGCCAGGAGCCTCGGCGAGCCGGTCGCCAAGCAATTGAAACCGCCCGCGGGCGCAACGTTCTGCGGCATCATGATAGGTGAAAACAATAGCCGTTTTCTTTTGGCTTCCGACGCCGGATATGGTTTCGTGGCGACCCTAGAGGATCTGCTGACCCGAAACAAGTCAGGCAAAGCGGTTCTCAGCGCACGCGGTGCCGGGGTGCTGTCACCACAGCGCGTGTTTGAGTACGAGGACGACTGGGTTGCCGCCATCACAGATACCGGACGTCTTTTGATTTTCCCGTTGGCGGAACTGCCGCTGCTGCCAAAGGGAAAGGGCGTTAAACTGGTCAATATTCCCGGGGCACGCCATAAGGCGGGAGAAGAGAAACTGGTGGGGATCGCTGTGTTCCGTGAAGGCGATGCGCTGCGTCTTTATGCGGGGAAGCAGAGCATGCGTCTAAAGCCCTCGGATATCGATACCTTTGCCGGGTCGCGGGCGCAGCGGGGCAGGGCACTGCCCCGGGGATACCAGCGCCCGACGGCAATCGAAACCATTGTGGCGTAACGATGTCCTGGTGGGTCGTATCTTAGGAAGTGACGTTCATGAAGATGACGGTTCGAACCCCCTCCCGCCCGACTATGGAGCCGACCGAGCCGCTTTATCAACGGGTGCCGACCCGTGCGGAGGACGGCACCCTCTACAGTGACTTTATGGTGCTGATTCCCCGAATACGTGAGCTGCCCGAAGTCGAGATGGCACAGCGGGTATCAGGGCTGCAGGCAGTGCTCGGCCGCTACCGTCAGGTGGTATTCGCTGACCTAAATGTCAGGCTGAATCTGCTTTGGGTGACGGTCATCCCGGAACGGGGTCTCATTCCTGATTTGATCAGCGCGCTGCGCCAGAGAGTTCCCGAAGTCCGACTCGTCGGGCATGAGTAAGCCGCAACCGAGGCAACTCTTAAAACGGTAGTGTGAGTGCCGGCCGCAGGGCCAGAATCTGCTCGCGGTAAAGGTCCTGAATTCGTTCCAGCGCAGAAGCCGTGTCTGCCTCAAAGCGCAGAATCACGGTCGGTGTTGTGTTCGACGCCCGCGCGAGACCGAAACCGTCTTCAAAATCCACACGTACCCCGTCAATGTTGCAGACCGAACCGCCGGAGAAATTGCTGTTGGCAACAAGCTCTTGGATGAGAGCATGATGCTCTCCTTCGTTCATTTCGACTCGAAGTTCGGGTGTGTTCACGGTGTCGGGAATTTCAGCGAAGACAGTACTTGGCGGCCTGTCATCACCCGATAGCACTTCGCACAGTCGGGCGGCAGCATACAGCGCGTCATCAAAGCCGTACCAGCGCTCCTTGAAGAAGAGGTGGCCGCTCATCTCGCCGCCAAATGCGCCGCCTGTTTCCCTCAGCTTCGCCTTGATGAACGAGTGCCCCGTCTTCCACATCAGGGCCTCGCCTCCGGCATCCTCGATGGCTTTGGGCAATAGCCGTGTGCACTTGACGTCATAAAGGATCTTGGCGCCGGGATTGCGGGCCAGGATGTCACGGGCAAAGAGGATCATCTGCCGGTCCGGCCAGATCACCTGGCCCGCGTCAGTGACCACACCCAGGCGGTCACCATCGCCGTCAAACGCGAGCCCTAAGTCAGCTTTCTCTATTTGTACGGCTTCGATGAGCTGCACAAGATTATCGGCAACGCTGGGGTCGGGATGATGATTGGGGAAAGTGCCGTCAATGTCACTGTAAAGTTCAACAACCTCACAGCTGATGTCGCGCATCAATTGCGGCGCTGCCATGCCGGCGACGCCGTTCCCGCAGTCGGTGATCACCTTGAGCGGGCGCTTTAGCTGGATATCTCCCGCGACCCGCTGCATGTATGTCGGAACGACGTCTTCGCTTCGCCGCGCTCCCTGACCTTCGGCAAAGGACTGTGTCTCAATCCGTTTACGTAAATCCTGAATGCGTTCGGCTGCCAGCGTATGGGTGCCGATCATGATCTTGAGGCCGTTGTAGTCGGGCGGGTTGTGGCTCCCAGTGACTGAAACGGCGGAGCCGATATCGAGCGCATGTGTGGCGAAGTAGGTCAGGGGTGTCGGCACCATCCCGATATCGACCGCATCGCAGCCGGTGGCGCAGATGCCCTCTATCAGAGCGTCTGAAATAGCGGGACCTGAGAGGCGGCCATCCCTGCCGATCACCACCGCGCTATCCCCGGCAGAGAGCGCCTCGGAGCCTACAGCCCGCCCGATCTGTTCGACGATCTGGAGAGTGAGAGAGTGCCCTACGATTCCGCGGATATCGTAGGCCTTGAAAATTTCAGGATGCGGGACCGGCATAGGCCGGATTGTAGCCTGAGACCGAGGTGTTTCAGAGTCTGCTAGACACGGTACCGGCGATGATTTAGCCTTTACCTAGGGAGTTAGTGCCCTGAGAATTTCTAAACAATTAAAGGAGGGGATCAATGACACAAAGCAAAGAATTTATTGCCCGGCTTCAGGATGGGCAGTTTACCCGCCGCCAGGCACTCAAGGCCCTGGGGGCCATGGGGTTTGCCGTTGGCGCCGTGCCGCTGGGAATGCGCTCTGCACTGGCTGCCGATAACGCCACGTACTTCACCTGGGGCGGCTACGATGATGATGGCATGTTCGCGCCGTATATCGCCCAGCATGGAGGGCCGCCTAACTATGTGACATTTGGGGATGCCGAAGAAGGATTCACCAAGATGAAAGCGGGCTTTGTGGTCGATGTCACCCACCCATGCTCTAACGATATACCACGCTGGAAGGATTCGGGCATGTTCCAGGGGATGGACAAATCGCGACTGTCTTCCTATGGCGATCTTTTTGGCGCCCTGGTTAA
>DDZY01000168.1 GCA_002346525.1 Proteobacteria bacterium UBA2996
CGCGAGCGGGAAATTCCACGGCGAAACGCACGCAAAAACGCCCAGGGGAGTGCATTCGGCTGAAAGCGCTCTGGTCTGGCTTGCGTAATAGCGCAAAAAGTCGACCGCTTCGCGAATCTCGGCCACGCCATCGAGCAAGGTCTTGCCCGCCTCGCGTCCGGCCAACGTCATCAGCTCGGCAAAATGCGTTTCATAGAGATCGGCTATCTTGTTGAGATACGCCGCGCGGGTTTCTACGGGAAGTGTTTGCCAGGCTCCTGAAGCTGTTCTGGCTCTGTGGATCGCTGGTCCGAGATCCTCGATCGATGCTTCTTTTAAATCCCCGACTTCTTCCTCTGGTCTGGCCGGATTGCACACCTCGCGCACCGTGCCGTTTAGATCCGCCATGGAGTTGTCCGAAAACTTCCAGAGCCGATCAAGAAACGCACTCATGTCCTCCTCAAGCCCGGCAACCGCAATACGGTCCTCAAGATCCCGGCCGGCACTATTGCGCCGCTGCGGTTGGTAAAGATCCGCCGGTTGGGGAATGTTAGGGTGCGAGGGCATCTCGGCTGCCTGGAGCATCTGATCCAGCGGGTCACTGACGACCTGGGTCGAAGGCACATCCTGATCCAACAACTGATTCACAAAGGAGCTGTTGGCGCCGTTCTCCAGAAGCCGCCTAACGAGATACGCCAGAAGGTCACGGTGCGCTCCCACAGGAGCATATATCCGACAGCGGTAGCCCTCTTGCTCGCACGCGAGTCGATGCAGTGATTCACCCATGCCGTGCAGACGCTGAAACTCAAAGGACTCGTCGGGGCCGCCCGACAGTGCCATGATGGTCGAGATGGTGTGGGCGTTATGGGTAGCAAACTGGGGATAAAAACAGTCGCGGCCCTGGAGAAGTTTGCGCGCGCACACGAGATACGAAAGATCAGTGCCTGCCTTGCGGGTAAACACAGGATAAGTCTCAAGTCCCATAACCTGGGCGCGCTTGATCTGGGTATCCCAGTAAGCCCCCTTCACCAGCCGCACCATGATCTTCCGCTGCCGGCGCTTGGCGAGCGCATACAGCCAGTCAATCACCGCCTCTGCATCCAGCTGGTAGGCCTGCACCACCACCCCGAATCCGTCCCAACCAGAGAGGGCCGGCTCATCCATAAGCGCCTCGATCACATCCAGGGTGAGATCCAGCCGCTCGCTCTCCTCGGCGTCAATATTGAAGCCCATCGAGGCACTGCGGGCGAGTTGCGCCAGGACGCTGACCCGTCCGAGCAGTTCGGTCATGACCCGTGCGCGTTGGCCATGCTCGAAACGCGGGTGCAGTGCCGAGAGCTTTACCGAGATGCCGGGATTTTGCTGCACCGAAAGTGCGGTACAACCCGGCGCAATCGCGGCGATGGCTTCTGAATAAGCAAGGTGGTACCGCCTGGCATCAGCATCCGAGCGGGCTGCCTCTCCGAGCATGTCATACGAGAAGGAATAGCCTTTCTGCTTGAGCACGCCTGAATGATCCAGCGCCTCGGAGATATTCCGGCCAAGGACAAACTGCCGGCCTAACTCCTTCATGGCCTCACCGATAATCACCCGTACCGCCGGCTCGCCGATCCGCTTCACCGTGGCCCGCAGGCTGTCGACAATCCCACTGGCAAGATCCGGATTCAGGAGTTTCCCAGTCAGCAACAATGCCCAGGTCGAGGCATTAACCAGAGAGGAACTCGAGTGATTGAGATGGCGGCTCCAGCGACCAGGCACAATCTTGTCTTCAATGAGTGCGTCGATGGTGGGGCTGTCGGGTACCCGAAGCAGCGCCTCAGCCAGACACATCATACCGACACCCTCGTCGGTGGAAAGCCCGTATTCAGCGAGAAAGGCCTCAAGCAGATTGGGTGACTTCTGCTTCCTGATCTTTTCAACGAACCCCAACGCGCGGCGCTGAACCTCGTCCTGAACAGCGGCGTCCGGCTGCCAGTCTTGCAGCAGCGCATGGACCCGCGCCGACTCTCCTTTGTGCCTGACTGCGTGGATATCCTGCCGGGACTTATCTGAAGCAGTATTCACTGTAGTTATTTTTAAACTGTGACGAAGACCTCTTAAATCTTCAACCGCTAAGCGGCCAAAAATACAGAATCGCCGGAAGGCTTACGGCAACCACCAGAATCTCCAGGGGCAATCCCATACGCCAGTAGTCGCCAAACCGATAGCCCCCTGGGCCCATGACAATGGTGTTGTTCTTGTGTCCGATCGGTGTGAGAAAGGCACACGATGCCGCTACGGCTACCGCCATCAGGAAGGGGTCCGGGTTTAACGAAAGCCGCTCCGCCACCTCCAATCCAATCGGTGCTGCAATCAATGCGGTCGCGACATTATTCAGCACATCTGATAGACACATTGTGACAATCATCAGGATGGCGAGCACCATTACCGGCGCAAGACCCTCCGTAGCGGACAGGATCCATTGGGCAATCAGCGCGGTTCCTCCGCTGCTCTCCAGCGCGCTGCCAATGGGGATGAGTGATCCCAACAGGACAATCACGGGCCACTCGACAGACTCATAGACCTCCGTTGGTTTCACAAGCCCGAAAACGACATACACCACGACAACTGCCCCGAGCGCTACGGACAGATACACCCAGCCGAAGCTCGCAGCAAGAATTGCAAGCACAAATGCACCGATGGCAAGGCCTGCTTTTTGGCGCTGCAGCACCGTCAGCCCCCGGTTCGCCAGCGCGAGACAGCCCAACCACTGTATCGCATGCTCAAGCCGGTCTTGTGCCCCATAAAGAAGCAGAATATCTCCGGGGAGGATCTGCAGTTTGCGTACCCGTTCCCGAAAAGAACGACCGCGACGCGAGATCCCCAGCAACATGACTCCATGCCGATAGGCAAGCCGAATATCCGTGGCAGACCGGCCAGCAATCCTCGCCCCAACCGGCACCACTGCCTCCGCAATCGCCATGGATTCCCCGAGCAATTCAACCTGTTTGTCCGGGTCACCGCTGCCCAGGCGTGCTGCCCCCACAAACTGCTCGATCGACTCGGCAGCGCCTTCCAGGACCAGGATGTCACCCTCCCGGACCGTCTCCCGTCGCGCGGAGCCGGGCAGCCGGACATGGTTGCGGACAATTCCCGTAATCACCACATCGTGTTCCTCCGCAAGTGGAAATGCCTCGTACAGCGGCGCCCCAACCAGCTTGCTGTTTTCAGTCACTGAGGTCTCAAAAACGTATCCAGCCATATCCGCAAGCGCAACCGCGGGATTCTCCTTTTGTCGCCCTGACGGCAGCAGTCGCCAACCGATCAATGCAACAAACAGGACGCCGACCACTGCCACGACAATGCCGACCGGAGCAAAATCAAACATCCGGAACGGGTCGCCCAGCGCCTCCTGGCGGACAGTCGCCACCACGATATTGGGCGGCGTTCCGATCAGGGTCACCATCCCTCCCAGGATGGTCGCGAAAGAAAGCGGCATCAGCGTGAGGCTCGGACTGCGCTCACCTTTTCGGGCCGCCTCGATATCAACGGGCATCAACAGTGACAGCGCGGCAACATTGTTCATGACTGCGGACAGCAGACCGCCAACCCCCGACATCAGGCCGATATGGGTACCAATCCCTTTGATGCGAGACACACACACCCGGGCAATCGCTTCGACCACACCTGAATTGAAAAGACCCCGACTGACAATCAGGACCAGGGCAATGATCACGGTCGCCGGATGACCGAATCCGGAAAACGCCGCATCCACCGGGACCGCGCCCAGGATAAGCGCCAGAATCAGAGCCGCAAAAGCGACCAAATCGTATCGCACCCGCCCCCAGAGCAAAAAGCCGAAGACGCCCAGCAGCAGGCCAAAAAGAATGAAATGCTCGGTACTAAGCGGCATGACAGGTATGTGTCCGGGGATCAGCCTACCTATTTGGGCGCAAGCCGGATGGCGCCGTCGAGCCGGATCACTTCGCCATTCAGCATCTCGTTATCGATGATGTGAGACACGAGATCAGCAAATTCTTCGGGTTTGCCAAAGCGTGAAGGGAAAGGCACCTGAGCAGCCAGGCTCTCCTGAACCTCGTCGGGCATATTCAGCAGCATCGGTGTCCCGATCAGCCCCGGGGCAATAGTCATCACGCGAATACCGAATCGTGAAAGTTCCCGAGCGGCGGGCAGGGTCAGGGCCACCACCCCGCCCTTCGATGAACTGTAAGCGGCCTGACCGATTTGCCCTTCGTAAGCGGCGACCGAGGCGGTGTTAATGATGACCCCGCGGCTGCCGCTGTCGGACAGCGGCTCGAGTTCTGCCATCCGTGCTGCGCACAGCCGCAGCACGTTGAAGGTACCCACCAGGTTAACGTTTATGACTTGCTGAAAAAGATCGAGATCATGCGGACCTTCACGACCGACCACCCTGGAGGCCGGAGCAATCCCGGCGCAGCTCACCGCAATCCTCGGTGCGCCCCACTCATCCACAATCTGCTGCAGGGCTGCTTCGACCGAGTCTGCGCTGGAGACGTCTGCTTCAAGCGCCCAGCCGCCTATCTCGTCAGCCGTTTTTCGGGCGCTGTCGATGTCACGGTCCAGTACCGCGACCCGAGCCCCGCGACCGGACAACATCTGTGCTGTCACCGCGCCCATTCCGGAACCGGCGCCCGTCACCAGCGCGGGAAGATTTTCAAGATTCATCAACTTGCCTCTTTGGGTGTTACTGACCGTTCAGCCATACTGGGTTAGACCACGCCTTTTTTCCTGCATTATCCACGACCGTGACCCTGAAAAACGTATCAGAAAACCGCGCTAGAGGTAGCCGCGCCGAAGTCACGTCTTTGCCCAGTAGCTTCTCGGCACGCGAACCTCGGCCAGTCACCATCACTGCATTCACGGGAGAGCACTCAACCAGAATTCCATCACCGACGCACTCGATATTTTCAAAAGTTGGCCCCTGCGATGAGTAATATCGGCCTGCCTTCAGGCTTTCGAGAAGGAGGTCTGCATCAAGGCCGTCGGCTTTAACATGAATCCAACCGCCAAAGGCATCATGAGCCATATGGTGGGCATCGTCGGTGGCAAAACCGTGCAGTCTTGCGCCTTCATTAAGCAGCATGCTGCAAAGGGACCAGCCGTCGCCGCGATCATTCTCCATCTCG
>DDZY01000128.1:0-2273 GCA_002346525.1 Proteobacteria bacterium UBA2996
GATGCACTTCGTCGCCATGAGGCTACCGCACCAGGATCTTCATCGGTACCGTAAGCTCCTTGCCGAACCAACACGTCAGTATTGTTGAGACCACATGCCGTCACTTGTATCAAGACCTCTCCCGACGCAGGGGTAGGCACTGGAAAATCCTTGCGGTAGACGAGCTTGTCGAGATCTCCGTGACCGGTCAAAACGATCGCGGCCATCGTGGTTGGCAAATTGCTCACGGTGTCTCCTTCTTTTCGGTTTAAATAACGTAGGCGAACCTCGCTCAGAACTCAGTCTGATCATACACTTTACATCACAGAAAAGAGTGAGCGGCTTTCCTTGGGGCCTGAAGATCAGTTTGCAATACTGACGAGACACGAGGTCGCTCTTGAGGGACCCTCGTCCTTGTCCTCATGTAAGATTCGTTGTTTAAAGCGCGGCTCGGCGTCGTATGGAATTCTCACACTTTTTAAACAGTCATCTGCTGGATCCTGCGATCGGCGCAAAACGTTTGTACCGCGAGATGCTGGAACAGGCTGTGCACGCTGAATCCTGCGGCTACCAGGGGGTATCCATCCCCGAGCACCACCTCGTCAATATTCTCCTGATGCCCTCTCCGTTGCAGTTTGCGGTCAAGGTTGCCGCCCACACGGAAAAAGTCCAAATTGCCACCTCGGTCTGCCAGTTACCGTTGCATGACATGCGCATCTTCGCCGGCGAAGTGATTCAAGCTCAAACGCTTTGCAACGGCAGACTGATTCTGGGTGTTGGGAAAGGGGCTTTCGAATACGAAACAAACCGCATGGGGGTGGCTTTCGATACCACCAAGCCGAAGTTTGAGGAGAGTCTTCAAGTGCTCGAAGCCCTTCTCTCCCAAAAAGAGGTTTCTTGGGATGGCGAGCATTACCATTTCGAACCCCTCACTGTGATGCCGCGGCCTGAAGACGCGATTCCGATCGCACTTGCCATCATGGCACCCGCCGGTATCGAAGCCATGGCAGCGAAGGGCTATCACATCCAGACTACTCCGCTCGGAGCCGATCACGATGTTCTCGTAAAACAGGTCAGCGCATTCTTCAGGGGCAAGGCTTTAGCCGGCACACATTGCCATTCTCGCCTGTCGCTCCAACGGGGGCTTTATCTCACCAGAAATGATGCGGATACCAGGCATAAGATCACTCTCGCCTACCGTTACTACCAGAGCTTTGATAATGTCTTTGGGGGTCCTGGCATTGTCGAGCAGGGGGTCATCAAACCCCTGCCTCGAATCCAGTCCATTAAGGAACTGGGCGCGAATGTGCTTATCTGCGGTGTCCAGGAGATGATTGACCGTCTTTCGGAATACGCCGAACTGGGCATCAGCGAGGTGATCGCTTCTTCCAATTTTGGCCAGGACCAGTCCGAGACTTTGGAAATGATGAGCCGGTTCGGCGAAGAGGTCCTGCCGCATATTCGCTCGCTCAGCCGCCACGTTGCATGATCTGACGACGACCGGACCAAATCATGGCGATTGATTGTGCTTACACAATAGAAGGAGAAGGTCCGGCGCTTTTTCTGATTCACGGGATCGGCGCCCGGCGGGCAACCTTTGCTGAGCTTGTTGAGGGACTGAAGGATCGCTTCACCTGCATCCGTTACGATCTTCGCGGTCACGGCGAGAGCCCCGCTCCCGACACCCCCTTCGGCCTGCACGATCTGGTCGACGACCTGGAGGCCCTGCGATCGGCCACCGGTGTTGAACGCGCGCACTTCGCAGGCCACTCGCTGGGGGGCATGATCGGCCCGGCCTATGCGAGGCGCTATCCCGAGCGGGTCCGTTCCCTGGGATTATGGTCTACCGCGGCCTTTCGAACGCCCGACGACAGTGCCAAGGTAAATGCAGTCGTCAGCGCAATGCGGGAAAGAGGCATTCCACAAGTGCTCGACGCCCTGTCTGTGCGTTGGTTCACGGATGAATTTATTGCCGAACGACCTGATCTCATAGAGAAACGAAAACAGCAGGTCATCGACACCCCGACCGATGTCTTCCTGAATGTTTTCGATATCTATGCACAAACCGAGATGGCGCCATGGCTTCATGAGATCTCAACGCCCTGCCAACTGGTCACCGGTGCGCAAGACGGCGGCTGCAACCCCCGGCTCAATCGGGAAATGGCGAATGCCCTGCCCAACGCTGAGCTCGTTATCCTGGATCACCTCAAACACGCTATCTTTATCGAGGCGACCGAACGGGTGTTGCCCGTAGTGCGGGAATTTCTCATCAAGCACGACGACTGACTGTCACC
>DDZY01000128.1:2644-9660 GCA_002346525.1 Proteobacteria bacterium UBA2996
AGAAGCGCTGATCTCTCCATTTCGGTACTCACTCACCTTCCATTTCTGCTGACTCACTTCGAGCAGGATGCAGGATGCGCCGCCTTTGGTGCGCTCACGGCCTGCAGCACCGGGGTTCATCACCCATGGCGTTTGATCGAGATCGGCACAGCGGATATGGGTATGTCCGTAGGCGATCGCGCGGGCCTTTGGATATTTTGCTCGAAGCCGCTTGTGATAGTGGCGGGTATCCCAGATGCGATGACCATGTTCGACTACCAGCAAGCCTCCGGGAAGATCGACCTCGGCTGACTCTCCAAGATCCAGAGCGCCCGCTTTCGCTGTACCCGGCCAGCATTCAGGCCAATCGTTGTTTCCACGCACCGCAACCAATTTGCCCCGATCAGGGGTTACCGCCTCGATCACCTCCAGCCCGCCGATATCTCCAGCATGCACGACACAGTCAGCCGAACGAGCCAGCGCCTGAATGAAGGGCTCAACGAAGCCGTGCGTATCCGATAGGAGCACCACCCGCATTAATGGCTTCCGTTTGGTGCCCTTCGAATCAGCAGCCAAGCGCCCGCCACAATTACTGGGATACTCAGAAGTTGACCCATGGTCATCCAATCGAGCGCAATCAGACCAAGATGCGCGTCGGGCTCACGATAGAACTCTACAAAGAATCGGAAGACGCCGTAACCCAGCAAGAACAGACCGCTTACCTGGCCGGGTCGCCTCGTTTTCGCTGCGAATATCCAGACAATGACGAACAGCATTACGCCCTCTAAAGCTGCTTCATACAACTGGGACGGGTGTCTCGGCAGTGGCCCACCGGCAGGAAAGACCATTGCCCAGGGAACATCACTGACCCGACCCCACAACTCCTGATTGATAAAGTTGCCAATCCGGCCTGCCAGAAGACCCGGTGCACAAAGCGGCGCGAGAAAATCAGCTACCTCAAAAAAGCGTCGCTGTGATCGACGTGCAAAAAGTACGACAGCGAGGACAACCCCGATCAGGCCTCCATGAAAAGACATGCCCCCCGTCCAAACCCAGAGAATCTCCAGAGGATGTGACAGGTAATAGCCGGCGTTGTAAAAAAGCGCATAACCGAGCCGGCCGCCGAGCACCGCCCCGACGGCGATATAGAAAACGAGATCCCAGATCTCCGTGTTGGTCCACTGTCCCGGCATCCGACCGGCCCGGTATCTGCCGAGCAGACCGCCGGCCGCAAATGCGACGAGATACATCAGACCGTACCAGTGGATCGCAAGCGGCCCGAGACTGATTGCAATGGGGTCGATATCCGGATACGTCATGAAAGATCCAAGGGGTTCAGATCAATGGGGAAACTTCATGAAAAGTTCAAAATAGTAATCGAACTCCTCAAGCTTCATCTCTCCCTGGCCCTGCTCAACGCTCCTGGTGACAAATCGCCGCCACTCGGCCGTGAGAACCTCATAGACCTCATGCGGGATCGCCTCCTTGACGTGACGGATTTTTTCTTCGACCCGCATCTTCTCAAGGTCACTTAGCTGTTTGCCGTAAATATTGGTAATCATGGGTCCTGTGCTTTCTTTTATTAAAGTTTGTTCCAGTTGGCTCCAGCGAAAATCAATCCGGGTTACCCCTGCCACGTTCTGCCGCATCCCGCGGATGAACGGATCCGAGTTGAGGCTCACCGGACCGGCTTCGGATGATACCTGATACCCAAATACGTACCGACGACACGCCTCTTTTCCATCATTTACAATCCAACTGGTTCCACAGTCAGGCCGTCATCCTTCGGGCTTTGGCGCCTGATCAAAATCCAGGGCTTTGTCTTGATCTTATCTTTCCCTCGAAGACTTCCCAGCTTGACTTTCGCTCTGTTTGGCTTTTGCTCATTGGCGGGCGCCATCATACCTGCCGAGGCTGCTACCCGATTGATCATCGATACTGTCGATCACGGCATCGCGGGTAAGGCCCAGATTGTCATCAGTGACGGTCGTGTCCGGCTTACCCATTCGGGGATGCCTCGCCAGGAAGTGCTGTTCATCTCGGACAACCGTGAGGTTTACTTCATACGGCATGCACGCAAAGAGCTGACACGGGTTGATCCCGCCGTATTGCGCCAATCTATTGATCAGTTCTCCGGTATTGCGCAAAGCCTGATGGCGCAGCGCGAGACTCTCTCAGAGGAAAAGCGCCAGCACCTCGATGAGATGCTGAAGAGCCTAGGGATTCCCGACCCCGATGCGATCGCCGATGGCTCAATCAAGCTGAAAAACCTGGGCCAGCATGGCGATGCAGCGGGTATTCGCTGCCAATGGTGGCAAATTCGCCGAAAAGAGCAGGCAATCGGTCGAAGCTGTGTAACTGACAACAGAGGGCTTGGGATCAGTCCGGCGGATTTCCAGACCCTTGCGGAGCTCGCGGCCTACGTTCAGGAACTGCGGTTGTCTGCAAGTGCCCTTTTATCGTCAATGGGGTTTGTCCTGCCCCCGCTCGGCCTCGCTGACAATACTTCCCTACCGATTCGGCTGGAAAAAACTTCCGACACATTCTCCGCCACGTTAGCAGCAGTCGACCAACTTGATGTGTCGCTACGCCTGATGGTGCCGCAGGGCTACCGCATTATCGGCCTGCCCGGCGACTGAGTCCGGGCGCGTTAAACATCCAATTCTGGCAAGTTAGCGAATAAATCGAGCGCCTCCGGGTTGGCCAACGCCTCCCGGTTGAGCACCGGCTCACCGTGCACGATTCGGCGCACCGCCAACTCGACGATCTTGCCGCTTTTCGTACGGGGAATATCCGCAACCTGAATCACTTTGGCGGGTACATGACGAGGTGTGGTGTTTTGCCGAATCTCGCTGCAGATTCTTGCCCGAAGCGAATCATCGAGCTCCTCCCCTTCGCGCAAACGGACGAACAGCACCACTCGCACATCTCCTTTCCACTGCTGTCCGATCACCAGGCTTTCCAGCACCTGCTCAATACGCTCCGCCTGCCTGTAGATTTCCGCTGTGCCGATTCGCACACCTCCGGGGTTCAATACGGCATCCGAACGGCCGAAGACTACAACCCCATCATGCTCGGTGACGGCAATGTAATCTCCGTGACACCAGACGCCTGGGAACTTCTCGAAGTACGCGGCTTTGTATTTTGCATCTTCCGGATCGTCCCAGAATCCGACCGGCATCGAGGGGAAAGCGTTGACGCACACCAGCTCCCCTTTTTCTCGATCCGGCACCTTTGTACCCTGGTCGTCCCAGACTTCTATCTGCATGCCGAGAATCGGGCACTGGATTTCTCCACGCCAGACCGGCAAATTGGGATTGCCGCCGATAAAGCACCCCATGATATCTGTGCCGCCGGAAATCGATGACAGGCACGCGGTATGACTCACCGCATCGTAAATATAGTCAAAACTCTCCGGGATCAGGGGAGAGCCCGTTGAAAGAATAGTCCTGACATGGGAAAGATCGTGAGTCTCGCGCGGCCTCAGGCCTGCCTTGGCAATCGCATCAATATATTTGGCGGAGGTGCCGAGCACACCCACTTGCTCCTGTGTCACCAGATCGAACACGACATTGTCGTCAGGAAAGAACGGCGAACCATCGTATAACACCACGGTGGCGCCACTCGCCAATCCAGAGACCAGCCAGTTCCACATCATCCAGCCACAGGTCGTGAAATAGAACAGCCGATCATCCGGGCGCAGATCGACATGCAGCTGCTGCTCCACGAGATGTTTGAGGAGGGATCCTCCCGCTCCGTGCACAATGCATTTGGGCACGCCGGTCGTGCCAGAGGAGTACATGATGTAAAGCGGATGATCAAAAGGCAGATTCTCAAAATCAATCTGCGTTGCGTCCGTTTCAAAATCGGTAATCAGCCTGGCGCCGGGATTGGCCGACAGTTCCGGCTTGTCCGAAATCAAAGGCACGATCACGGTGTGCTCAAGCGATGGCAGGCCATTTATGATTTCACGAAGTTTCTCAAGCGAATCGTGAGTCTTGCCGTTATACCAGTAGCCATCAGCGCTGAAGAGCACTTTGGGAGAGATCTGGCCAAAGCGATCCAAGACACCTTGAACGCCGAAGTCCGGAGAACATGAAGACCACACCGCCCCTACGGATGCGCTCGCCAACATCGCTGCAACGGTCTCCGGCATGTTCGGCATGAAACCACAGACCCGATCGCCGGGGACCACCCCAGCCTGTTTGAGGCCGTCGGCAAGGCGGGCGACCTGGGCATAGAGCTCGGCAAAACTGAGGGAACGTGTGACCTTATCCTCAGCCTGGAAAATCAAGGCCAAAGCCGCATCCCGCCGACGCAGAAGATTTTGGGCGAAATTGAGACGGGTCTTGGGAAACCAGCGGGCACCAGGCATCTGCTCCCGGTCAACGACTACGGGATCTGTGTCTCCTGTCCCAATCACCCCCGTCCAGTCCCAGACGCTGATCCAGAACGCTTCGGGCTCCTCAACCGACCAGCGATGCAGGTCGGCGTAGTCCTTAAAGGTCCGGCCCCATCGCAAAGAAACATCACACGCAAAGCGGGTCATGTTGGTGATCGCAACCTGCTCGGGAGCCGGTTGCCACAAGGGCTGCTCGGTCATGATGTTCCTCTGGTGAAACTGCCGCTGAAACGACTCCTGAGAGTTTACCGTGGCGCCCAGGAAAACTTAACGCACTGAACGATTCCACGAAGCGTCGCGTAATGAGTCCAACAGCTGCAGGAATTGGCGTATAGTCCAGCATCAACGGCCAATGCGCTGCACCGACCTTAAAAACGTTGTTCCTGATGGCGGCAACACCTTCATTTGACCGCAATAGACTGATCGAAACGCTCAGTGAATGGGCGAGGCAGCGGCTGACTCCCGCGAAAGCAGACCTCGCGCAATCTTTTTTTAAAGCATATTTTCATCGAATCCCCTCCGATGATCTTGCCCGATTCGATCCTGAGGTGCTGTACACACACGCACTTGCCCACCTTGATCTCGCCGAGCAGCGACAACCCGGACAATTCCTGCTGCGCGCGAACAACCCAGCCGAGCCACAAACTGCGCAAGCGAGTCCTTTTACCGTTGTCGAAGCCGTGGTCGACGACATGGCTTTCCTGGTCGATTCCGCGTCGATGGCGCTCAACCGACTCGGTTACACCATTCAACTTACCATCCACCCTGTGGTCAAGGTGAGTCGAGACGAAAACGGCCGTCTCACCGTGCTGAATCACGATGCGGCTGACGCGGCCTCTGAATCCTTTCTGTGTTTCCACATCAGCCGCGAATTCCGGACCGAACGGCTCCACCGCATCGTTTCCGAATTGGCCCGGGTTCTGAGCGAGGTCTCGGCGGCGAATGACGACCGCATTGCCATGCGCGAACTGGCACTTTCCCTTGCAGATGATCTTGATGTTCCCGATGGGTCGGAAGACGACGATGCCCGCTCAGAAGCCTGTGCGTTGTGTCGATGGATCGGCGAGGAGAATTTCACCTTTTTGGGAGCCATCCGTTATGACATGTCATCCGACGAAGATGCCAGGTTGCTGCCTCAGGCAACCTCAGCGCTTGGGATCCTGAGACCACGCGACGATCTTGATCTTGTCGATCGGCTTTCGGTCTTGCCCGAAAACATCACGAGTGATCAAAAGGACAGTGAACCGGTGATGATCACCAAATCCAGTAAACGATCTCTCGTTCACCGGCCTGCCTATATGGACGTTCTTTTTGTCCGCCATCGAAACGCTGTCGGTAACCTTATCGGAGAAACCTGTCTTGTCGGTCTTTTTTCTGCGGGCGCATACAACCGCAGCGTGATGGACATTCCGGGCTCCCGGCAGAAACTGCAGCAAGTGCTGACTCGCAGCGGGCTTCCGGAACACGGCCACGGAATCAAGGTACTGCAAAACCTGATCGAGCGGTATCCCCGTGACGATCTCTTTCAGATCACCGAAGACGAACTTTACGACACGGCAATGGGAATGCTTGACCTGCAGGAACGTCGGCGTACGCGGATATTCGTGCGGCGGGACCGATTCTCCCGGTTTTATTCGTGTCTGGTATTTGTGCCTCGTGATCGCTTCAACAGTAGTCTGCGGCAAAAAGTCGGCGACGCGCTCATGGCGTCGTACGGTGGACAGTCTTACGAGTTCAACGTGTACTTTTCGGAATCGGTGCTGACCCGAATCCACTACCTCATCAGTGTCGACCCGCTAAACGCGCGCTCTCCGGAGCTGAAGCAGGTCGAATCCAAAGTCGAAGAGTTAGCCCGCTCCTGGCCCGATGAGCTTAGCCATCTGCTGCAGGATCATCATGGAGACGGGGAAGGCCTTGCGCTCGCAGATGAATGGGCAGAGTCTTTTCCCACCGCCTTTCGCGAAGACTTCTCACCGGCCGATGGGCTTGATCATCTTGCTCACATTACGAAGGCGGATACTGAGGCACAGCTCGAGATTGCGCTTCACCAGCCACCAGGATATGCCGCTCACGAGGCGCAGCTGAGACTGTATTCCCCTAATTGTGCCGTGGTGCTCTCTGATGTACTGCCCGTCATAGAAAATCTCGGACTCCACGTATTGACGGAGAACCCTTTTCGAATCCAAAGCATAAGCGGCCGGATCGTCTTTCTTCATATTTTCGATCTTGCCGACCGTGACCAACGAGACATCGAGATTGGAAAGAGCAAGTCTGACTTTGAGCAACTGTTCCGAAGAATCTGGCAGGGGCACACGGACAATGATGGCTTCAATCGGCTGGCGCTCAGAGCACAACTCGACTGGCAGCAGACCACCTTTTTGAGGGCAGCGTATCGGTATCTCAAACAGATCCGCTTCCGATACAGCCAGGAATACGTCATTGACACACTTGCGGGAAACCCGCATATGGTCCAGCGCATCGTACGCTTGTTCGAGACCCGCTTTGACCCAGACCTGCAGGATGAACGGCTAGCGCAACTGGAGACAATTCGTTCAGACATTCAGCAAGGCCTGGAGCGGGTCGCCAATCTGGATGAAGACCGGATCCTCTCGGCCTACGTCAATCTGATTGAGGC
>DDZY01000128.1:10037-11623 GCA_002346525.1 Proteobacteria bacterium UBA2996
TCAAGATCGACTGCAGCGCGATTAGCCGTATGCCCCCACCTCGACCCATGGTCGAGATTTTCGTCTTCTCAGCGCGAGTCGAGGCAGTTCATCTCCGCGGCGGCCTGGTAGCGCGCGGGGGTCTGCGCTGGTCAGATCGTCCGGAGGATTTCCGAACCGAAGTACTGGGTCTGGTCAAAGCACAGATCGTGAAGAACGCGGTCATCGTGCCGGTGGGTTCCAAAGGAGGATTTATCGTCAGGCGGTTGGCTGACTGTGCGCCCAACGAGCGTACCGAAGAAGTGCAGTCCTGCTACCAGACCTTCATCCGCGGCATGCTCGATCTGACCGATAACCGCGATCATGACTCGGTGATTCCGCCTCCCAGAGTGGTTCGATACGATCAGGACGATCCCTATCTGGTGGTCGCGGCAGACAAAGGAACCGCCACGTTTTCCGATATGGCAAATGAAGTTGCTGCCGAATATGGCTACTGGCTGGACGATGCCTTCGCGTCGGGAGGCCGAACCGGCTATGACCATAAGGCGATGGGCATCACCGCGCGGGGTGCCTGGGAATCTGTCAAACGGCTTTTCCGTGATCTGGACATCAATACCCAGACTCAGCCGTTCTCGGTGGTGGGCATCGGTGATATGTCGGGTGACGTTTTCGGCAATGGCCTGCTGTTATCCCGACACATCCGACTCGTCGGTGCCTTCAACCATCTGCATATTTTCATTGATCCCGATCCCGATCCAGCCGCTTCTTATGCAGAACGTGAACGCCTGTTCCAGATGCCGCGGTCGACGTGGGAAGACTACGATCCAGATCTCATCTCTCAAGGCGGCGGTGTGTGGCCTCGTGACATCAAATCGATCGACTTGTCCGAGGCCGCGCAGAAGGCGCTTGGCATCAGCGCCAAGACTTTGAGTCCCGATGAACTGATTCACGAAATGCTCAAGAGCCCGGTCGATCTGCTCTTCAACGGCGGCATCGGCACTTACGTTAAAGCCTCAACAGAAACCCATGAATCTGTCGGCGACCGTGTCAATGACTTGGTCCGGGTGGACGCACGCGAGTTGCGGTGTCGTGTGATTGGTGAAGGCGGGAATCTCGGTTTAACCCAACTCGCGCGAATTGAATACAGCCGGCGGGGGGGCTTGTGTCACACGGACGCCATCGACAATGCCGCCGGAGTCGACACCTCGGATCATGAGGTCAACATCAAGATTCTACTCAATGCAGCAGTCGAGGCTGGGGAGATAAGCGTCGATGAGCGCAACAACCTGCTAAGCGAGATGACCGAGGAAGTCGCTCAACTGGTCTTGCGCAACAATTACATGCAGACCCAGGCGTTGGCATTGGCCGTGGATCGCGCGCCCGGTCTAATCCATCACCACGCCCGTGCGATGCGGCAACTGGAACGGAGCTACGGGCTAAACCGCGGACTCGAGTATCTGCCTAACGAAAACGAGATCACGGAAAGAATTGCCCAGAAAAAAGGCTTGACCAGACCCGAACTGGCTGTCCTGCTGAGTCACAGCAAGATTTCCACCTTCCAGATACTGCTCGATTCCGACGTACCCGAGGACACTTTCCTGGCAGAA
>DDZY01000128.1:11713-13901 GCA_002346525.1 Proteobacteria bacterium UBA2996
CAGCATGATTAATCGGGTGGGTCCGGGCTTCACGCTGCGCATGAACGAACTCACCCGTGCCCGTCCATCTGATACCGCTCGCGCCTATGCGGCAGCACGCGAGATATTCCGTCTGCGCGATCTTTGGCACGAAATTGAAGACCTGGACAACGCCGTGACCTCAAAAATTCAAAAAGAACTGATGCATGAAACCCGCATTCTGCTGGAACAGGCCATACTGTGGCTGCTGCGCTACCGACCCCAGCCAATCGACATCGCTCTTTCTGTNNCCCGAGGACACTTTCCTGGCAGAAGATCTTGAACGCTATTTTCCCACGGCACTGAGTTCACGCTTTAAGCATCTTATGCCGGGTCACCGGCTCCGTCGGGAAATCATCGCGACCCATGTCACCAACAGCATGATCAATCGGGTGGGTCCAGGCTTCACGTTGCGCATGAACGAACTCACGGGCGCCCATCCATCCGACACCGCTCGCGCCTATGCAGCAGCACGCGAGATATTCCGTCTGCGCGATCTTTGGCACGAAATTGAAGGCCTGGACAACGCCGTGACCTCAAAAATTCAAAAAGAACTGATGCATGAAACCCGGATTCTGCTGGAACAGGCCATACTGTGGCTGCTGCGCTACCGACCCCAGCCAATCGACATCGCTCTTTCTGTGAGTGAGTTTCGTGACATTGTGGACCAGTTACGGCGGGGTTTCCCGCGGGTACTGGCCGCCTCCAACCGTCTCATTCAAAAACGCCGGGTGCGCCGTTACCTCAATGCTGACGTGCCTCCTGCGATTGCGAATCACATCGCTGAACTCGCGGGTCTTTCAAGGGCGTTGGATATTGCTGACGTCGCCGGCAAAGGCAACTTTGGAATCGCCCAGGTTGCTACGGTGTATTTTGATATCGGAGACCGGCTCGGCCTGCATTGGCTGTCAGACCGGATTCGTGACCTTTCCGCAGATAACCATTGGCACGCCCTGGCCCGTACGACATTGCGGTCCGATCTTCATCTGACGCAGCGCACGATCAGTGGGCTCATACTGGATAACCAGGCCGGACGCGGCAAAGCCGCTGTCCGGCAGTGGGTCCAGCAACACCAAGCGGACACCAGTCGCCTGACCCAGATGATTAATGATCTACAAAAATCTACCAGTCCGGATTTTGCAATGCTGTCGGTCGCCGTCAGTGAGGCGGCGCAACTGGGCTCACTCTCGGAGTCTCCCACCGCGGAAGTGCCATAACCGCTGCGACGCCGCGCAGCCGAAACGAAATCCGGCCCTCCCGTCTTTTCCGGAAAAGGCATACACTTCGTCATCCGGACCAAAAACTGACAGGGCTTATGCGTACCTCCCAATTTTTTCTTGCCACTTTAAAGGAAGTTCCTGCTGATGCAGAGATCGTGAGTCACCAACTCATGCTGCGGGCTGGCTTGATTCGCCAGGTCGCAGCGGGTGTCTACAACTGGCTTCCGCTGGGCCACCGGGTGCTCTCCAAGGTCAGTCAGGTAGTCCGGGAAGAGATGGATCGCGCCGGTGCCCAGGAAGTGCTGCTGCCGGCAGTCCAACCGGCTGAGCTCTGGCAGCATTCCGGTCGATGGGATGACTATGGACCGGAGTTGCTCCGATTCAAGGACCGCCACGAGCGGGATTTCTGCTTCGGACCCACCCACGAGGAGGTCATTACGACGCTCGCCCGTTCAGAGATCCGCAGTTACCGCCAACTGCCGGTCAACCTGTATCAGATCCAGACCAAATTCCGAGATGAGATTCGGCCCCGCTTTGGGGTCATGCGCTCGCGCGAATTCATCATGAAGGACGCCTACTCATTTGACCGCGACAGCGACAGGATGTCACAAAGCTACCACTCCATGTACGACGCCTATGTGCGGATCTTCGAACGGCTGGGGCTTCAGGCGCAGGCAGTGGAAGCAGATAGCGGAAGTATTGGCGGCAATTTTTCGCATGAGTTCCACGTGTTGGCTGAGTCGGGCGAAGATGCCATCGCGTTCTGCTCCCCCTGCGGATACGCAGCCAATGTAGAAAAGGTGGACTTGACGCCAGCGTCTTGCGGGAGACCCGATGCGAAGGAGACCATGGCAGAAGTCGCTACCCCGGATGTGCACACCATCGCCGAGCTGAGCGCATTTCTCAAGATAGACGCAAAGCAAGCAATTAAGACATTGATTGTTCAAGGC
>DDZY01000230.1 GCA_002346525.1 Proteobacteria bacterium UBA2996
CAAAAAACCGTCAGAGCAACCTTGTCGGCGCCTTTGCGTGCAGGCGACGCCTGGATGGCCAGCACATCGCATTGATCGACGACATCCTCACTACAGGGGCAACGACGAATGAAATTAGCAAAATCCTTAAAGCGGCCGGCGCCGCCCGTGTAGACATCTGGGTATGTGCCCGTACGTCCTGATATACGAAAATCTGAGAATCTTAGAAATTAAGAGTTGGATGTAGACGCAAAAGTAGAAATCCCGGCGTTGCCGGGATTTCTATCAGCACGACGTTTCACTGCTTGACTATTTACAACTGGATGGCAGGTAAGCGTCCTCGATCGGATCGGTATCACCACCGTCACACGCCCAGGTAATATTTCCGCTGGACTCAGTTGGTGTCAATTTAAGAGTCTTGCTCTCAATTGACGAAGCTACCCCTGAGGCTTTCATTGCCACAGTGATAACACCAGCCGTTCCGACGGTTACCGTATTGACATAGGTGCCCGTCATGTTCGCCGCATCAGGAATGCCCGCCATAGCATTAGTCGTCGGGAACGAACCTTGAGTCATCCGATATTCTGACACCGCCGTTTTTGCCGATCCACTGAAACTCAGCGCCTCAGCAACCTGAGACCTGGCCACATAATTCTGATACTGCGGAATCGCGATCGCTGCCAGGATACCGATGATCGCCACCACGATCATAAGTTCGATCAGGGTAAAACCCCCCTGACGACCTTGGCGCCGTCGAACATATTCTTGTCTGTTTAATCTCATCTTCAATCGCCCCTCTTTGGCTTTGGCTGATTTGTGCGCATGAATGTAACTGTCCTAGGATATCACCGATGTGACAACCGTCACATGGAACTTGTGTCACTCTAACTAGATTATCACTTGATTATCGTCTGTCTCGACGAATCCCCGCAACGAGGCTAGGCCGCGTCTATTTTAGGGAATTTGGAAAAAAAACAAAGCGGATATTCTGTTAAAGTGACCGAAAAATACCTCCCGATTTCAAGGATTTCTAAACAATAACGTGGAAAAATCGAGAAGTTGGCGGTCTGCACGAGCAAAAAACTCCTTCGCCCACTCTGGAACTAACCCCACTCTTTCTTGACAGACAAATGGAACCAAGTTCATCGCCATTTTCCATCACGGTTCAGGGGACCACTCTGTCCGGATTGTCGCGACGGGTGGTCGAAGCCAACCTGCTCTCCCGCGAACAAGCGCGGGAAACCTTCGAAGCAGCGCAGAAAAGTCAGCGTTCTTTTCTGCGCGAGGCGCTGGATCAGGGAACCGCTGACCGGACCGGGTTATTGCGATGCGCATCCGAAGAGTCGGGCATGCCTCTTTTGGATCTTAAGGCGTTTGATCTCAACTGTCGGCCTCAGGAAATTGTTGATGCCAGGTTCCTGGAAAATCACGGCGTTTTGCCCCTCTTCCAGCGCGGGTCAAAGGTCTTTTTGGCCGTACCGGATCCAAGCGATGTCTCAGGTCTGGATGCGTTCACCTTCCAGACTGGTTTTGGGGTCGAGGCGATTCTGGTTGACCCCAAATTACTCGACCAGATCATTCGCGACATTGTCAGCGGAATCAGCTCAGAGCTTGCGGATCTCAACGAAGACTCCGGCCTTGAGGACATGGCGGCGAAAACCGCAGCGCCAACCCCTGCCGACGCCGCAGAAGTCGACACGCCTGTGGTGCGCTTTGTGAACAAGATCCTGATGGATGCGATCCGCCAAAAGGCTTCCGATATTCACATTGAACCCTACGAGGAGAAACTCCGCATCCGCTACCGGCTTGACGGGGTGCTGCATGAGATTGCGAATCCGCCGCTGTCACTCACCGCCAGAATCACCGCCCGCGTCAAAATCCTTTCGCACCTGGATATTGCCGAAAGACGGATTCCGCAAGACGGCCGGATCAAACTGACGCTCTCCAAGGGGCACGAAATCGACTTCCGAGTCAGTACCCTGCCTACCCAGTTTGGCGAAAAAGTGGTGATCCGGGTACTCGACAGTAGCGGTGCCGATCTCAGTCTGTCGGCTCTGGGGCTCGAACCCGATCAGTTCAAGGCATACGAAGAGGCCATTCATCGGCCGCACGGCATGATCCTCGTGACGGGACCCACAGGCAGCGGCAAAACAGTCTCGCTTTACTCCGCGCTGTCCACCCTGAACTCTCCGGAAGTCAACATCAGCAGCGTCGAGGATCCGATTGAGATCAATCTGCCAGGGATCAATCAGGTCAATATCAACGAGAAAGCCAACCTCAGCTTTGCCGCTGCCTTGCGCGCCTTTTTACGACAGGATCCCGACATCATCATGGTAGGCGAGGTTCGGGATCTCGAAACCGCAGATATTGCGGTCAAGGCATCCCAAACCGGACATCTGGTCCTTTCGACGCTGCACACCAATGATGCGCCCTCGACTATTGTGAGACTTCTGAACATGGGCGTCGCCCCATTCAATGTGGCTGCATCGGTTCACCTCATCCTCGCGCAAAGGTTGGTTCGGAAACTCTGTACTGCCTGCCGCAAACCTGTAGCGTATCCTGAAGAAGTTCTGACAAGCGCCGGTTTTTCAAAATCAGGTGACTTTAGTGATCTCAAGCTCTTTGGACCCGAAGGCTGCGACGAGTGTACCCGTGGCTATAAGGGAAGAACCGGTGTATTCCAGGTGATGCCGGTTACCGAAGCGATTGCCGAACTGATTGTGCAAAACGCGGGTCAGGAAGCGATCGAAACCCAGGCGCTGGCCGAAGGCGTGATGACCATGCGCCAGGCGGGACTGGTGAAAGTGCGTGCCGGCATTACCAGTCTTGAGGAAATTCTGCGCGTCACCGATCACTGAGACTATGGCGAGAAAATCCGAAAAGATCCAACAAATCTTTACCTGGTCCGGAATCGACCGCCACGGCAATAAAGTGGCCGGTGAAATGGAGGCGCAAGGGCCGGCTTATGTCCGAAGCACGTTGCGCCGCGAAGGGATTAATCCCCGTTCCGTCCGGAAAAAACCCAAGGCGCTATTCGCTAAGAAAATAAAGCCCAAGGATATCTCCATCGCCAGCCGGCAGGTCGCCACCATGCTGGGGGCAGGGTTACCGATCGCTCAGTCCTACAAGGCTATCGCTGACGGGACAGATCAGCCGAAGATTCGTGAAATCTTTAGCGCTATCCGTCTCGACGTTGAAAGCGGGACCGCTCTAAGTGAAGCCCTCCAGAAGTATCCCCGTCAGTTCGACGCACTCTATACCAGCCTGGTTGCCGTTGGCGAGCGTTCAGGTAACCTCGATGACCTGATGGACAAAGTCGCGCTTTACATGGAAAACATCGAAGAGATCAAAGCAAAAGTCAAAGGCGCCCTTTGGTATCCGGCCGCTGTGCTTGCCGTGGGCTTTATTGTCACTGTCTTGCTGCTCGTGTTCGTGATTCCGCAATTTGAGGATCTTTTCTCCAGTTTCGGCGCCAGCCTGCCGGCGCTGACCGCCATCGTGATCGAACTCTCCCAGAGCTTCAGAGAACTGTGGCTCCAGATCTTCGCCGTTATTATTGGAGCCATCGTCGTGATTTCGATGTCCTACCGGCGTTCTGAGGCGATGCGGCATCGGGTAGACCGAATCTCGCTGCGCCTGCCGGTGTTTGGGATCATCCTGCGCAAAGCGGCAATTTCCCGATATGCCCGCACGCTGGCTAC
>DDZY01000127.1 GCA_002346525.1 Proteobacteria bacterium UBA2996
GGTCGAGCTGCACTTCTGGCAGGTCACCGAATATCAGGGTAAGGCCCGGGGCGTCGAGGGGCAAAACCTCCGATGGGTTCACTCAGATGATCTTGCCTCTGTGAACTTTCTTGAGGGCAATCGCGCGTTACTAAAGAGAGTATGTGCGCTGGTGTGGCCGGATCCTGTGCAACAGCGCTAACGCCACGCAAAACGCGGCTGGCCCAGATCATTCACCCGGGTCGTTCTGCCGACCAGCGCGACCTCTCTGAACTGAAAAAGAATCGCAGCCGTCGGCGCATAGACCTCGTGCCCAACGGTCGGCAGCATGATTGAAAAGCCGTCACGGATGGATTCATCCGTCTCTGATTGGGAGACTTCTGTCTTGGCGTCTGCAAGTTCGGTCAAAGGAATATGAAAGACCCGCTCGACCTCCCCAGGGTCCGGCGTCGGAGTCAAGGTTTCATCCATGCAGGCGACCACGGGCGTGATGCAAAAGCCGGACTCGGTCACGAAGTCATCGAGCAGGCCGATTACGTGATGCGCCTTGGGTTCGACTCCGATCTCTTCGCGGCATTCGCGCAGCGCCGTCACAGTAGGCGTCTCCTCCGGCTCTGCTCGCCCGCCCGGCAACGCATACTGGCCTGCATGCCGGCGTAAAGTTTTGGCGCGACGTGTCAATATCACCGACCCCTCATTGCTGCCAGGCTCGCGAGTCACCAGGAGCATGACGGCGGCACGGGTCAACCCGACATCATCCTGACAGAGGCGTTCAAAGCCTGCAAAATTCTCCGAGAGTTTTTCGTTTAGTGTCACAGGGTCGGATTTATGTTGTCGGCGTTATCCGCCGTTTTTCCTTGCTCCCCGGAGAGCGCCGTTAAGTGTTCATGCAGGGTGTTGACCTCAGCATGAAGAGATTCAAGACTCCCGTTATTGTTAAGGATGTCGGTTGCCGCATTACGCCTATCCACATCGCTCGCTTGAGCGTCGTCGATGGATGAGAAAGCCTGTTGGTCAAGACCACTTCGCTCAAGCACCCGTTCGGCCCGAAGTTCACGTGCGGCCTCAACAACCACGACCCGGTCAAAGTTGCCAGCCTGACCGGTCTCGATGAGTAGCGGGATAGAAAAAATCACGTAGGGGCCCGTGGCCTGCGAGGCGGCTTCATTCATCTTGCGACGTACCCGCGGATGCACGATGGATTCAAGCGCAGCCCGTTTCTTAGGATCGGTGAAAACCAGTTCGCGAACCGTTGCCCGATCAAGATGGCCGTCTGCGTCTATCACGGCAGGTCCCAGAACGTTTGCGATCTCGGTCACCGCATCCTCCCCTTTGGCTGTTACCTGATGGGCGAACCGGTCTGCGTCCAGCACCATCACGCCGAGTGTCTCAAGGTAATTACTGACTGCAGTTTTACCGCTGCCGATTCCTCCGGTGAGGGCGACTCTGAGCATATGGATTCCTAGAGCCCTGTGATTGCAAGATAGAACTGGTTAAGGTCCATACCCCACAACAGTGCCAGCCATCCACCGCCCGCGAGATAAGGTCCGAATGGGACCGGTTGATTGCGTTCTTGTTGTTTCAGCACCAGCATGGTGATGCCGATAATAGCGCCGGTCCCGGCGCTCAGCAGTACGATGAGCGGCAGCATCTGCCACCCCATCCAGGCCCCAAGGGCTGCCAGTAGTTTGAAGTCACCGTAGCCCATGCCCTCTTTTCCTGTGGCGATACGAAAAGCCTGAAACACGGCCCAGAGTATGCCGTACCCAGCGGCCGCGCCGATAAGCGCAGAGGCCAACTCCGTGAACCCGCCGACTGCGTTAACCGCGAGGCCTGCCCCGAGCAGCGGCAACGTGATGCAGTCCGGCAGCAGGAAGTGCTCAAGATCAATAAAGGCAAGTGCGATCACACACCAGGTGAAAGCCAGTGCTGCCAGGGTCAGCCATTGGATCCCCAAAACACACGCCACCACCAAAGACAGGAGGGCACACAGTGCTTCGACCAGGGGATAGCGTCTGGAGATTGCGCCATCACACCAATGACACCGACCCTTCAGCGCCAGGAAGCTGATCAGCGGCAGGTTATCCCGCCAGCGGATGGACTGCTGACAATTTGGGCAGCGTGACGCGGGCCCGGTAATTCCCGGTGGTTTCGGCAGTCCTTTTGCCTTGCCGTGCCATTTCCACTGCAGACCCTGAGGTACCCGCACGATGACCACGTTGAGGAAACTGCCGACCATCAGTCCGACGAAGATCGTGATGACATAAAGCCACCATTCGACCCCTTGGACGTTAGCCAGGGCTTCGATCACGAAATCGGCGGAGGCGTGGCCTCCATTACATAATGGCGCCCATCTTGAAAATGGGCAGATACATGGCAACGACGAGGGTGCCGACCAGGCCGCCGAGTACACTGATCATAATCGGCTCGATGAGTTTGCTCATGTTGTCGACGGCTTCGCGCACTTCCCGCTCGTAAAAATCAGCGGCCTTGTTGAGCATGGTTTCAAGCTCGCCGGATTCTTCGCCCGTACTGGTCATCTGAAGTACCATGGCCGGGAAAAGACCGGTCTGTGACATGGCGCTGGAAAGTGATTGCCCGCCACTGACCACCTCTCTAATGGACACGCAGGCATCAGAGTAAACCCGGTTCCCCGTCGCTCCGGCGACAGACTCCAGTCCATCCACCAGTGGTACCCCGGCGCCAAACATAGTAGCCAGCGTGCGGGCATATCGG
>DDZY01000236.1:0-7285 GCA_002346525.1 Proteobacteria bacterium UBA2996
ATAAACGCCTCCACCGATATTACCGACGCCCATAGCTGCGAACTCGTCGTGATTGCGACCAAGGCATCGGGTGTCGCATCCGTCGCAGGCAGCCTGCAGGGTCGACTTCAAGATGATGCACTGATCCTCACGATCCAAAACGGCCTCGGCGCAGGAGAGCGGATCAAAAGCAATCTCAATAGTGCAAACATCCTGCTGGGCGTCGCAGGCGGTTTTGGCGCCTCGATACCCCAACCGGGGAGCGTTCATCACAACGGCATGGAACTCATTCGTCTGGGTGAGATGGACGGTGGCATCACCGACCGGCTCGAGCGGGTTGCCGCCACATGGCAAAGCGCCGGCTTTAACGTCCAAACCTATGAAGACATCAACCAACTGATCTGGGAAAAATTCATCTGCAACGTGGGCTTGAGCGGTGCCGCCGCCGCATTTGATCGCAACCTGGGAGAAGTGATGGATGATCCCCTGCTCTGGAAGATCGCGAGCAGACTCGCTATCGAAGCCTACGAGGCAGGCAAGGCGAAAGGCATACATTTTTCATTCAGCGATCCCGTTCAGTATCTCAAGGACTTCGGCAGCAAGATGCCGGATGCGAGACCTTCGATGCTCCTGGATCTCAAGGCACAGCGACTCACTGAGGTGGATGCGATCAACGGCATGGTACCGCAGGTGGCCAAGGCGCAGGGGCTCAACGCACCTTATAACGAAGTGATCACCGCCCTGATCAAAGCCAAAGAGGCGGAGTTTTCGACCTGATCTCACGGCAAATCCGCGATCATCCATGAAAGACCTGACGACGTGGTATAACCATTTTGGGTGACGGGACTCAGTCGTACTGGATGCAAAGCCCGCACATCCTCGTTTGAATGCCTACGCTTGGAGAAAATTATGAAAACTTTTTTCTTATCGGCCTGGTGCCTCGTTTTTTCTGTATTCACTCAAGCACATGCTGGTGATTCCCTCCCCCAGACGAATTGGGGCGGCGTTTTTAAGGTGCCCGTCGAGAAAATAGATGAAGTAGATCAGGCAACACGAAAATGGGCTAACTGGATCAAAGAAACCCATCCACTCGGACCAGATGACGAGAACAACCTCGCCAGTCTCTCCATTACCAGAAGCCTTCCCCAGGCCGGCTATGTGTATTACGTGATCGTGGAAATCTACCCAACTGCTGCAGGTCTAAAAAATCATCAGAAGATCTATCAGGAGACCAGTTGGAAATCGGAATATTCACCGACATTCTCTGAGTTCGGTTCAAAGGTCATGCGCTATTTGGTCTCAGGCTCTAAACAGAGGCGAACGGTCTACCATCTCGTTCCCTCCAGAGATCATTGATGACCCATACGGAAGAATTAGAGTATTCGTAACCCACCTAAGAGATCGGGCCGGGTACGCCCGTGGCAGGCCCGGTCACTTTCGGTTGGGCTTTGCCTCGCCGGCGTTGCGCAAATGCTCTTTGACCAGCTCCTGAAAGAGGTGCACGCCTTTTTCATGTCGCGGGCTGAGCGGCCCCGGCTGATATCCACCCGAGAGGTAGTTCTGATGGGTATGCGTGCAGATATCAAAATCCTGCTCTATAACGGCAATGTTCCGCTGGATAGTGTCTTGCCGCGCCTCGCGGGCTTCGTCTGAAAGATCGGCAAAATAAAAATCGTAAATTAACTCGGTCCGGTCGACACCCAGGGGATTGATACGCGACGTATTCATCCCGCCGTTAAAGAAAGACAGGGTCCAATTCGGCCACATCCACAACCAGCGCCCGCGATAGAAAAGATCGCCTTTGGTCGGTGCTGTCATGCGGACCAGATTGTCTTTTGCCGTGGTTTCAAACTCTTCAAAGTCAATGGCCTTGAAGAACTCAGGATGAATTCCCGGGATGTGATAGCCCTCAACAAAGTTATCGGTATAGATCTTCCAATTGGCGTCAAATACCAGGGTTCTTTGTTCTGTCCAGTGGTAATCCTCAACCGGATCTTGCTCGATCTCTTTCAAGAGCCCGCCCAGCTGGTGAGTCAGCGCCTTCGGACTCTCGACACAGGCAAAAACCAGTCCGCGCCAAAGCACAACAGAGATGTCATGCAGCGGCCAATCCTCAAGAGTCAATGACGCCTCGCCATCGACATGAGAAAACCACGGCGCTCTTTCAAGTGAGCCGTCGAGCCGGTAAACCCAGTTATGGTAAGGACAGCGAATGGACCTGCAGCGACCCTGTCCTGGTTCAAGCAGCATTGCGCCGCGATGACGGCAAAGATTTCGAAAGCCGTGCAGTTCACCGTCCTCACCGAGCACGACAAAAACCTTCGTGCCCGCAATATCGGTCGCGACGTAGTCACCCTTTTCGACAAAACGGCTACGTGGCGCAATCAACTGCCAATTGCTATTGAAGATGCCGGACTGTTCCTGACGGTAAATGGCAGGGTCCGTGTAGTACCGTGCCTCCAGGTTCTCTTTGAACATCAGGCCAACCGTCTTGGCTCAGGTGCCGCAGAAGGTGGCGTGCACCACTTCTTCCGGTTTGGGTGGTTTCTGGAATTCAATGTGCTCAGACTGCTCATCGAAGGGCCGGGCCAGGATCCCGTGCAGCTCGAAGAAAGGAGCGAGATCATTGTGGTCCTCTGCCGCACGAATGACTTCTTCCACCCGGTGATTGCGCGGAATGTACGCGGGATTCACCGACGCCATACGCTCACGGCGCAGTTTGGAGTCAACTCCCTGCTGCTTCAGTCTCGCCCGCCAACGTCTCGCCCAGGCATCAAACCCGGCAGGATCATCGAAAAGTGAGCGTATCGTCTCGTCTTCAGGGCCTGTCTCATCGTCAAGGTCTGAAAGACGCCGAAAAACAAGCGTGAAATCGGCGTGCTGATCCGCCATGACATCGAGCAGGTCTGTCATGAGCGTGATGTCATCTGTCTCTGTCGTTTCCAGACCCAGTTTTTTGCTTGCTCCCTGGTTGTACGCAGCTTCAAATTTGGCGGGAAAGGTATCAATGGCCTGCTGGGCTAACTCCAGGGATTTTTTGTTGTCGGAATCAAGGATCGGCATCAGTGTCTGGGCCAGACCCGCAAGATTCCAGTGAGCAATCGGGGCCTGATTGGCATAGGCATAGCGGCCCTGATGGTCGATCGAACTGAATACCGTGCCGGGATGATAGGTATCCATAAAAGCACACGGACCATAGTCAATGGTCTCTCCGCTGATCGAGGTGTTGTCGGTATTCATCACGCCATGGATAAAGCCAATCAGTTTCCACGACGCCACCAGCAACGCCTGGGCATCCATGACGGCTTCAAGCAGCGCAAGATAGGGACGCTCACTTTGCCCTGCATCCGGGTAATGGCGGTCGATGACATGATCAGCCAACTGTCGCAAGGCGTCAGTATCCTGGCGGGCCGCAAAAAACTGGAAAGTTCCCACCCGGATATGACTGCTGGCAACGCGGGTTAATACCGCCCCGGGGAGCGCACGCTCACGACGGACTTGCTCTCCTGTTGTGACCGCGGCGAGAGCTCTTGTGGTGGGCACCCCAAGGACATGCATGGCTTCGCTCACCAGGTACTCCCGAAGCACGGGGCCGAGGACCGCGCGGCCATCTCCATTTCTTGAAAACGGGGTTCGGCCGCTGCCTTTCAACTGAACATCCCGTCGTTTGCCGGACTGGTCAGTGACTTCCCCAAGCAGAATGGCCCGCCCATCACCCAGTTGCGGCGCCCAGCCACCGAACTGAAAGCCAGCATAGGCCATTGCCAACGGCTCCGCGTCTGCAGGCAGCTTGTTGCCGCAAAGAATCTCGATCCCTTCGGGCGATCGCAACAGCGCCGGATCAAGGCCCAACTGCTCAGCGAGGTGATCGTTGACCTGGACGAGTTTCGGATCCGCTACCGGCGTCGGTGACAGACGGGCGAAAAAATGCTCCGGCAACCTTGCGTAGGAGTTATCGAATCCAAAAATAGGTGCGTTCAAGGGCTAGGCTCCAGAAAGCGCTTCCGTCAGGCTGCTGCCTGAAATTAAAGAGTCGTGACGCCTCGATTCTATCCCTTGCCGATAGGCTCTCAAACCCGGCAGGCGTTATAGTTTTACATGTCGGCACGGCCCTCTCCATCAGGCTTAAAAAACCTACATTCCAGTTACCTGGTTTCATGGATTATGAAGATCACAGAAATAAAAACCTATGTTGTTCCCGCCCATGTCTCCGACAGCGAGTGGGCCTTCGGTAAGGCTTTTGTACTCGTCAAAGTGGAAACTGACGGAAGCCTTTCTGGATGGGGCGAGGCCTACGTGCCGAACGATTGCGAACTTGCCGTCGCAGCCCTCGTCGACGCACTGGCAAGATACCTCGAAGGCAATGACGTGCCGCAAATTGCCCAATTTCGTCATAATGCCCTGCACGCATTTGCCACCCTGCAAACGGGGTTGCATTTTTCATGCGCCGTTGCCGGGATCGAAACCGCGCTGTGGGATCTACAGGGCAAGGCACAAGCGCAGCCAGTGTATCAACTCTTGGGCGGCGCCTGCCGGGAAGCGGTTCCGGTCTATGCCAACTGTCATACCAACAAAGACTTCCCCTTTGAAGATGTTATCGACTATGCGAAAAGCCAGCATGCGGCGGGGTTTAATCAGGTCAAGGTATATCCTTTTTTGAACCACACCGGCGTTCATGAGGGACTCGCCCAACTCAGCCAGCTGCGCGAATCACTGCCGCCTGAATGCGCTATTTTGGTGGATGCCTGGCGCGCGCTCGATTATGAGTCAGCGAAATACGTGCTCAACACGCTCGAAGCAATGGGTATCCGCTGGCTGGAGGATCCCGTACCTACCGAGGATCTTCAATCGCTTGCCCGCCTTGCTGAAACTAAGTCTGTCGACATCGTGACGGGTGAGACTCTGAGTGACGAAGCCGGGTTCTCTCACCTATTAAACCACCGCGCCGCTGACATACTGAATCCGGATATCACCTGCGTGGGCTTAAGCACAATCACCTCGATGGCAGCATCAGCCCGAGCGACGTCCTGCAAGGTGGCTGTTCATAACTTCAACAGCATGGGACCAGCGCTTGCCGCAAGTCTCAGTGCCGGCGCAGCAATCCAGAACCTGGCCGGCGTTGAGTATTTCTCAAGGTTCAAGGCAGGGACTGAAGTCTTCTGTCGACTAAACTGGCAGCAAACGCAAGATGGGTCGTTCACCCTTTCGAAAGAGCCAGGGCTTGGCATCAGCGTGGATGAATCCATCCTGGCAGACTTTGATTACCGGCCGGCGGCCAAGCGTCCCTGGCCCGGGTAAACGGTCTGGAACTCAGATCACCCGGGGGAACGTAGCGCATTCAAGGGATCCGCCGTCCACTAGGTTGTCGCCACGCTCGTTGGGATTGCACTCCCACTGCTTATCGGCGTAACGGGCATCATCGCCAAACCAGTGTGTGCAGATCACACGACGACGCCGGCGCTTTTGCAGGTTGCCCGGAGCGCTGTGGTGTGTTCGGAAATTGAGGATCGCGCAGTCACCGGCGTTCATGGGCGCGCTGACAATTTCAAAACCTTGCGTTTCTTTATCCCAGTCCGGCGGGCTGGGGTTGGTCTGCCCCTGCATGCCTTTCTTGGTGAAGAAATCAATGCCCTTGAAGTCCTGATTCATGTTGTGGGACCCCAACACAAAACGCAGGGCCGTTTCTTCGGGCACATCGTCCAGCGCCATCCAGACGTTACAGACCTGCGTGCCTGACACTGGCCAGTACGCCTCGTCGTAGTGCCATGGGGTTTTTGCACTGGTGCCGGGCTCCTTGACGATCGCCATATCAAAGTACAGCAGCAGGCCGCGGCTTCGCATGACCGTTTTGGCCAGTCTGGCCGCGGGCGATTCAAAGCTGAACTTCGCAAAAGACGGCAGACGCGGCCATAGGAAAGTATCAAAGAAGAAAAGACCCTTTTCCCCGGACTCCACATGATCCTCGCGAAGCGCGCTCCGGTTCGCGGTTCCGATCGCGGCCGCCACGGCACGCCGGCCCTGGGCCACCCATGCCTCGTCAAAAGCGTTCTTGATACACACCACCCCGTCCCGCTCATAGGCTTTGATCGCAGCCGCAGTGGGCAGGCCCTTCTTATCCAGGCTGTATTTCTTGAGTGTCCGCATTCTTTTACTCCCAGAGTCGGGCTTGCTTTACCGACGAAGCCCAAACCACTAAGACCCCAAAAGTTAAACCAAGAGGCGGCACCGGTCAATTTGCGACGCGGCGTATTGCGGGCGATACACTAGTGCCTAACTGATATCGCCACACGGGGATTTGCCATGAACTCACAGCACCTTTCAGACACCGACAAGATGATGTTGGAGTCGCTTTACTGGTGGGATATTCCCACACTCTTCAGGACCCCGCTCGACCGGGATCCTGCCAAAGCGGACATTGCGCTGGTGGGCGTCCCCCACTCCACAGGCAATGGCACCACGGAGCGCGATCAGCACCTCGGACCCCGCGCCCTGCGACAGGTTTCCGCGATGGCAAAACGCGTCCACGTGGAATTCAATATCGATCCGTGGAACGCCCATCGTATCCATGACCTGGGAGATGTCCCTTTGCCCGAGGCAAACAACAACGAAGCCTGTATTGAGCGCATCACTGATTTTTATCGCGGGATTGATGCCGCTGGCGCTCGACCGGTTTCGGTGGGCGGGGATCACTCCGTCACCGGCGGCATCATCCAGGCGATTTCGGGGCCTAACGCAAAGCTGACGAATGGTGAAAAAGCTGTCTTTTTGCACTTTGATGCCCATACCGATGCCTATGAACAGGTGCCCCATTTTCTGGGCGCTGTGAAATCGGCTGCGCACTGGGCGAGCTACCTTGTGCGCGACGGTCTGATTGATGCGAGTCACAGCGTACAGATCGGCATGCGCGGCAATCCGCGCACCTTGAGTTGGCTGAATCCCAGCAAGGAACTCGGGTACGAGCTCATCACCATGAAACGCTATCGCGAGATCGGCCCGGAAGAGACGATGCAGATCATCAATGACCGTATCGGTGATGCGCCGCTCTATATCACCTTTGACCTTGACTGCATGGATCCCACAGTGGCGCCCGGTGTTGCCAACATCGAGGCTGGCGTTCAGGGGTTTCAAGTTGACGAGGTCATGCGCCTTTTGCGCTGCGTCCGGGGCAAGAACATCATCGGTGGTGACGTGGTCTGCATGATGCCGACCAAAGACTCGCCGAACCAGATTACCGCCCATACGGCGGCATCGGTCATGTTTGAGATGATTGCCTTGATTTCAGACAGCCTTTCGCACAACCGTTAGG
>DDZY01000236.1:7621-8392 GCA_002346525.1 Proteobacteria bacterium UBA2996
CTATGAAGAAGCAACATGCCTGGCCTAAGGGAGCGTGGAACTGGCCGATCAAGGTCTGTCACAAACACGCCGTGCGCTGTGGTGAGATGATCTGGGTGGGCGGCCAGGTAGATCTCACGCCCCAAGGTGATGTCAACAATCCTACGGATGTTCCGGCCCAAACCAAGCAGGCGATGCATCATTTCGCCTGCGCATTGGAGGCGCTCGACTGTGATCTGGAGGATATCGTATGGCTGCTTTGCTTTTACGTCAATGACGGCTCGCTGGAAGAGCAGGATTTTCTCTCCATGGTCGGTGCCTGCTTGCCCGCCAATGCACGCGTGGCAGTCAACGCCGTACCCGTTCCGGCGCTGGCGTATCCCGGTCTCGCAGTAGAGATCGAAGGCTATGCGATGCGCCGAACGGATGGAGAACGAACAGAGAAGTTCGTCACCGAAAATTCGGAATTGCAAACCCTTCCCGCCCCTTTCTGTCAGGCGGTGCGCTCGGGGAAAATGATTTTTGTCTCCGGACAGTATCCCTGCGGCAATACCGGCGAAGCCGTTGAGGTCGGCAGCATTGTCAGCCAAACCCATCACGTGATGGGCCAGGTTCAGCAATTGCTTGGTCAGTTTGGAGCGGGCTTTGATGACGTGGTGAAGATTAACCGTTGGTATGCGGGAAATTCGGGAGTCGAGGATTTTGAACCTGCCGCTCTTGCCTGCGCCTCTTTTTTTCCCGATCCCGGACCTGCGGCCACGGGCATTCCGTTGCCCGCTCACGCCGACCCTG
>DDZY01000089.1 GCA_002346525.1 Proteobacteria bacterium UBA2996
CTGAAAGAGTGATTTTTCGATCATGGTTCTGCAGATAGTGTGTGCCGCTGAATCATACGCAAAAGCCCGCGGTGTATTGCGGTAAATCTGTCGTGGGAACTGATCCAGGATCAGTATGAACGCCAGAAGGTCATGGGGATCATCGGGACGGTGCGCTAACGTTCCAGACCTTGCAGCGTCCGGCAAGACGCCGAAGCGTTCGTCGATCTCTCGGTCGAGTTGGCTGCTGGGCGAGAACCACCGGGCCTGATGCTTGCTCAGCGAAGCGGGTGAGGCGCAGGCATCTTCAAACCAGAAATCTCTGACTTCTTTCAGGCGCAGGCGTGTCACGCAATTTTCTCAGCGGAAACTGGTGTGTCTGTATCTCGCAGGGCTTCGATGCGCCAGGTTTCTGCGGCATGGGCCCAGAAACGTTCAAGATCCTCTATCGGTTCTGGCATCGGAGCCTGCTTGAGAAATTGCCAGGCTGCCTGTAGGGCTGATAACGGCTCGACCGGATCAATGGGATGTGCATCATCACGTTTGCTGATCTTTGCCCCCTCGGTATCACGTACCAACGGGACGTGCGCATACTGGAGTACCGGATAGTTAAGTTTGTCTTGGAGATAAACCTGCCTGGGTGTAGAGAGCACCAGGTCTGCACCGCGGACCACGTGGGTGACGTTGTCCAGAAAGTCGTCTACGACGACCGCGAGTTGATAAGCCGTGATTCCGTCAGCGCGGAAGATAATGAAGTCGCCAATATCTGCTTCGAGGTTCTGGGTGATGTCCCCGACAATTCGATCGGTCGCGGTGACCTGGACGTTTTTGGTGAGCATTCTGATGGCTACCTGCTCTGCACTCGCTCCATTCCACTCACGACAGGTGCCGGGATAAACCAGGCCCGCCACGCCGTCACGGGCAGTCTTCTCGATCTGCCGTCGTGAACAGCGGCAGGGGTAGGTCAACGATTGGTTGTGCAGATAGGCGATCGCCGCTTGATAGTGGTGTTCGCGCTCAGACTGCCAACGGATTGGGCCATCCCATTGAAAGCCGAACGCTTTAAGCGCGGCAATGATGGATTCGGACGACCCGCCGACGCTTCTGGGCTGATCTATATCATCAATGCGGAGAAGCCAGCTTCCGTTATGGCTTTTTGCATCGGCATAACTGGCGACCGCCGCAACCAGCGATCCGAAATGCAGTTCGCCGGTAGGGGAAGGTGCAAAACGTCCGACGTACCGTGATTTCATGCTGTCAAACCTCTTGCGAGGTAAGCTCTGAGCTAGCGTTGTGGATCATGATGCCACCAAGGTGAGCCGTCTAGCGCTTTACGCAGGGGTGTTTCTACCCGGGATGGTGCTTCGCGGATATACCGTCTGGCTTCTTCCAATGAAACCCCCCGGAGAGACCAAAGATGATCCTGGGCAGTTTGCAGGCTGAAGCGTTTTCCAGTCAGATCTTCAAAGTTGCGCTCACCGTCGGTCCATACTGCTCCGTCGTAGTCGCTGTTTTTAATCCAGTGCCATAATGTTTGCTGGGTTTCTTTTCGGTGGCTGTGCGATTGACCACTGGCGCGGTCAATGAAGCCAATATTCGAAGGCTCCATCCGCTCGCGTTCAGCCAGGTCTATTACCGAGGCGCTAATGTCGGAACGTATGCTGTCAATAACACAGGTTGGGCAGGGCGCCCCATCAAGATAATCGATGACCAATGCCAGCGCGAGATGACGCTTTCGAGAGACCAAGGAGAATTCCAGGGGCAGGACCGGCCCTTGGTACATCTTCCATTTTCCCGAAACCTTGGGGGCGAGATTGTCCAGGTCCCACAGCAGCGATCCAAACCCAATGACGGCGATTTTTGACATGATCTATATTAATTGGCTGGGATTGTGAAGCCGTGCTTCACATATGCTAGACGTCAATTTCCGGATACTAGATTCGAAGACTAAAGACCCTGGTTCTGAAAGCTTATGCGAAACCGATTTACTCACCCATTTAGCGATTTGCCTGATGTCTTGCCGGTGTTTCCGTTAACGGGCGCCGTCATTCTGCCTAATGGCCAGTTACCACTCAACATCTTTGAGGACCGCTATTTGAATATGGTGCTCGATGCAATGGCGGGGTCCCGATTGATCGGGATGGTACAGCCTAAGGGAGAGACTCAAGCGCAGCACCCCGAATTGCATGAGACGGGATGTGCGGGGCGTATTGTCAGCTTCAGCGAGACCCGGGACAACCGTCTATTGATCATTCTCGCCGGTGTTTGCCGTTTCGACATCCTGGGCGAGGTGGAAATGAAGAATGACTATCGTCGGGTTCAGGTTTCCTGGGGAAGGTTTGCCCGTGATCTCGACACACAAGAGTCCGGTCTTGATGCGGCAGAGATCATCGCTTCGGCAAAGCGCTTCACAGAAAGTCGCAATTTGTCAGTGGACTGGAGCGCCCTCGATCACTTGCAGCCACCCGAGCTGATTGACACCCTGGCAAGCAGTCTGCCGTTCTCGCCGGAAGAGAAGCAGGGACTTGTGGAGGCAGTTGTAATGGGAGATCGGGCAGAACTGCTGAGAGCCTTGTGTGAATTCGGCGCGGCAACGCCAGAAGACGGGGCTCCCGTTTCGCACTGACGTGTCTTTGGATAACTCGCGGTGTTGTGGAAACGTTACGTGAGCCCCGGGAGAATAACGATTTCCACCCTGCCGTTATGGATGCGGGCGGGATAACACGCGAGATCGATTTCTGCAGGCTCATCTAGCGCCCGCCCGTCCCGCAGGCAGAACCGGCTGCCATGGAGCGGACACTTCACTTTATCCCCCTGCAGCGCACCCGAAAAAAGTGACGCGTCTTCGTGGGTGCAGGTGTCGTCCACCGCAAACGGAGTGCCATCGACGTTGGCGATCAGGATGCAATGGCCTTCGCTCTCATAGCGCTGCATCGTGCCGGGCGGGAGATCCTCGACGGCGCCCATGTCTATCCACAGGCCAGAGGAGGTTTCAGGGGGATCACAGGCCATCGTTTGTGCCTCGGCCTGGCTCGTTGAGTGCGAGATTGTCCCGCGGCATGCCGTCAGGATCGAACCAGGCAAGTTCATCGTGCAGTGTGACCACACTTCCGACAATAAGCAGAGTGGGTGCTCTAACCTTGGCAGCAGCAACCGCATCAGGCAAACTGCCAAGCGTTGCCGCGATCACCCGTTGGTTAAGCGTGGTGCCCTGTTGGATCAGGGCTGCCGGTGTGTTGTTGCTCAAACCATGGTGAATCATTTCGCGGCAGATCGACTCAAGGCCCGTCAATCCCATATAGACCACAACCGTTTGACCCGGTTGGCACAAGGCGTCCCAGTTAAGATCAACGCTGCCATCCTTCAGGTGTCCGGTGACAAAAAGACAGGACTGAGCGTGATCCCGATGGGTGAGGGGGATGCCTGCGTAAGAGGCGCATCCGGCCGCCGCGGTGATCCCGGGAATGACCTGAAACGGGATGTTGTGTCGTACCAGGTCCTCTATTTCCTCACCTCCTCTGCCGAAGATAAAAGGGTCGCCGCCCTTTAATCGCAGTACCCGTTTTCCCTGCTGGGCCAGACTCAGGAGCAGTTCGTTGATTTCGGGTTGCGGTACCACGTGGTTTGATTTCTCTTTGCCGACAAAAATCCGGTCCGCGTCGCGACGGACCAGATCCACAATGGCGGGAGCCACCAATCGGTCATACAGCACTACGTCGGCCCGCTGCATCAAACGCAAAGCACGGAAGGTCAATAGATCGGGGTCACCGGGGCCGGCACCGACCAGGTACACCTCACCTTTTTCAAATTCTGCATCTTCGGTTGCCTGGATCATCGCCTTGAGTTCCTCTCGGGCCTGATGTTCCTTGCCGGCGAAGACGAGTTCTGCCACCCGACCCTGAAAAACGCTCTCCCAAAATCCGCGGCGGGAGTCAACACTGCCAAGGGCTGCTTTGACCTGTTCTCGAAATTCACGGGCAATCCCGGCAAGCTGACCGTACGCTGCGGGAATCAGTGTTTCCAGTCTGGCTTTCAGCATCCGGGCCAGAACCGGGGACGCGCCGCCCGTCCCGATGGCGATGATGACGGGTGAGCGATCGACGATCGAGGGCACGGTAAAGGTGCAAAGATCCGGCTGATCGACGACGTTGACAGGCATATTCTGTTGCCGAGCCGCGTCCGAGACTGCTTTATTCACATCGACCTTGTCCGTAGCCGCAATCGCAATCAAAGCCTGGTTTAGATGGACCGGCTCGAAGTCATCCTCAATCCACTGCAGTTTTTGCTGATCCAAAAGAGCCGCTACTTTGGAGCCGATTTTTGGGGCCACCACCGTCACTTTAGCTCCGGCCCGCAGCAGCAGGTCGATTTTTCGTTCTGCCACCGAGCCGCCTCCCACCACGAGCGCAGGTGTATTACGCAGCTTTAGAAAAATCGGCAGGGCATCCATGCGTGAAGTTTATTACGCAAGTCGGCATTGTGGTCCCGGCACTCTATCCCAAGAGTCATATTCAGGTAGCGATACGCTTAGGCAAAGGGTCAGTTTGAACCGGGATCAAGGGGTCGTGACGCTGACTGGGATACACTCCCATTCTTCTTAAATACAGGCATTCAGGCAGGTTTCATGCGCCCCGTTCATCTTGAAAAACTTCTTCGCTGCGAGATCGCAAGCCTTAGTGAGCGCTCTCATACCCCGGTGATGCTGTGGGGTCCGCCGGGCGTCGGGAAGTCCCAGATCGTCGCCAAGGTAGCGGCTGATGACCATTTGCGGCTGATTGATATTCGGCTTTCCCAACTGGAGCCCAGTGATCTGCGGGGAATACCGTTTCGCGTGGATGAGCGTGTTGAGTGGGCCATCCCTTCCATGTTGCCTGATCAGGATCGCCATGGCTCGCACGGAATACTCTTTCTCGATGAGATCACGTCTGCGCCGCCGAGCGTTTCAGCAGCGGCCTACCAGTTGATCCTGGACCGACGGCTGGGAGATTACGAAGTGCCTGAAGGGTGGGCGATCGTGGCCGCTGGGAACCGGCAAGGAGACCGCGGTGTCACCTACGCCATGCCGGCGCCGCTTGCGAATCGGTTCAGTCATTACGACGTCGACGTCAATCTGGACGACTGGGTTCGTTGGGCGTTTCAGGCAGGTGTCGATGAGCGCGTGATCGGGTTCCTGCGGTTTCGGCCTGACCTGCTGTTTGACTTTGATCCCGTACAGAACCCGGTCGCCTTTCCGTCACCGCGTTCCTGGGAGTTTGCGCACCGCGCCCTTCAAAAGTTCTCGCAGGATCCGGATATGCTGAGCGGTGCACTGCAGGCCTGCGTCGGGCCCGCAGCAGGAATTGAGTTGCATGCGTTTATCCGTAACCTGGATCAATTGCCTGACATTGACGCGATCCTGGCGGGGGAGTTGTCAACGGTACCTGAAGACCTGGATCTTCAGTATGCAGTGGCCGCAGCATTGGTAGGTCGGGCCGCCCAGGTTGGAGAGGATCCTGGAGCGATCGATCTTTACTCCCGGGTGCTGGATTACGCGGGCCGTTTTCCCCAGAAAGAGATGGGCGTCATGCTGGTATCAGATCTTCACCGTGCAGTCGGTCCGCCGCTTTTCGCGGCACCGGGTTTTCCCGACTGGGCCAGACAGGTTGCCGATGTCATGCTGGCCCAGGATTAATGTGTTGAGTAATGGCCGAAGCAGCAGACGATAGCCTCGCCCGCATCAGTGCAGCCCGGTCCCGGTTGATTCTGGACCGCCCGTTTCTGGGCGCGCTTGTTTTGCGTCTGCCGATGCAGGAGACCGAAGCGCCATGGTGTCCGACGACCGCTACGGATGCGCGCAAGATCTATTTCAATCCGTCGTACTTCGACAGTCTGTCCTTATCGCAGATCGAATTTGCGCTCGCGCACGAAGCGCTTCACTGCGCACTGGCCCATTTTGCCAGGCGCCTGCACCGTGACAAAAGGCGGTGGGACATCGCGTGCGACCTGGCGGTCAATCCCCTGTTGATTGATGATGGCTTAACACCGCCGCCGGACGTTCTCTACCTGCCCGACTATTCAGGATTGAGTGCCGAAGAAATTTATCCGATGTTGGAGGAGAACCCTGACGATGAGCCGCATGACCGCCATCTCTATGATGCCGAGCCCCAGGATCAGGATCCGTC
>DDZY01000139.1 GCA_002346525.1 Proteobacteria bacterium UBA2996
ACCAGAAGAGAGCCATCTCCCGCATTGAGGGGTCGCGCCAGCGACTGCAGTTCCTCTCGGCTTTCTGGTAACGGGACCAACTTCACGCCAAGTGGCAATGACCCGTCCGTTGGTCTCGGTGCCACCCGGATAGCAACAATAGTGAGTGTTACGAATTTCACTCAACGATGTGGTCCTCACTTCCGCAAAAGGCCAGCAAGAGCTGTGATACGCTTGCAAACTGTCATGCGGCTTCCTGCGCCCAGCGATGCGCAGTGGCGCAGGCCTAAAGCACCTTCACAGGTTTAGATCAGATTCACATGGATTTCGGATCACCAAGGGCAATTCCGACAAACCATGATCTGATCTTGGGTGTATCTGATCGATTCAGTGGAGGCTTTTGACGCGAATTCCGGTGATGTTGGTGCCAGCCTAATCGTTTCGAGCACGAGGCACTAAATGGGGTCGAATTTCATTCATGAATAGGTCCAGCTGTTCCGGGTCGGGGGACAGCAGGTTGAATGTCAATTCTTGAACGCCAGCGTCAATGCGTGCTTGAATTCGCGGTATCAGATCTTCGGGATGCCCCATCAGATAGATTGAAGCGGTTTGCTCAAAGTCGTTCTCTGTAAATTTTTCGAATACGTCCCGGAGATGACGGGCACTGGGGTCCATGTCAATGAAGAGATGATCCTGATGGGCGAATTGCAGTGCCGAAGGATCTCGGCCGTGTTCACGGGCTGCGACGCATACCCGGTCCCAACTGGCGGTAAGACATGACATGTCCAAACCGGGCGATGAGCGATACGCCGTCATCAAGCCATCGCCGATGCGGCCTATGCGCGCAAACGATCGATTTGGCGTGTATCCCTTGGCCGATGTTATGTGCTGACTGGTGCCTGTCGGAACAGTCCCGCCTGCGATCAATATGGGCGGATGGGGGCGCTGGAGGGGTTTTGGGGTCAACGCGACGTCGCGAATTTCAAAGAACTCCCCCTGATACGAAAATGTTTCATGGGTCCAGAGACCCTTGACGATGTCCAGCATCTCATCCATGCGCCGGCCGCGGGTCGTTTTGTCTATCTGGCACGCGGCGAATTCTTTTTCGTCCCAACCGAGCCCAGCGCCGAATATCAGGCGCCCTCCGGTTGTTACATCCAGATTTGCGAGCGCTTTCGCCGTCACAACAGGGTCACGCAAGGGAAGGATCAGAATGCCGGTACCAAGGCGGATATGGCGGGTTGCCCCGGCAACGAGCGCCAGGGAGGTGATCGGTTCCATATAGACGACGCGATAGGACGGGGGCGCGTCGAACAAATGGTCTATGACCCACAAACTATCGAAACCGACATCTTCTGCCCGCCGGGCAAAGTCTTGCAGAAAATCGACAGTGGGGGCCGACTTTCCCGGTATGACGTATGAGGGAAGATAAATTCCGAAACGCAGCGCATCATCTGATTGGTTCACCATAAAGCGCGTCTCCGCCAATTTGTTCAGTGAATTTCCTATCTGCGAATTAGAGGGACACCGAATTAAAGGGGTACGATACTTGTCCTTTCCGGCATTTAAGAAATCTGCCTCGTTATTGGTCTCCATAATTGCGATTTTATAGATGAAAAATCAGCGTCAGGCGCTCCGTTTCATGTCAGCCGCCTGGTAGGTGGCATCGCGCGGGATCACGCCTTTGCGCGGTCCGGCTAGAACGCGATTGCAGAAATCATCGTCGAGCGGCCGCGCCCCCGCATGGTTCAGCCAGAGCCGCAGCAGAAGGCGCCGGCTCGCCGGGTCGGGAGAGTCTTCGAATTCTGCGCGGGAATGCATCATCACATAGTTGTTGAGCCATTGGATGTCGCCGGGCTCGAAGGTCATCGACAATTCCAGGTCCTTGCGAACCGCCGTCGCGCCGATGAAATCAACCGCCTCCTGCTCCAGCGCCGACAGTGGTTTTCCGGCCTTGATCTGGCCGGCCTCGAGCGCTTTCTGATTGAAGCGGCTCGAAAGATAACCTTCGTGCCAGCTGTAAACCGGTATCAGGTGCGAGACCTCGTCCGGCCGGCCCATCGGACCCTTACCGTCGAGTTCATAATGGAACCCACGATGCAGGATCGGCAGGTATTCCGGATGCTGATCGAGGATTTCGTTGTAGATCGTCATGGCGCTGCGGATCTTGCTTTCACCGCCCGTTTTCGCTGTCCGTAGGCAAAGTAGGGCGACGATATCTGTCGGGTCACAATGGGGCCGCAATTCGGCCGACGACATAGAGCCGCGATGTTCACTCTTGGTGTAGTCAAAACCGAGATCGGTGATCTCCTGGATCAGTTCACCTTTGATATTCTGAGACTCCGCCGAACCAATTTGGGCCCCGATACCCCAATAGATCCGACGCAGATCGGCGTAGTCGTATCGCTCAACCGGGAACCCCCGCATCAGAACGAAACCGCGCCCATATTCCAGTTCGTGGACCATATCAGCGATAAACGCGGCAAAGCCGGGAATCTCAAATTCTTCTTTGGTGACTTGCTGCTCGGCAAGTCCCTTCTCCTTTGATTTGCGAAGCGCAGCATCCAGTTCTTCGACATGTTCCGGCTGGATGCGCCAAATCCAAGAACCGTCGTCAGCCAAATCCTTGCCGTACCATGCGGAGGGCAGCTCAGCCCGCACAGGGTTGTCGGCAGTTCCGCCGAGTATCCGTGTATCCATGAGTCTTCTCCTCCTGTCCCGATAAATTCTATGGCATCGTGCCGGCCGCCGCGAATTTTCGGAAGTCGCTAAAATCTTGAGTGCAAACTATTAGCGGTATGGTGCCGAAACGAACCCGCTACAACCAGCCATATTATCAAAAGATTTGAGACAAAAACAGCCCGTTCCGAGCGCAATCAAA
>DDZY01000119.1 GCA_002346525.1 Proteobacteria bacterium UBA2996
ATGCAGGATTCCAAAGCCATTTCAGGCAGCACATCGACAGACGGTTTATGGTCCGAGTACCGGCACTGGTTGATCGGAGCGGCCGTTCTCGTCGTATCAATTCTGATCTGGAAAGCCCAGGGCGGTGAGACCGTCTTTCCTGAATCCTGGATCAGTGCCTTTCCTTTTGCCGATAAAGTCAATGAATTTGACCGGTGGATGCGGCCCTTTCTGCAGCCGACCACCCGGGCGCTCGGCGCTGGCGTCACGTGGTTCTATGAGTACATCGTCGATCTTCTGATCTTTACGCAGTGGCAGATTGTGCTGGTGGCACTGGTCCTGCCTGCGTTTGCCTACGGCGGCCTTCGCCTCGGGCTTTTTGCCGTAGCCGCCGTCGGCTCATGGCTTGTACTGGATATGTGGGACGAGGCCATGGAGACGCTCAGTCTGATGTGTATCTCCATCGCCTTTAGCGCCATTATTGGCATCGCACTCGGTATTGGCGCCTCGCAAAGCAACCGGCTCGAGACGGTTATCAAGCCGATCCTCGATACAATGCAGACTCTGCCGGCTTATATCTACCTTATCCCTGCTTTTTTTCTGTTTGGTATCGGAGCGCCGGGGGCTATTCTTGCGACCGTCATCTACGCGCTCCCGCCTATCGTACGCCTGACCAATCTTGGCATTCGACAGGTTCCCACAGGCATTGATGAAGCGGCGACTTCCTTTGGCGCAACAACCCGTCAATCCCTGATAAAAGTCAAAATTCCCCTTGCTATTCCGGCCATAAAATTAGGCATCAATCAAACAGTGATGATGGCGCTGGCGTTGGTCGTGCTAGCCACATTTATCGGGGCCCCAGGCCTTGGTGATATCGTGCTGCGGGGGATGCAGCGCCTGAATGTCGGTAAAGCCCTTGAGGGCGGGCTCGCTATCGTTTTGATGGCGATCCTGCTCGACCGGGTTACTCACGCGATGGGTCAGGAGCAGCAACGCACTGATCAGGGGCGAACCCAGATCTTCCGACTTTTTCCGCAGTCCCTCGAATCCTTGAGGCTCATCCGATACCTTGAGCTCAGTATCGATTTTGTCTGGTGCCAGATCGGCCGGGTGGGCCGTGGCGTCACCCAAGCGGTTTCTCTTATTCCTTGCGCTCTTATACAGACTTACGATGCAGACTGGAGCAACAAGGTCCGGGATTTCTTGCTGCGGCATTCGTTTTTTATCGCCAGTCTTGTTTTGATCTGGGTCATGGTGCTGCTGGATGCCTACGTCGATATTTTTGGCAACTTTCCAAAGGCCTGGGAATATCGCTTCCGCACTCCCGTCAATCAGTATATGGATGTGCTCGTCACAAATGAAACGTTCTATGCAATCACCACAGGCATCAAGAAGGGACTGTATTTTGGATTGATCAATCCCCTGAATACTTTCCTCAAGGGATTGCCCTGGTGGTACACAAGCCTCTTCTTTATAGCTATCGCGTATCTTGTAAGTGGCCGCGCGCTTGCCGCAATCACCTTTATCGGATTTTTGTTCATCGGCGCAACTGATTTGTGGGCTTTCAGCATGATTACGCTGTCGACAGTCACCGTGTCGGTGCTGATCTGTTTCATCGTTGGTGTACCGCTTGGTATTCTGGCGGCATACAGCAAAACCGCGGACGGAATCCTGAAGCCCATACTGGATACCATGCAGACCATGCCGGTTTTTGTTTATCTGGTTCCGGTCATTATGCTTTTTGGCGGGGGGCAGATTCCGGCCGTGATCGCGACCGTGATCTATGCTATCCCGCCTTTAATTCGTTGCACCACACTGGGCATCCGGGAATTACCTGATGAAATCGACGAGGTCTCTGATTCTTTCGGTGCATCGGTCTTCCAGACTCTGATGAAAGTGAAGATTCCCATGGCGATCCCCGCCATTATGATCGGCGTAAACCAGGGCATCATGATGGCCCTTGCCATGGAGGTCATCACCCCGCTTATCGGCGGCAAGGGCCTCGGGCTCGAGGTCTTTACCGGAATGAGTACCGCCAGTATCGGCGTCTCTTTGCAGGCAGGTATCGGGATCGTGCTGCTCGCCATCATCCTCGACCGGATATCCCAGGCGTGGACAAGAACGCAGCGGGAGGCAATGGGTCTATCCTAGCGGTCAAAATCCACCAATCAGGCCCAAGGTTCCCAGGGTCGGGCTCAACCAGAACAATGCCCGCAAAAACTCGCTTTTTTGCCGCGGCAAGATCGATTTAGCCGGGAGATGCCAATGAGTCGGCCGATTATGGTAGATATATGGGTATGCCAGTACGGCATTGAGACATCCCAAACTACGAGGAGGACAATAAAGTGAAGTTCACTTTCAAAGCGGCGCTTGCCGCAGTCATCATGAGCGTTGGCCTCGGTGCCGGCTCAACAGTGCAGGCGGGCAAACGCCTAGTGATGCCTGACCTTGACTGGACCGGGGCGATTGTTACCTGTCGGACAATTCAGTGGGTGCTTGAGAACCATATGGATTACAAGGTCAAGACGGTGTCCATGCCCGGTGGGCCTGGCGTTTGGGAAGCGATTCGCGCTGGCGATATCGACTTCTACTGCGAGACCTGGCCATCATATAACCCGATTAAATCAGAGTATCTAGAGAAGTGGGGAGGCGACGGCTCACTCACTTACATCGCCGAGACCGGTATTATTGGTGCCAGCGGATACTTCACACCCCGGTATGTAATCGAGGGAGACTCATCACGCGGAATCGAGGCGGTTGCGCCCAATCTCAAAACTGTACAGGACCTGAATCAATACAAGCACCACTTCAAAAGTCTTGAATCAGGAGATAGAGGCAACCTTATTGCCTGTCCAGAAGTTGCCTGGCTCTGCGAAGACCAGGAACGCATGGATG
>DDZY01000206.1:0-11430 GCA_002346525.1 Proteobacteria bacterium UBA2996
GGCGGCGGTCATGCGGTTGTTTCCAGAGAGAGGATCAGCTTTTTCGATGGCGGCGGCGCCTGTTTAAGCGCGCAAGTCAGCATCAAGACTTGCGGGTAAAGTATAGCCGAACGGGGCTCTGTCAGGGCCTGGTGTGGTAGCATCACGGCCCCTTGATTCAGGTCTTGGGACAATTCTTCGTTCCTTTACTCCAAGTCAAACATTCGAGATGACGACACCGATGACAGACAGTTCGGACGATAAAATCAAAAGCGTTATAGCCTCCGTCGCAGACCCGCACACTGGCACCACATTGGGCGACGGCAAAAGCATCGGCGAAGTGAGCGTCACGCCGTCGGGGATAGAAATCACTGTGTCTCTTGGGTATCCCGCAAGCGGCTGGCATGACGAGTTGCGTGACTTAATTCGCAGCGCGGTAGCAGGCGCCGGGCACTCGGGCGAAGTACAGGTGACTATTGAGACCAAGGTCGTCGCGCATGAGGTTCAAAAGGGTGTAACGCCACTCAAGGGCGTCAAGAACATCATCGCAGTTGCCTCGGGCAAGGGTGGCGTGGGCAAATCAACCGTGTCCTCGAACCTCGCGCTCGCCTTGGCGGCAGAAGGGGCCGCTGCAGGCATTCTTGATGCGGATATATACGGTCCGAGTCAGCCCCGGATGCTGGGGATCAGCGGTCGACCGCAATCCAGCGACGGCAAGACGTTGGAGCCGATGATCAGTTACCAGCTCCAGGCGATGTCCATCGGCTTCCTGATTGATGATGACACCCCCATGATATGGCGGGGCCCGATGGTGACCCAGGCTCTGGAGCAGTTACTGAACGATACCCAATGGCGCGAACTCGACTACCTCGTGATCGACCTTCCGCCGGGGACCGGGGACACCCAGCTCACATTGGCGCAAAAAGTCCCAGTTTCGGGGGCCGCAATCGTGACAACGCCGCAGGATATTGCCCTGTTGGATGCCAGAAAGGCGCTCAAGATGTTTGAAAAAGTAGAGATTCCGGTGCTGGGTGTCATTGAGAATATGAGTACCCATGTCTGCAGTAAATGCGGGCATGAGGAAGCGATCTTTGGTACGGGTGGTGGGCAACGCATGGCAACGGAATACGGCGTCGATATTCTCGGCGGTATTCCGCTCGACATCCGGATTCGGGAAGACGCTGACGGAGGACGCCCCACCGTGGTGGCGGACCCCGATGGGGCTGTGGCAGCCAACTATCGGGTGATCGCCCGGCAGGTCGCGGGGCGGCTAGCAGCCCGCAAGAGAAACTACAGCGAGGTGTTTCCCTCGATCGTGGTTCAGAACACCTGATTATCAGAAGCCATGACGATCAAGTCAGATCGGTGGATCAGGGAGATGGCCGGCCAAGGGATGATTGATCCCTATGAACCGGGGCAGGTGTCCGCCGTGGCGGGACAAAAGGTCGTCTCGTACGGGACGTCAAGTTATGGTTACGACATTCGCTGTTCGAGCGAGTTCAAGATATTCACCAACATCAACTCTGCTATTGTCGATCCCAAGGCTTTTGATGAGAGTAGTTTTGTTGACTTTGAGGGGTCATGCTGCATTATTCCTCCCAACTCTTTCGCTCTGGCTAGAACGGTGGAATATTTTCGGATTCCCAGAAACGTGCTGACGATCTGCCTGGGAAAATCAACGTATGCCCGGTGCGGTATCATTGTGAATGTCACCCCTTTCGAGCCCGAGTGGGAAGGCCACGTTACCTTGGAATTTTCCAACACGACGCCCCTACCGGCCCGGGTATACGCAAATGAAGGTGTGGCGCAAGTTCTCTTTTTCGAATCTGACGAAGTCTGTGAAGTGTCCTACAAAGACCGTAAAGGCAAATATCAGGGCCAAAGCGGCGTCACCCTGCCTCGGGCTTAGGTTGGATTTCGCTCTATTGGAGTCTGGCAATGGCCGGTAGTGTACTGGGAACCCTCTTTCGGGTGTCGACCTTTGGCGAGAGCCATGGACCTGCGTTGGGTTGCGTTATCGACGGCTGTCCGCCGGGGCTGTCGCTCTCCGAAGCAGATATCCAGGGCGACCTGAACCGTCGACGTCCCGGTCAATCCCGCTACACGACCCAACGGCGCGAATCGGATCAAGTAGAACTCCTCTCAGGCGTGTTCGAGGGGAGAACGACCGGGGCGCCGATTGGGCTCTTGATCCGGAATGAGGACCAGAGGCCGAGAGATTATGAAAAGATTCGGGCCCAATTTCGACCCGGTCACGCGGACTATACCTATCTGAAAAAATATGGATTGCGGGACTATCGGGGAAGCGGTCGTGCATCAGCCCGGGAGACCGTAGCCAGGGTCGCCGCTGGGGCTGTGGCACGCAAGTTTCTGCTTGACGGAGTCGGTATACGTATCCAGGGTTGCATGAGCCAGATCGGGAACGTTTCGGCAGAGACGCTCGACTGGGCAGTCGTGCAGGACAACCCCTTCTTCTTTCCGGATGCGGGGCAGGTCGATGATATCGCGGCATTGATTGACGCGTTGCGTAAAGAGGGGGACTCTATTGGCGCGAAAGTGATCGTCATAGCGGACGGGGTACCTCCCGGACTCGGTGAGCCGGTGTTCGACCGGTTGGACGCAGACATCGCGCGGGCGATGATGTCTATCAATGCAGTTAAAGGAGTGGAGATCGGATCCGGATTTGACAGTGTTCAACAACGTGGTAGTGAGCATCGCGACGAGATGACGCCGGAGGGCTTCTTAAGCAATAACGCGGGAGGGGTGCTGGGCGGCATTTCCAGCGGACAACAAATCCACACCGCGTTGGCTCTTAAACCGACATCCAGTATTCCCACCCCCGGAAGAACGGTCAACACGCAGGGGGAAGCAGTCCAGGTCGTGACCACAGGTCGTCATGATCCGTGTGTCGGCATCCGGGCTGTTCCGATTGCCGAGGCCATGCTCGCGCTGGTGCTGATGGACCATTTCTTGCGCCAGCAAGCTCTCGGAGTTGAGGCGGCAATAGGTCCAGCCATCCCGCCTGGGACTTAAAACCTACGGCCTAAGCCCTGGCCTTAGAGCGCCCGGCGTCGGGTTGGTGTCGCGGGCGTGATTGCGAAACAAGGTACTCGTTCGGTGTGTCGAAACTGCTGACGTCGGAAGGAAGCAGTTCGATCACGGCGGCTCCGACCTGCTCTAGGAAGTCGGCCGCGACAACATCCAGCGCTTCGCAGTCTTTCTGAGCTCGTTTTATCCGCCCCAGGGCGTCGAGTGTCGGATACAACGTGACAGGATCATCTTTGGTTCTGCAGCCGTTTTCCGAAAAGATTTCAGACGCAACCGATCGGCTCAATTCAAGGAATGCGGCGTTTGACGAAATGAGTCGGTTCGGCTCTGACGCATTGCGGTCAATGGGGAGCAGGACCTTGCCGAGTGTGCGCTCCAGTGAAACAAAGAGATTGTAGTAACTGGTCAATGAACGTGTTCCAATGGCTCCTGACTTCCGAAGGATAAAGATTACCACCGTCCTTGCTGTCGGAGACAGTGGCACATCAACCAGCGGTTCACGGCGCGTGGCTGCCTGGATCGCTGTGTTAGAATCGCCCGCCCTCGAGGAGACACAGATGACTGGAAAAACCCTTTACGACAAACTCTGGGAGCAGCACCTCGTACGGGAGTCCGAGGACGGTACCGCCCTGATTTACATCGATTTGCAGCTTTTGCATGAGGTGACATCGGCGCAGGCATTTGCAGGTCTGCGCGATGCGGCACGCCTTCCACGTCGCAAGGCAGCAAACTTGGCTGTCGCAGACCACAACGTACCGACGACCGATCGCAGCGCCGGAATCGCCGATCCTATTGCAAGACTGCAGGTCGAGACACTGGATCGGAACTGTGAGGAATTCGGAATTACGGAGTTTTCGATGGCAGATCCTCGGCAGGGTATCGTCCATGTCGTGGGACCTGAGCAAGGTGCGACCCAGCCGGGGATGACAATTGTCTGCGGAGATTCGCATACCGCAACCCACGGCGCACTCGGCGCGTTGGCATTCGGTATTGGAACCTCGGAAGTCGAGCATGTTCTCGCCACACAGTGCCTCGTTGCGCGAAAGATGAAGAATATGCGCATCAACCTGAATGGAACCTTGCCGGAGAGCATCGTTTCCAAAGATATGATCCTGGCCGTGATCGGGCTGATCGGTACGTCTGGTGGAACAGGATACGCTATTGAATTCGCGGGCAGTGCAGTAAAGAGCGCGTCTATGGAGGCCAGAATGACTCTGTGCAACATGGCGATTGAGGCCGGTGCACGCTCAGGACTGGTGGGTGTGGATGAAACGACGGTAGCGTACCTGAAAGGTCGTCCCTACGCCCCGCAGGATGGCGCGTTTGATAGAGCACAGAATTACTGGCTCGAGATGGTCACAGATGCAGATGCGGAATTTGATAAGGAATATCACCTCGATGTCTCGTCGCTGCGGCCGCAAGTCACTTGGGGAACTTCTCCGGAAATGGTTGTCAGCGTCGACGACGCGATTCCCGACCCTGCTGATGCCCCTGATCAAACCCGACAGGGAGACTGGACACGGGCTTTGGAGTACATGGACTTGACACCCGGAACGCGGATTAACGCTATTGAGCTCGATAAAGTCTTTATTGGCGCCTGCACCAACGGTCGAATTGAGGATCTGCGTGCAGCGGCCAAGGTGGCATCAGGCCGCAAAGTGGCTCAGAACATAAAACAGGCCCTGGTTGTACCGGGGTCGGGTCTCGTCAAAATACAAGCCGAAGCCGAAGGTTTGGACAAGATCTTTACGGATGCGGGGTTTGAGTGGCGCGAACCGGGATGTTCGATGTGCCTCGCGATGAATGCAGACCGTCTTGAGCCGGGAGAGCGCTGCGCCGCGACATCCAACCGTAACTTTGAAGGACGACAGGGCTACGGTGGCCGAACGCATCTGGTATCGCCGTCGATGGCCGCAGCGGCCGCGATCGCAGGACGGTTCGCAGATCCCAATCAGCTTTAAGAGGCTTCCGAATAATGGAGAAGTTTTTAAATTACACGAGTGTCGTGATTCCAATCGACAGAAGCAATGTGGATACCGACGCAATTATTCCTAAGCAGTTCCTGAAGTCCGTGGAAAGATCCGGATTTGGCGATAATCTTTTTGACGAATGGCGTTATCTTGACCAGGGAGAGCCGGGCCAGGACTGCAGCGGTCGGCCTTTAAATTCCGATTTCATACTGAACAAGAAAGCTTATCGAGACGGCCGGATTCTTTTGGCGCGTGAGAACTTTGGTTGTGGATCCTCGCGCGAACACGCGGTCTGGGCGCTCCGGGACTTTGGGATCAAAACTGTCATTGCCGGGAGTTACGCCGATATATTCTTCAATAACTGCTTCAAAAATGGGGTGCTTCCGATCTCGCTCCCGAGCGCAGATATAGAGACTTTGTTCAACCAAGACGGCGAGTCAGGCCCGTTTTCTATGGAGATTGATCTGGAACGTCAGACGGCCACCGCTGAATCAGGGCAGGTTTACCGTTTCGAGATGGACGCCTTTAAGAAGCAATGCCTCCTGGAAGGTTTGGATGATATTGCGTTGACGCTTCAGCACGAAGGGGATATTGCGGCCTATGAGGAGCGGCGGATGAAGGAGGTTCCCTGGCTGTTTGAGGATCTGGGGGCCTGAGTTGGACGTATCCGGTAATAGCAGGCTTTTCGCTTCCACCTGCCGAGTGTGAGCCGACAACATTATGACTGCAAAGCCTGAAGTCGACGTTGCTGTAGTTGGGGTCACCGGGGCGGTGGGCGAAGTGATGCTTCGCATCCTTGAAGAGAGACGTTTCCCCGTGCGGAAACTGTATGCATTGGCGAGCGAACGCTCTGCTGGTAGTACCATTATGTTTCGAGGTAAAGCGATCCGGGTTCAGGACCTCGCGGCCTTTGACTTCTCGCAAGTCCAATTGGGACTTTTCTCAGCGGGAGGCAGTATTTCTGCTGAGTACGCGCCCAAAGCGGTCGAGTCCGGATGCGTGGTAATTGACAACACCTCACATTTCAGAAGAGATCCGAAGGTGCCCTTGGTGGTACCGGAGGTCAATTCCCATGCGCTGGATGACCATCGAGGCCTGATCGCAAACCCAAATTGCTCCACGATCCAAATGGTCGTCGCGTTAAAGCCAATTTATGACAGAGTTGGAATTAGCCGAATCAACGTGGCGACCTATCAGGCCGTCTCTGGCGCAGGGCGGCGGGCGATTGAGGAACTTGCAGGCCAGACTGCTTCTCTCCTAAACGGCAAGGGTGCGGTGTCCGAAGTGATGCCAAAGCAAATTGCCTTCAATGCGATTCCCCATATCGACAGTTTTCAGGACAATGGCTACACCCGAGAAGAAATGAAGATGGTGTGGGAGACGCAAAAGATTTTTGAAGACGACACGATTGCGGTGAATCCGACAACGGTGCGCATCCCGGTGTTCTACGGTCATGCCGAAGCGGTACATATTGAGACTCGAGTGAAGATCACTGCCGATGAAGCCCGGGCTGCGCTGGTAGAAGCCGATGGGGTATGTGTCGTCGACGAACGCAAGCCGGGAGGCTACCCGACACCGGTTTCCGAGGCGGCCGATCACGATCCGGTCTTCGTGGGGAGAATCCGTGAGGATATCTCGACAGAAAACGGGCTTTGCCTCTGGGTGGTCGCGGACAACATCCGCAAGGGAGCCGCCCTGAACAGCATTCAAATAGCAGAACTTCTGTATCCCGGAACTTGAGTCCTGCTCTCGACAGAGTTCGTCGGCTCTGATTGGTTCGATACCCCAGCGTGCCTATAATCGGGGGATGATCCTTCGACTGTCTCCCTTCTCCGGAACGCACTGCCCCCGGGAGCGGTGTCTCCTGTGAGGCCAGTCCTTGCCGGTGTTGTCCTGTCGCTTCAGGCACTCGCCTGCAGCGTGGTACACGCGGTTGAGCTTTCCGGTATATCAGTAACGTCGAGGTTGAATGAGCCCCTGCGGGCCGCAATCGAGGTAAAGGACCCTGGAAGCGGTTCGGAGGCGGATACGGCCGTTATTTCCCTCGGCTCTTCCCGGGCCCATGCGGCTGCTGGAATTCCGCTGGATCCCGCGGTTACCGGCCTGATATTCACTCTGGATTTGCTATCCCGCCCTGTCATTATTGAGGTCGAGTCGAGAGACCCGATTCGAACGCCGTTCTTGCGTTTTCTCTTGCTCGTCGAGATCAACGGGCAGCAGACACTTCGTGAATACACGGTAATGCTGGATCCCGCCGAACAGTTGACAGCGGGCAACGTTTCAACGCCTGAGCGAGAACCTTTCTCACCAAACCCGTCGGAGGTGAGTTACCCGGGAGAATATGTTGGACCGATCCAAGAGGGCCAAACACTGATGCAGATCGCCCGGCGGATCAAGGTGGATGACACCATCTCCATTGAGCAGACCATGGTTGCCCTGGTCGAAGACAATCCGGACAGTTTTATCGAGGGCAACATGAACCTCCTTCGGCAGGGGGCGAGGCTGCATATACCCTCAGAGCGCCAGATGGCCCGGACCGATCCTGGGCAAGCACGGGCCCTGTATGAAGACCATCTTGTGCGTTGGCTGGAGGGCCAGTCCGAGCCCAAGACGCCGAGTCCGAACGGAAACTGGATGACGCTTCACGCACCTGTCGCAGCGTTACTGACTCCCGAGGCGGATCTGGCGGCAGTGGATTCGTCTAGTTACGTGCTTAGGGTTATACAGCCTCCGGAGCCTGTTTCGCAGATTGCCACTGCGAGCGCAGGCGAAATGTTTCCGTTGAGGTCCCTCAGCAGCGCCACGGACGCCACTCCACGACTTGAGACAGAGGAAGCTGCTGCCGTTACCGCCCTGACCGATCGCCTCAGCGCTGTCGAGGAGTCGTTGGGATCGAAAGAGCTTGAGAATCAACAACTGAGCCAGCAAGTCGACCTGCTTCAGCAGCAGCTTGAAAAAACCATGCAGCTCATTGAATTACAGGAGACGCAGCTCGCGATCGCCCAGCAGCAGTTGGAATCCATGTTGGCGCAAAATGCGGCAACGTCTGCTGAACAGGCAGCGGTTTCTAGTGGGTTATCGCAAAACGAGCATTCAGCCGGTGAGGTAGTCGAGGAAGATCCGGTCGCAGGATCAACAGCCCTCTCCGAACAACCGACTTCTGAGGAAGTCGCAAGCCAAGCTTTGGAAGACGTCTCTGAAATTTCCGCGGTGTCAGAAGATTCCGCGCCCGACGCCGCTGCCGCTGCGGCGGAAGCGATAACAGCCCAGCCTGCTGGTGAGATCGACGACGTGCCGCCGCCATGGCGTGATCCTTCGCGGAGTTTTGAATGGGTCGTCAGTCAAGCAGGGTTGTTAGCCGAGGCGGGTCGCGAGGCCAGTAAAGTATTTTGGGAAGGGGTGGACGAGAAGCAATCCGCGATACCCGGAGTCTCCAATAAGACATTGGGACTGGTAATTATATTTTTGCTGCTGGTATGGCTGCTCATCAAACGTAGGGGGACGCAAGCGGGAGATTCGGATCGACTCTTTACTACGCGCACGGAGAGTTCGGAAAGTCGGGATCTGTTCGCCGGAAATAGCGTGCGGTCAACGGAGGAAGTACAGCGCAGTGAAGCTGGCCCGCCTGAGGAAAGCGTGGGAGCCGGATTTGTTACCGATACCGAAACCCAGCGCGGCGTCGCGGTTCAGAGTGACGAAGTAGACCCCCTGACCGAGTCAGAGATCTACCTGGCTTACGGGCGTACCGTCCAAGCTGAACAGACACTGCGCGACGCGATATCCCGGACACCGGACCGGATTGAACTCAAACTTAAACTGCTTGAGGTGCTGACCGTCTTAGATCAAAAAGAGGCGTTTCAGGCCTTAACAAACGAGGTGCGACAGGTAGTGGCCGGGGGGTCGCCCGAGGAAGCCCACCTCGATAAACTGGTCCGCGAGGTCACAGACACTGTAAAAGAAGATCCGCCGGCGCCGATCAGCACCTCAACCGCAGTTGCCATTGATCTCCCTTCCGACGCGGCAGCCGGGTCGGATTCATTGGAACCAGATCCGCTAAAGGATGAGGGTATCCCGTTCGAGTTTGATCTGGGCTCCGAGTCGGAAGCGATGCCGACAACGGCGCCACTCGGTTCTGAAATCGCGCGATCGGACAAAAAAGCGTATGACAGCACCAGCGATCTCGAGTTGGATCTTGAGGGACGGGATACCCCTGACCATGGACCTCAATCAGCGTTAGGAGGGTTATCTCCACCGCTTGGGGACGGGGCGGAACCTGCAGGCCCTGGGCCGGGGTCACCGGACCCGGTCCCGGCTGTTCCTGCGGAAGGGATCAGCGAAGAAAGAACGCAGCTCGAATTGGCGAACGCCTACCTTGAAATGGGAGATCCTGCGGCGGCGCATGAGATACTCGCTGGCTTAAGCCGTTCTGAAGATACTGAAATCCAGGAGCGGGCAAAAACCTTGCTAGCGACACTCACGAGCTGAGCCAGCGAATAGAACCGGATGCGGCGGGCTGCCCCGTCGATTATGCGCGGAGCCCTCCGGCAAGCTCCGAGACAAGTCCGGTGACACGATCCAGTAACTCCGGTTTGGCTTTGCCGGATCGGTCCAGGTGATTCTCAATTTCCCGGATAATGGCCGAGCCGACCACGGCACCATCGGCAACCTCGCCGGTCTCGCGGACTTGTTCTGCGGTATTGATCCCAAAGCCGACTGCAATCGGAAGCGGGGTGTGTTTGCGTATCATCGTTAAGGCGTCTCCAATTGCGGATGCGGCGGCCGATCGCGTTCCAGTAATGCCGGCAATTGACACATAATAGATAAAGCCGCTGGCATTGCGAAGCACCTGCTGTAGCCTGACCTCGTCCGACGTGGGTGTGACGAGCCGGACCCAATGCAGGCCGGCTGTTCGTGCCGGATCACAAAGCTCATCATCCTCTTCCGGCGGAAGATCGACCATAATTAATCCGTCCACGCCGGCAGCAGCAGCATCGGTCACAAAGCGCGACGGTCCGTACTGATAGATGGGATTGAAGTACCCCATGAGGATGACCGGTGTGTCGTTGTTGTTCTCGCGAAATCGGCTCACCATCGCCAGCGTGCCGCGAAGTGATGCGCCTGAAGACAAGGCACGCAGGTTTGCCGCTTGAATCGCGGGGCCATCCGCCATTGGATCAGAAAACGGCATGCCCAACTCGATGATGTCTGCACCGGCGCCCGGCAAACGTTCCATAAGCTGCTGGCTTGTTTCCAGGTCAGGGTCTCCCGCGGTGATAAAGGTAACGAGCCCCGCCCGCGCCTCGTCGGCCAACCGCTGAAAGGTTCGGTCGATACGATCTTGGGACCTCATATTTCTACCCCGAGTGTATCGGCCACGGTAAAGATATCCTTGTCACCTCTCCCGCACAGATTCATCACGATGATCTGATCCTTGTCCATTTCGGGAGCAATCTTGGCTACATGGGCCAGTGCATGTGCCGGCTCGAGAGCCGGAATAATGCCTTCAGTCCTGCAGCACAATTGGAAAGCCTCGAGGGCCTCGGAATCTGTGACCGAGACGTAGTCGACGCGACCCTGATCATGGAGCCAGGCATGCTCGGGCCCGATTCCCGGGTAATCCAAACCCGCAGAGATGGAATGCGCGTCGGTAATCTGACCGTCTTCGTTTTGAAGCAGATAGGTCCGGTTACCGTGGAGCACGCCCGGCCGGCCGCCGGTCAAAGAGGCCGCGTGTTTCTCGGTCTCAAGCCCAAAGCCACCGGCTTCGACTCCAACAATTCGGACCGGGTCATCAAGGAAGGGATGGAACAGTCCCATTGCATTTGAGCCGCCCCCAATGCAGGCCACCAAGGTGTCGGGGAGTCGACCCTCGGCCGCTAACACCTGCTCTCTAGCCTCGCGTCCGATGACACTCTGAAAATCGCGCACCATTGCCGGATAGGGATGGGGTCCGGCAACGGTGCCGATGATGTAAAACGTATCAGCCACATTGGCAACCCAATCGCGCAACGCATCATTCATCGCATCCTTAAGCGTCCCGGTACCGCTCGTAACGGGAACGATTTCTGCACCGAGCAGTTTCATGCGGAATACATTTGGCGCTTGGCGCTCAATATCTGTTGCGCCCATGTAGACCACACAGGGCAGGTCAAACAGGGCGCAGACCGTAGCCGTGGCCACACCGTGTTGGCCTGCGCCGGTCTCAGCAATGATCCGGGACTTGCCCATCCGTTTTGCCAGCAGAATTTGTCCAAGGGTGTTGTTGATCTTGTGCGAACCCGTGTGATTGAGTTCATCTCGTTTGAAATAAACCTTCGCTCCGCCGAGGGATTCGGTGAGGCTTTGGGCAAAGTAGAGCGGACTGGGCCGACCGGTGTAATGGGCGGCGTAGTAGTCAAAGTCGCGTTGGAACTCGGGGGATTGGCGGGCCTCG
>DDZY01000206.1:11725-26728 GCA_002346525.1 Proteobacteria bacterium UBA2996
CTCGGGGGATTGGCGGGCCTCGTCGTAGGCAGCCTCGAGGTCCAGAATCAATGGCATCAACGTTTCGGCAACGAAACGCCCTCCAAACAGCCCGAAATGGCCGCGTTCATCGGGACCGCTTCGATACGACTCAAGGGGTTCGGTATTCTTATTGGTCGGTGCCATAAGTGCTCTTCAATTATCCGGAAATACGAAGACAGTACCTATCTCAACTGAACAACCCCGAGCTGGGGCGACAGAGGAGTGGGTACAATCTGCAAAACACGTTCCCCGATTCTACAACACGAGTGACTCCCCCTTGGACGTCGACAACATTCCATCCACTGTCTCAACGGGTTCTGCGCGCTACGCTGTTGGGGTCGAATACGATGGGAGTCGGTTTCATGGTTGGCAGAGTCAATCGGGGGTGCGCACGGTCCAGGATTGCATCGAGAAGGCTCTAAGCGCAGTTGCGTCTGAGGCAATCCGCGTTGTGACGGCAGGCCGTACCGATACCGGTGTGCACGCGACCGGTCAGGTTTGCCACTTCGATTCTGCGGCGGATCGCTCCTCGCTTAACTGGCTCAGGGGCGCCAACACGCTCCTGCCGAGCGGGTCGGCCTTAACGTGGATCAAAGAAGTCGACCGCACGTTTCACGCGCGCTTCACTGCGCTGTCGAGGCAGTACCGATATATCCTATTCTGCCGAGACGTTCGGCCCACCTATTTATCCGGAAAAGTGACCTGGACCTACGAAAAACTAGATGTGGAGCGTATGAAACGTGCAGCTGCGTTGTTGCAAGGTCGACATGATTTTTCGGCCTTTCGGGCGAGCGGTTGCCAGTCGAAACAGCCGGTTCGAGAGATTTATGAACTGTCTGTGAATAGTGAAGGCCCATGGATATGGATAGATATTGAGGCCGATGGTTTTCTCCAACATATGGTGAGGAATATCGCCGGGGTGCTCACTGCGGTTGCAAACGGCTCGAAGCCCATCCCTTGGGTGGAGGAGGTTCTGCAAAGCTGTGACAGATCGGCAGGGGGGGTAACAGCACTCCCTGACGGTTTGTATTTTAGCGGGGTTAGGTATCCCGAGGTATTTAGGATTCCCTCACCGCCTGAGCCCTGCAAGTTCTGGTAAGCACCGCCGGTAGAGGAGCAAGGGTAAAATAGGCGGGTGCGAACCCGAGTGAAAATTTGCGGCCTGACTCGCGAGAACGACGCAGCAGTCGCTATTGCCTCTGGCGCGGATGCGTTGGGCCTTATTTTCTTTCCGCAAAGTCGTCGTGCCGTAGCCCTGGAGCAAGCAGCATCCCTTGCGGACTCGGTACCGGCACTGGTTGACCTCGTGGGCGTGTTTGTTGACCCCAGTGAAGCCGAAGTGTCCAATGTGCTCGATCGCGTCCCACTAACCGTTCTCCAGTTTCATGGGGAAGAAACGCGCGAGCACTGCGAACGATTTGGGTTGCCCTACATCAAGGCTGTCCGGATGCGCGACGAAGTGGATTTAGACATTGTCTGCGATCAGCATCCCAGCGCGAGTGCGTTCTTATTGGATACTTATGATCCTGAAACGGTGGGGGGCACCGGGGCGGCTTTCGACTGGGATCGTGCTCGGGTCAGCCTGCCGGCGCCAGTAATCCTGGCCGGAGGCCTGGATGCGGGAAATGTCGGTGACGCGCTTGCGCAGTCTGGCGCCTGGGCCGTGGACGTCAGTACCGGCGTTGAATTAGAGCCGGGGATAAAAAGTCCGGAAAAGATGGTTGAGTTCTGTCAGGCGGTTCGCGCCTGGGATCTGCACGGCGCCGGGTCGACTGCGGGAGGGGCAAGGACATGAGCTGGTTTGACCGATTGATTCCCCCCAAGATCAAGGATGTGGCCTCGGTGGCTACCCGGAGGGGGGTGCCGCAGGGGCTTTGGCGCAAGTGCGATGATTGCAGCACCGTCCTGTACGGCGCAGATCTTGACCGTGGAATGCAGGTTTGTCCGAAGTGCGGCCATCACATGCGTTTGAGCGCGAGAGCGCGCCTGAGTGGTTTTCTGGACGACGGCCGATTTGAGGAGATTGGACCCGGGTTGCGCGCAGTTGATGTACTGACCTTTCGTGACGCCAAGCGCTATCGCGATCGACTTTCGGAAGCAGGCAAGGCAAGTCAGGAACCAGAGGCTCTGGTCGCCGGCCGGGGTACGCTTCTGGGCATTCCCGTTTCAGTAGCGGCGTTTGAGTTTGCCTTCATGGGCGGATCCATGGGCTCCGTCGTAGGCGAAAAATTTACGCGATGCGTTGATGATGCGGTCGAACAAGGAAACCCCTTTATCTGCTTTAGTGCAAGCGGAGGGGCGCGAATGCAGGAGGGCTTGTTCTCTCTTCTGCAGATGGCCAAGACCACATCGGCCTTGAATCATTTGAAGAATGCGAAATTGCCTTTCGTTTCGGTCTTGACCGATCCCACAATGGGCGGGGTCTCCGCAAGCCTCGCGATGCTCGGTGATCTCATCATTGCCGAGCCGCGTGCACTGATTGGATTCGCTGGCCCGCGGGTAATCGAGCAGACGGTTCGGGAAACGCTGCCGGAAGGATTTCAGCAGTCCGAGTTTTTGCTCGAACATGGCGCTATCGACATGGTGGTGACTCGGAACGAATTGCGCGACACCATCGGTGATGCGATCCAGACACTGGGGTTCGGGCCGGTTCAAACGGCAGGGGCCGAGTTGTTGTTTCCCGGGGAAGCCCCCGTGCCTGCTTCCGATCTCGAATAAGCCTGGGCGATGCGGCTGCAGTCTGACTGGGAGCTAAGCGACTGGCTCCACTATATCGAGTCCATACATCCAAGAACGATCGATCTCAGCCTGGACAGGGTAAGGCGGGTGTTGCACTGTCTCATCCCAACCTACCCGAGGGTCATCATTACAGTCGGCGGCACCAATGGAAAAGGATCAACGGTCGCGATGCTGGATGCGGTCTATCGATCCGCGGGATATCGAGTCGGTACGTATACCTCCCCGCACCTGGTGGACTACGGCGAGCGGGCGAAAGTGAATGGCCACCCGGCTTCTGCCGATCGACTCTGCCAGGCGTTCCAATCAGTCGAATGCGTGCGCGGCAATATCCCGCTGACCTATTTCGAGTTTGGCACGCTCGCTGCTTTAGAGATCTTTTCGCGTTCTGGACTGGATATCTGGATTCTGGAGGTTGGAATGGGAGGGAGATTGGATGCTGTTAACGCCGTGGATGCTGATCTCGCCATCATTACGTCAATCGATTTGGATCATCAGGCCTGGCTGGGCCATTCCCGGGAGGAGATCGGGAAGGAGAAAGCGGGTATTCTGCGGTATCGCGGATGCGCCGTCGTCTCAGATTCTGACCCTCCCACAACAATAACAGAGCGTCTGGCGGCTCTACAGTGCGACTGGCGCCTTGCGGACCGCGACTTTTCTGTTGAGGAAGTCAACGGCAAGAGGGTTTTCTCATCAGCAGGGCCAAAGTGGACTCACCCGTCTTTCTTAGGGCATATGGAAGTCGAGTCGACAAGTCCAGTCTGGTCTCAAAATCTAGCCGGCGCCCTGGCGGCTATCCGATTGCTCCAGAAGAAGCTCCCGGTCACCCGCGAGCATGTTTCGGCACTGAATGGATTGTCGGTGCCCGGTCGCCAGGAGCGGGTCGGTGGCGATGTTTCGATTTGGTTTGACGTTGGGCACAACCTGCAGGCTGTCTGTGCACTGGCACAAGCGCTGCGTGCCGAGTCTGTCTCAGGCAAAACGCGGGCCGTATTTGCAATGCTAAAAGACAAGGATATCGCGCAGGCAGTTGAGGTGATGCGTTCTGCCATAGATTATTGGTATCCGGCAACCCTCGAGGATGGGCGGGCACTGGCTGATGATGAACTGCGCTCTGCATTATCCGGGTTAGCCATTGTCGATGCTGGCCAAGGGCAAACACCGCAAGCGTGTTATCGGGCTGCCGTGCAGGCGAGCGGACCGGGCGATCGAGTGGTGGTCTTCGGATCGTTTTACCTGGTGGGTGATATACTGGCCGTGCATTCAGAACGGGCACCTGGATAAATGGAAACCCCCTCGGAGCCGGCGTTCAATCTGAAGCATCGTGTAACCGGAGCGCTAATCCTTTTGGCGTTGCCCGTGCTGCTATTGCCGTGGCTACTCGGTGGTGAAGCGGGTTACGAAGTTGTACACGAGCCCGCCGACTTTCTCGAACCAAAAGGCGAGTTCAACTCCTCAATTGGACCCTCCACGGCATCGCAGGGTGCCATGGAAAAGTCCGAGTCGGATGTTTCCGATGCGTCGGGGGATCAAATATCAACAAAAAACCCTGAACCAACCGCTTCGGGAAAATTGGAGAAGCCAAAAGATAACGGTGAAGGTGGTGATAATGAGGATAATGTGACGGCTGTCTCGGTCGCTCCCGCGCTTATTGGAGTGCAACAGGGCTGGGTAGTCCGGGTGGGGGTATTTTCTCAAGCAGAAAATTTAAAGAAACGCTCAAGCCTCCTCAAAGACAACGGAATGACTCCGCACCAGGAGAATATAAAGATTAACGGTCGCGTCGCGGTCCGGATCTTTCTGGGCCCGTTTTCAGATTTAGCGGCAGCTGAGCGCGAGAGCGGCAAGGCAATGCTTGTCACCGGAGAGCCGGCTTTTGTCGTCGAACTCAATTGAGACTGTGTCGTTCTTAGATATTGGCAGGCTATTACAATGAATGGAATTGTGAGTGTCTGGCCTTCGCTTGTCGACGTTGCCATTGTTTCGACGATGGCGCTCTCACTGGTGTTCGGCCTATTTCGAGGGTTGCTGCGAGAGTTGCTGTCTTTGATCTCCTGGATAACGGCATTCTGGATTGCTTACCGGCATAGCGCTGATGTGGCGCAGACCATCGATCCGGTATTGCAAAACCCAACGCTGTCTCGAGTGGTTGCGGCGGTCCTGGTGTTTGTGGGCGTATTGGTCGGGTTGCTGCTTCTAGCGAGCCTGATTACCAAGATCTTCAAGGCAACCGGCCTTGCCGGGATGGATCGTCTGTTGGGCGGATTATTTGGGTTGGTTCGCGCTCTCGTTATTCTCGGTGCTGTGCTCTTGCTCAGCCGTAACTCCGGCGCCCCCCAACAGGATTGGTACAATGCTTCGATGATGATCCCATTGATTGATCCAGCGGTGGATTGGACGGCACAGTACCTCGCGCCCGGGATGCTGGAGGGATTTGGATCCCACCTGCTGGACGGCGGGCTGCCGAGCGCCTCGGACACTACAGACTAAATTTCGAGGAGAGTCGCTAACGATGTGTGGTGTCGTCGGTATTGTTGGAACGGGTCCTGTCAATCAGCAGATTTATGATGCGCTAACCGTGGTTCAGCATCGGGGGCAGGATGCGGCGGGTATCATGACTTGTGACGGTCGGCGGGTTTTTCTCCGCAAAGATAGCGGTCTTGTGCGCGATGTGTTCCAGGCTCGTCACATGCTCCAACTGGAGGGCAATATGGGGCTTGGTCACGTGCGGTACCCAACTGCTGGAGGCGACAATCGCTCAGAAGCGCAGCCTTTCTACGTTAATTCCCCTTTTGGCCTGGCTCTGGGGCATAACGGAAACCTCGTCAACGCACGTGAACTCAGTGAGGAGTTATTTCAGGACGATCTCCGTCAGATAAACACGGGTTCAGACTCTGAGGTTCTGCTGAACGTGTTTGCGCACGAACTCATGGAATTTGTGCGTGGTGGTGACGCCCTACTCCAGACCCAAAACGTCTTTGACGCCGTCCGTCGACTGCATGAAAGGTGCCAGGGCGCCTATGCGGTCGTCGTGATGATCGTGGGGTATGGCCTGGTGGCATTTCGCGACCCGTACGGTATTCGACCGCTGGTGTTGGGCGAGCGCGCCGGCGTGCAGGGGCGTTCACTGATGGTCGCTTCCGAAAGCGTCGCGTTGGATGTGCTCGGATACCAGCATCTTGGGGATATCGCTCCCGGGGAGGCAGTGGTTATCAAGCCCGATGGCACCATCGAAAGGGAAATCTGCGCGTCGCAGACTGAGTTGACGCCGTGCCTTTTTGAGTACGTTTATCTGGCGCGCCCAGATTCGATCTTGGATGACGTCGCGGTTTACAAGAGTCGTTTGCGAATGGGTGAGAAACTGGCGGAGCACATGCTGACCGTCTGGCCGGATCATGATATTGACGTGGTCATCCCCATCCCGGATACCAGCCGGACCTCCGCCCTCCAGCTGGCCAATGTCGCCGAGCTGAAGTATCGAGAAGGATTTATCAAGAATCGGTATATAGGGCGCACGTTCATCATGCCGGGTCAGGCGCAGAGACAGAAATCAGTTCGACAAAAGTTGAACGCGATCGACCTGGAATTTCGGGGCAAGAACGTGCTACTGGTGGATGATTCAATCGTTCGTGGCACGACGTCGCAGCAGATCATTCAGATGGCCCGCGACGCCGGCGCCAAGAAAGTGTATTTTGCTTCCGCTGCCCCTCCGGTGCGCTATGCTAACGTCTATGGCATCGATATGCCCTCGCGCTCAGAACTGGTTGCGAACGGGAGGACAGAGGAGGAGGTCGGGGAATTTATTGGAGCCGACCGGTTGATCTACCAGCGCCTGGATGATTTGATTGATGCAGTGCGCGAGGGAAATCCGGAGATCGCCCGGGTTGACGCCTCCTGCTTCGATGGTAACTACATCACGGGTAACGTCAGTGATGACTTTTTGCGCGCACTGGCAGGGGCTCGCAGTGACCTCGCCAAGACCAAAAGTACCGAAGCGCTCGATGTCTCTGAGGTCAGCGCCTACCACTGATCGCAGACTCAGATGTCGTTAAAAATCCAGTCGCCGTAGATTCCCTGAGAAAGCGAGCTCCACTCCGGCTGCGCTCAGTCGAATCCAACTGGGCTCGGGCGTCCAGTCTCCCAGCACGATGCGGTGGGCGCCATGAGGGGAATCACATCGATGGATAGCTGGCCGGTGCGTGTGACCATGAATCAGGGTGTCCACGCCATGCGAATGCATGATCTCCTCCACGGCTTGCTGGTTTACATCCATAATCTCCATCGTTTTCTGAGTCTTGTCGTCCTCGCTACGATAACGTGCCAGTTTCGCCAACCCATCACGCTCGGCAACGGACTTGTCCAAAAATGCCCTCTGCCAGTCCGCAGACCTAACCAACTTCCGGAATGCCTGGTGGGGGAGATCGTCTGTACACAAACTGTCCCCGTGCATCAGCAAAACGCGGCGACCGTCCACCCGAATAACATGTTCGTCCGCAATGAGTTGTATTCCACAGCGGTCGGCAAAGTGTTGTCCAAGAAGAAAGTCTCGATTGCCTGAAAGAAAGAAGATATTGATCCCGCGCTGAGATAACGAGGTTAAGAGTCGTTCAACGGCGCCATGACCGAGGAATTCGACGGCGTCATCACCCAGCCAGTATTCGAAAAGATCTCCCAGAATGTACAGATCATCCCCGACGGAGAGTGTGCCTGCAAACGCATCGAATTGACTGAGAAGTTCCGGCCGGTCCGGGCTCAGGTGTAGGTCGGAGATCAAGTGGATCAAAATACGTTCCGGGCGGGTTTCGGGATTATCTCTAAATCTAACGCTCCGCTGAGTTGGAGAATACCCTGCATTTGGTTAACATTCGCCACCCGCTGATGAGGATGTCTGAATGGCCCTTCAAATCTACAACAGTTTGACGCGCAAAAAAGAACGTTTTGAGCCCTTAGTCCCAGGACGGATTGGGATCTACGTCTGCGGGATGACGGTCTACGACTATTGTCACCTGGGTCATGCCCGGGTTCTGGTTGTGTTTGATATGGTGGTTCGAGTTTTAAGAGCCTGGGGCTACAGTGTCGACTATGTTCGCAATATTACCGACATAGACGACAAGATCATTGCGCGCGCGACAGAAATCGGCGAGCCGTTTGAGCATCTCACAGAACGCTTCATAAACGCGATGCACCAGGACGAGGAAATACTGAATGTGGCCCCGCCAGATCAGGAACCCCGTGCCACGGGTCACATTGCCGAGATTATCGAACTCACTCGGAAACTGGAGCAGCGGGGCCTGGCTTATCAGGGCGAAAACGGGGATGTGTATTTTCGGGTGCGCAAATTTGAAGCCTATGGACAGCTCTCGGGACGCTCTTTAGACGATCTTCTGGCAGGAGCCCGCGTCGAAAAAGACGAAGCGAAGGATGATCCGCTCGATTTCGTGTTGTGGAAACGCGCCAAACCCGGGGAGCCGATGTGGAATTCGCCGTGGGGAGAGGGTCGGCCGGGCTGGCATATCGAGTGCTCGGCTATGTCAACCCGATGCCTTGGGGAGCATTTCGATATTCACGGCGGGGGGATGGACCTTCGTTTTCCGCATCACGAAAATGAAATCGCCCAGACGGAAGGCGCAACCGGATGCAGGTTTGTTAACACCTGGATGCACAACGGTTTCGTCCAGCTTCATGAAGAGAAAATGTCGAAATCGTTGGGCAATTTTTTTACGATTCGAGACTTGGTCGGTCAGGACGACGACCCGGCCCGCGCCGGAGAGGTGATCCGGTTTCTCGTGCTCCTGAGCCACTATAGAAGCCCCTTGAACTTCTCGGCAGAAGTCATGGACCAGGCAAGGGCCGGGCTTGAGAGACTGTATAGCGCCCTGTTCCGGGCACGGGAGCGATCCGACACAACGCCCGCAGATCCCGAAGCTGACAATGGATTGGGCGAAGCATTCGATAAGGCGCTGGAAGATGATTTCAATACACCTTCGGCGATTGCAGTTTTATTTGATCTCGTCAGGGGCATAAACCGAGCGCTCGAAGCCGGTGCGGAGTCTGAGGCAAAGACCCTCGCCAATCAGTTAGAACATCTGGGCGGGCGACTTGGGTTGCTTTATCAGGAGCCTGCGACCATTCTCGGCATCGGAGGAGTGCGGGAAGGATCGACTGAAGATGCCGATACGACCCCTTCAGACAAGGATGCCTTGATCGAAACGTTAATCGAAACAAGACGACGGGCACGACAGGAAAAAGACTTTCAGTTGTCTGATGAAGTTCGGGCACAACTTGAGGAGATGGGTGTCACCCTTGAAGATCGCCCGGATGGCTCCACCTCTTGGCGTCGCCGCTGAATTTACATCCTACCGGGGAACTGTTTATACTTTCCGGTTTGATTCCTGTCTGTTCCTAGGGAATCTTGATCACCCAACCCTTATCGAGGTTTGCTAATGGAGCTGACCGGCGCACAGATCGTCGTCCAAAGCTTGAAAGATGAAGGCGTCGAATTGGTTTTCGGTTATCCCGGAGGCGCGGCGCTTCACATCTACGACGCGTTCTATAGCCAGGAAGATGTGCGTCATATCCTGGTAAGACATGAACAGGCCGCGACGCACGCAGCGGATGGGTATGCTCGGGCCACCGGTAAGACCGGCGTTGTACTGGTCACTTCAGGCCCAGGCGTTACCAACGCCGTCACCGGAATTGCGACGGCGTATATGGATTCGATCCCGATGGTTATTCTGACGGGGCAGGTCCCAACCCATCTAATCGGGGACGATGCCTTTCAGGAGGTCGACACCGTTGGAATCACGCGACCATGTGTGAAGCACAATTTTTTGGTCAGGGATGTAAACGATCTCGCTGCCACGATGAAGAAGGCATTTTTTATTGCGAATTCGGGTAGACCGGGTCCCGTCGTAGTGGATATACCGAAGGACGTGACGGCGCAAACGACGCATTACAGTTACCCGAAGAACGTTCGAATCCGCTCCTACGCGCCGGCGCACAAAGCGCATGCCAAGCAGATTTCGCGAGCCGCCTCTTTGCTGTTACGCGCTCGCAAACCCATTATCTATACCGGCGGTGGGGTGGTGCTATCGGGGGCTGCGAAACAGCTGACCACTTTGGTAGAGCGGCTGGGCCATCCCTGCACGAACACGCTCATGGGCTTGGGCGCCTTGGCATCTGACCACCCGAAATTTCTGGGTATGCTGGGGATGCACGGCACCTACGAGGCGAACATGGCCATGTACGAATGCGATGTGATGCTCGCGGTAGGCGCTCGCTTTGACGACCGGGTGACAGGTGATCTTAAGAAGTTCTCACCGAATGCCAAGATTATCCATATCGACATAGACCCCGCCTCAATTGGCAAGAACGTCTCCGTCGAGGTTCCCATCGTCGGGGATGCTGGAGCCGCACTAGAGCAACTACTTGATGCGCTCGACCACACCAGCGTCGAGCAGGATACAGATAGCCTCGGACAATGGTGGGAGCAGATTGACGCCTGGCGCGACCGTGATTCGCTCGGGTATGACGCCAGTGACGAAGTGATCAAGCCGCAGTTTGTGGTCCAGAAACTGCATGAAGTGACTCTGGGTGACGCTTATGTCACTTCGGATGTCGGGCAGCATCAGATGTGGGCGGCCCAGTACTACGGCTTCAATAAGCCCCGGCGCTGGATCAATTCCGGGGGCTTGGGCACGATGGGCTTCGGACTGCCGTCGGCTATGGGCGTCCAGCTTGCTCACCCGGAGGCTGCGGTCGCCTGTGTCACCGGGGAAGCCAGCATCATCATGTGTATTCAGGAATTGTCCACCTGCAGGCAATACGATTTGCCGATCAAGATTATTAACCTGAACAACCGTTACATGGGAATGGTCCGCCAGTGGCAGGAATTCTTCTATGACCGCCGCTACTCACATTCCTATATGGATTCACTCCCAGACTTTGTGGAATTGGCGTCAAGTTTCGGCCACACGGGCATCCGCGTTGAGAAGCCGGGAGACGTCGAAGGCGCGTTGCGCGATGCCTTCGCACAGAAAGATCAACTGGTCTTCCTTGATTTTGTTACCGATCAGACCGAAAACGTGTACCCCATGATCGCAGCGGGTGCCGGCCATAACGAGATGGTGCTCAAGCCGTTACCGGATGGCTCTGCTCCGGCGGAAAGGGAGCTCGCGTAAGGTATGCGCCGAATCATTTCTCTGCTCGTCGAAAACGAGCCCGGAGCGCTTTCCCGGATTGCAGGACTCTTCTCGGCGCGTGGCTACAACATCGAGTCTTTGACGGTGGCACCGACCGATGATGACTCCCTTTCAAGGATGACGATTGTCACCCACGGGTCTGAACAGATTATCGAGCAGATCACCAAGCAGCTTAACAAACTGATCGATGTAGTTCGACTGATGGACCTGACGGAAGGACGGCACATTGAGCGCGAGTTAATGCTCCTTAAGGTAGCGGCGGAAGGGGGCGCACGAGAGGAAATTAAACGCCTCGTTGATATCTTCCGTGGTCGAATTATTGACGTCGATGGTGAAACTTACGCGATTGAGCTAACGGGCCCCGGGGACAAACTGGACGCATTCCTGGGTGCGATGCCGGCTGCCGATATCCTCGAGGTCGTGCGTTCGGGTGTGTCGGGAATTGCACGCGGGGAGCGGTCCCTCAGGTTGTAGCGACAATGCTGAAGTCTTTTCTTTTTAACTGGCGTCCGCGGGACGCGCTGGAGCAATATTCATGAAAGTCTATTACGATGACGATGCCGACCTCGGTATCATTTCTGCAAAGACCGTCGCGGTGATCGGATACGGTTCCCAAGGACACGCCCACGCGAATAATCTGCGTGACAGTGGCGTCGATGTGGTGGTCGGCCTGCGGGAGGATTCTTCCTCTCGGGACAAAGCGCTCAATTCGGGGCTGCGTGTTGATACGGTAGCAAATGCGGTAGCGGCGGCAGATGTTGTCATGATACTGGTACCGGATGAACTGGCGGCAGATCTGTATGAGAGCGACGTTGCCGCCAATCTGAAGCCGGGATCGGCTCTGGCCTTTGCCCACGGATTTAACGTGCACTTCGGATTTATCGAGCCAGACAGTTCGGTCGATGTGATCATGATTGCCCCCAAGGGTCCCGGTCACCTGGTCCGGTCTACCTACACGGAAGGCGGAGGAGTTCCCTGTCTCATCGCTATCCAGCAAGACGCAAGTGGATCTGCCAGAGAGACAGCGCTTTCGTACGCAAGTGCGATAGGAGGCGGCAGGGCCGGCGTCATCGAAACAACTTATCAAGAAGAGACAGAGACCGATCTCTTTGGTGAACAGACGGTTCTTTGCGGTGGGCTCACCTCTCTTATCCAGGCGGGCTTTGAGACCTTGGTCGAGGCCGGATACGCTCCTGAGATGGCGTACTTCGAGTGCCTCCACGAAACCAAGTTGATCGTTGACCTGATCTACGAAGGCGGGATCGCGAATATGCGTTACTCGATATCGAATACTGCTGAATACGGCGATGTTACCCGCGGGCCTCGGATCGTGACTCCGGAAGTTAAGGCCCAGATGAAAAAGATCCTCAGCGAAATTCAGTCCGGCCAGTTCGCAAGAGAGTGGATGGAGGAAAGCCGTTCGGGAGGAGCGAACTTCCAGGGCCTGCGTCAAAAAGGACGGGAGCATCAGATTGAGGCGGTCGGCGAGGGTTTGCGCGCAATGATGCCCTGGATTCAAAAAGGAAAACTCGTCGACAAAGCCCGTAACTGACTGCAATTTTAGTTGTCGAGGCAGGTCGGCCAGACCGGTACTATGACGCACCCGATCATCGCCCGTGAGGGATGGAGTCGTATCCTAATTACCGTTGCGATTGCGGCATCGGTCCATGCTCTGGGAGGTCTGTGGGTTGCCCTGCCTTTTTGGCTTATCGCGATACTGGTTATCCAATTCTTTCGTGACCCGCCCCGTGTTATTCCGGACTCGCCGGGTGCGGTGGTATCACCCGCCCACGGCCGAGTGGTTGGCATCCAACCTGCGGTAGATCCGTTTTCAGGAGATCCAAGCACGCGCGTCAGTATCTTCATGAATGTTTTTTCTGTTCATTCAAATCGGATACCAATCGCGGGCGAGATCGTCGGACGGCAATATCACACAGGCCGTTTCCTGAACGCCGAGCTCGAGAAAGCATCGTCTCAAAACGAACGTTGTGCCCTGCAGATCAGAACAAAAGCGGGGGAACTTGTCAGTTGCGTCCAGATTGCAGGCCTGGTGGCGCGCCGCATCCTGACCTACGTCGACGTCGGGAACGAAGTCGCTCGTGGAGAGCGCTACGGCTTTATCCGTTTTGGATCCAGGGTCGATGTTTACCTGCCTGCGGATTCAGAGATTGTCGCAAAGGCGGGAAAGTGGGTCCTATCGGGAAGTGATATTATCGCCCGGCTTAAACAGAGTCCCAGTTAGCATGTCCAGATTGGATAAGGTCACAGCATTGGACCAGCGAGACAAGCGCCCCAAAGGCATCTACATCCTGCCTAATCTTTTTACAACGGCCAGTCTGTTCGCTGCGTTCTACGCGATTATCCAGTCGACCGTTGGAAACTTCGGCAACGCGGCAATCGCTGTCATCGTGGCGGCTGTGCTGGACATGCTCGATGGGCGCGTCGCCCGAATGACGAATACCGCAAGTGACTTTGGCAAAGAGTACGATTCACTCGTTGATCTGGTGGCGTTTGGTCTAGCACCGGCTTTGATCCTTTATGAGTGGGGCCTTCAATCCCTGGGGAAGGTGGGTTGGCTCGTCGCCTTCACCTACGTCGCAACGACAGCGCTGCGTTTGGCGCGGTTCAACACACAGGAGGTTCCCAGCAAGCGCTATTTTCATGGATTGCCGTGTCCTGCCGCCGCGGTGCTGCTGGCGGCTGCGGTCTGGACGGCCGAGAGTTATCTTTTAACCGGACGGGCCTTCACCGTGGCCGGGTTCATCCTGATGGCGCTGCTCGCGTTCGCCATGGTCAGTGCGATGCCGTATCGCAGCTTCAAAGATCTGGATCTGAAGCATCGAGTCCCGTTTGTGGCGGTGCTCGCCCTTGTGCTGGTCTTCGTATTGATCTCCTTCGATCCTCCGGCAATCCTACTGGCGATTTTCTCTGTCTATGCCGCGTCTGGTGCGGTGAGTTGGGCGCTTAATCGGAAGGATGGGCAAAGTGTGTTTCAGAGTCCGGGCGAGACCGATGAGGCCGACGACGCAGATTCGACCCAGAAGCCTAAAGACTCCGCAGCAGGTGTCTCGGACTAGAAGGCCGGCGTGGGGGGCTTTTTGCCAGGCACGCGGACCAGCGCTATACTCTCACGATGATGTCGAGTCGATCCCATTTTGACCTTCGCTCCGGCTCCAGCCTCGCCGGACACCCGCTGGCCGGACTGCCCTGCAGCCTGCTAGGTCTGCTGCGCCTGCCGGCGCTATAAACTTCACTCCCTTAAAACACCGAACCTATTTTTTCCTTTCTGAAAGGGAAGGTCAGGTAATTTCACAAGTCTTGATTCGCGGAGAACAAGCATGAACGACCGGCTATATATTTTCGACACCACCTTGCGCGACGGGGAACAGAGCCCAGGCGCGTCGATGACCGCAGCGGAGAAGATCCGGATTGCAAGGCAGTTGGAAAAACTCAAGGTAGATATCATTGAAGCGGGCTTTCCCGCAGCCAGTGAAGGCGACTCCCAAGCGGTAAAAATGGTCGCTAGAGAGATTCGCGAGAGCCGAATCTGCGGATTGGCAAGGGCAAACCCCGGTGACGTCGACAAGGCAGCCGACGCCGTGAAGGAGGCCAATGCACCGCGCATTCATACTTTTATTGCGACGTCGCCGATCCACATGAAGGCCAAGCTTCGGATGTCGCCAGAGGACGTGCTCGAAAAAGCGGTGCAGGCAGTTCGCCAGGCCAGAGACGCTGTGGACGATGTTGAATTCTCGGCCGAGGACGCGGGCCGCTCCGATGAAGACTTCCTCTGCAGAATCTTCGAAGCCGTAATCGAGGCCGGTGCGCGGACGGTAAATATCCCAGACACCGTCGGCTACACCATGCCGGATCAGTTTGGTGACATGTTCAAACGCCTGATGGAGCGTATCCCGAATTCGGATAAAGCCATCTTTTCGGTCCACTGTCACAACGACCTCGGCGTGGCGGTCGCCAACTCGCTGGCGGCTGTGCAAGCGGGAGCACGTCAGGTCGAATGCACGATCAATGGCCTTGGGGAGCGGGC
>DDZY01000206.1:27114-30059 GCA_002346525.1 Proteobacteria bacterium UBA2996
ACGGCGATTGACACCACACAGATTCTCCCTGCCAGCAGGATGGTTTCCAGCGTGACGGGTTTTCCTGTCCAGCCCAATAAAGCCATCGTCGGCGCGAATGCGTTCGCCCATGAGGCCGGTATTCATCAGGATGGTGTGCTAAAGCAAAGGGATACCTACGAGATTATGCGTGCTGAAGATGTGGGTTGGTCGGCAAACCAGATCGTACTCGGAAAGCACTCCGGGAGAACGGCGTTTCGTGAACGCATGTCTACGTTGGGCATCGAGTTTGAAAGCGAGGCGGAACTCAATGCGGCTTTTGGTCGTTTCAAGGACCTCGCTGATAAGAAGCACGAGATCTTTGATGATGACCTGCAGGTGCTGGCGGGAGAGGGGGCGGCCCAGGAAGAACACGAAGCCATCCGATTTGTGGGGCTCAAAACGATTTCCCAGACCGGAGAGATCCCGATTGCGGAACTTTCTCTTGAATATGAAGGTGAGCCACGATCGAGCCGAGCAGAGGGGGACGGACTGGTCGACGCGGCGTTCAAGGCGGTGGAGGAAGTCGTTCCTGGCAACCGAAATTTGATGTTGTACTCCGTCAATGCGATTACGGCCGGCTCTGACTCTCAAGGAGAGGTGAGCGTCCGTCTGCAGGAGGATGGCCGTGTTGTGAACGGGCAGGGCGCTGACACCGACATTGTGGTCGCTTCCGTTAAGGCATACATAAACGGGGTAAATAAACTTCAGGCTAGCCCGCAGCGGTTTAATCCCCAAAGCGGTGAGACCATCTAAATCCGCATGATGGATCGTCAGGCGTCCTATCTGCGGGAAATGGGCTTGGTTCGATGGCGTTTTGGCTCTGGTGGTAATGGCCTCAGCGAACCGGAGCCGGGTTCTCCAGAGTCTGGAGCACAGGATAGAGGCGGAGACGAGACCCCAGGCCTTCTTTCCCTTGCTGAGAAAGCACGCCATTGCGAGCGCTGCGAACTCCATCGGACACGCGGCAAGGTGGTATTCGGTTCAGGATCACCCGGAGCGCGTTGGTTCTTCGTGGGAGAAGCCCCTGGGGCAGAGGAAGACAAGCAGGGTGTGCCGTTCGTGGGTAGAGCAGGAGCCTTGCTGCACGCCATGCTCCTCGGTATCGGCCTGTCGAGGGAAAGCGTCTATATCGCGAATGTGCTGAAGTGTCGACCTCCCAACAATCGGGATCCCTTCGGGCTCGAGGTTCAGGAGTGTAGCCCTTTTCTCCATGCGCAAATCGAATTGATTCAACCGCAAATCATTGTGGCCATGGGTCGTTTCGCGGCGCAGGCGCTGCTCAATTCGGCTGAGAGCTTGGGCCAGCTTCGGGGGAAGGCGCATCAGTACAGGCTCAATCAGTTGCCGTTGGTCGTGACCTACCATCCGGCCTACCTGCTCCGCTCACCCGCCGCGAAAGGCAAGACCTGGGAAGACTTGGTACTGGCCCAATCGCTTTTGACCTAGATAGCCTCATGCGTGCGGTCCAGGATGCACCCCAGATCGCCCGAATGGAGGCTGGTGATGTCGAAGAGGTCGCCAGTCTGGAAGCTGCGGTGTCGCCTGCACCTTGGAGCGTAGGGGTATTTCGGGACTGCCTGAGTGCCCATTACGAATGTTGGGTTTTTCGTCTCGATGAGATCGTCGGATATGTGATTGTGTCGCTCGGACCAGACGAAGCCCATCTGCTGAATATTGCTGTCGCACCGAACCGGCAAAGACGGGGCTTCGGCAGGCAGCTTCTTGCGAAAGGGGTGATGATAGCCAGACAGGCTGGGGTCGAACGGGTTTTTCTTGAGGTTCGGCCGAGTAATCTCCGGGCCCGGGCGATCTACGAAAAAGCGGGATTCGAATTCCTCAGCCTAAGAAAAAAGTACTACGGTCCGCCCAGAAAAGAAGACGCTCTCGTCTACGCGCTTACGCTTTGAGCCCGCCCGACTGCTTGGGTTTGCCTGCCACGGGTTAGAATGCCTGTCGTTCGCTTCAGGGAATCAGGGGCCGATGAGATCAGTTAAGGATAGAAGACATCAGCGTAACAATCCGGTGCACCGCCATGCGGATCGAGCCCCTCTGGAAACTGACGACAATGACGAGGTAGCTCACTGGTTTGAAACTACCTTAGGCACGGCGCTCGGGGAAGTGACGGCAGAGTCCGTCACGCGATTGGTACCACCGGGGTATTTTCGCACGGGATTTCAGGCGGGATTCACCCCTGTGAATCTGCTGCAACGGGCAGAGTCTCCATTTTTTCAATCGTTAACCCGGCCGATCGACTGCGCAATCACCGGCGCGTCCGGGCTTATCTGCCGACCTGAACAACTACCATTTGCAGCGAGGTCAATAGATCTGCTCGCGTTGCCATTTGTGCTGGATTTCTCACTCGAGCCTCATGCGGTGCTCCGAGAGGCCCATAGCGTCTTGGCGCCTGAAGGGTGCCTCGTGATCTGCGGATTCAATCGGTGGAGTTTGTGGGGTCTGCGCCGCTTGTTGCGGCTCGGAGTCCGCCGAGCACCCTGGAGCGGAAGTTTTTTGACCCTGAGTCAGGTGCAGGATTGGACGAGATTGCTCGGCCTCGAACTGGTGTCAGCGGCATCTGTTTTCTATCGGCCTCCAATCGGACAGGCAAAATTGCTCCAACGAACGGCTTTTCTCGAGGCCGCCGGCGACCGCTGGTGGCCTGCGCTCTCTGGAGCCTACGTTATCGTCGTAAGAAAGCGGGCATTCGGCCATTCGGCTTTACTGGAGCCAGTCCGTAGCTCGCGTCGACGTACGCAGAAACCTCTCGTCTCGGCGCTTCCCAGACAGGTGGCCAAGGAACGATTGCGGGTACTCCGCGGATGACTGGAATCAAGGGAGCGGTGACAGTTTTCCCTGATGGGGCGTGTCGCGGAAACCCGGGCCCCGGAGGCTGGGGCGTGCTGATCTCCCAAGATGGGATCGAGAAA
>DDZY01000210.1 GCA_002346525.1 Proteobacteria bacterium UBA2996
CCGTCGCTGCCCCCGTTCGACGAAGACGACAAATGCGGTGACCGCGATCGCCCCGATGAACAGTGCGAGCACCCCGATCGGAGTAAACGCACCGGTACGGGCCAACTCAAGCGTCCCCGCAACAGCAGAGGGCAAGCCGGCAACGATACTGGCAAAAATCAGCAGAGAGATTCCGTTTCCGATCCCCCGCTCTGAGATCTGCTCGCCCAACCATACGAGGAACATCGTTCCAGTCACCAGCGTAGCAACGGTGGTGATCTTGAATCCGAGGCCCGGGACCAGCACCACTGGACCACCGGCCGCCTGCTGTCCTTCGATGGCGATGGCGATCCCGAGACCCTGGAAAAGCGCGAGCCCGACTGTTCCGTAACGGGTGTACTGTGTGATTTTCCGACGACCCGCTTCACCTTCTTTCTTCAGCGCTTCCAACTGAGGAATCACCGAGGTCATCATCTGAATGATGATGGAGGCAGAAATATACGGCATCACCCCCAGGGCAAATATGGACAGTCGCTCGAGCGCGCCCCCGGAAAACATGTTGAAGATATCCACAATGGAACCGCGTGTCTGCTCGAAGAGTGCCGCGACCGCTGTCGGATCGACGCCAGGAATCGGGATATGGGTACCGATCCTGAATACGACCATAGCGCCCAGCACAAACAGGATACGCTGACGGAGTTCCGTCATCTTGCCGATTGCTGCGAGGGGAGATGCTGCCATGACCGCTAGGCCTCGACCTTGCCCCCAGCCTGTTCGATTGCCGCCCGGGCGCCCGCAGTCACCCCGATGCCTCTCAGAACGACAGCACGCTCAATACTGCCTGATGCGATGACTTTGGCACGGATCGCATCATGACGAATGACGCCTGCAGCCTTAAGCGTGCTGAGATCGATATCGCCAGAATCCATTTTCTGAAGCTCGTGTAGGCGGACTTCTGCGACCCGCGGGCGAGTCAGTGAGCGAAAGCCGCGTTTGGGCAGACGGCGCTGCAAAGGCATCTGGCCGCCCTCGAAACCAACTTTATGATAGCCCCCAGATCGGGATTTTTGCCCCTTCATCCCGCGGCCTGCGGTTTTGCCGACGCCCGATCCTGGGCCGCGTCCAACACGTTTTGCAGCCGGACGGGATCCGTCTGCGGGCTTTAATTCATTCAACCGCATCTCAACTTACCTCTACCCTAACCAGGTGCGATACTTTATTCACCATGCCCTTGATGGCTGGCGTCTCTTCAAGTTCTACGGTCTGATGCATCCGCCGTAATCCAAGCCCATGGACACAAGCGAGCTGCTTGGCGCCCCGGCCGAACTTACTCTTGACAAGGGTAATCTTGATTTTCCGATTACTCACCAGCCGCCTCCTGTCCCCGGATCTCCTCGACGGACTTTCCACGCCGAATCGCCACCTGCCGGGGATTACGAATCCCGGTCAGCCCGGCGACGGTGGCTCGTGCAACATTGACAGGGTTGGTGGTACCAATGACTTTTGCCAGAACATTGCGCACACCTGCGGCTTCGAAAATCGCACGCATCGTACCGCCCGCAATGATTCCAGTGCCCTCAGAGGCTGGGCGCATGACCACGCGCGCGGCCCCATGCCGGCCGATGGTGGCGTAATGCAGGGTACCTTTTTTCAAACTAATCTTGCGCATATTGCGGCGCGCCTCATCCATCGCTTTCTGTACCGCCACCGGCACCTCGCGCGCTTTGCCCCGGCCGATGCCTACCCGGCCTTTGCCATCACCTACAACCGTGAGGGCAGAAAAACCAAATATACGCCCGCCCTTTACCACCTTCGCAACGCGACGTACGTTAATCAGTTGCTCAATGAACCCTTCGCCGTCGGCTCCAATCTGTTCCGCGTTCGTTGCCATAAATGTCTCTACCGTCTCTGTCTTTTTGATCTCATGCGCTCTGTCGGCTTATGGGATCCTGATGAGTGTGTTGCTCTGGTTCTTCCTTAAAAATAGTGTTACAGCCAGCGGTGGGCCTAGAACTTCAATCCGCCCTCTCTGGCGGCGTCGGCTAAAGCCTTGACCCGTCCGTGATAGCGGAAGCCGGATCGGTCAAATGCGACACTCTCCACACCGGCCGCAATCGCCTTTTCCGCGATGCGCTTACCTACCACGGCCGCTGCCGCCATATTTCCACCATGCTTGACGTTCGCCCTGACTTCTGCCTCCACGGTTGACGCACTCGCGAGAACGTGACTCCCCGAGGCATCGATCACCTGGGCGTAAATATGCCGAGGGGTCCGGAAGATGCTCATACGGGTGACCCGGTCGCGGCTAATTCGAGAACGCGTTTTGGTACCGCGTCGGATGCGTGAGGTTTTTTTATCGCTCATGCTGCCTAGTCCTAAAAGAGTTTTATCTGTTTATCTGTCTATTGCTGTTTGCCGGCGCGGCTTGTCGACTACTTCTTCTTGGCCTGCTTACGAACCACGTATTCTCCTGAGTACCGGATGCCCTTGCCTTTGTAGGGCTCGGGCGGCCTGAAAGCGCGAATCTCCGCCGCGGCCTGGCCGACCTGCTGCTTGTCCGAGCCTTTGAGTACGATTTCCGTCTGACTTGGGGTCTCGACGCTGACCCCCTCCGGCATTTGATATACAACCGGATGGGAAAAACCCAGACTCAGGTTGAGCTTCTTTCCCTGTGCTTGGGCGCGGTATCCCACGCCAACGATTTCGAGTTTCTTCTCAAAACCGGCACTCACACCGGTGACCATGTTGGCAATCAATGCACGGAAGGTTCCGGCCATGGCCCAGGATTGATCATCATGAGGCCGCACCTCCAGGCTCTCCTCAGCCTGCTGGACACCTACACTGGGGTGCAGGGACAGTGACAACTCACCCTGGGGGCCTTTGATACTGACGGATGCATCACCCAGCATGGCTTCAACGCCCTTTGGCAGGCTGATGGGATTTTTGGCGACTCGGGACATGATTCGTGCTCCAGATTCTTTATCGGCCTAGAAGACGCGGCAGACCACTTCTCCGCCCACACCAGACGATCTCGCCTGGCGGTCCGTCATCAAACCTTTTGACGTAGATACCATGACGATGCCGAGTCCTCCATTCACCTGAGGCATATCGGCCACGTTGCAGTAGACCCGGCGCCCGGGCCGGCTTACGCGCTGGATCTGTTCTATCGCCCCGACGCCGTCTGCGTAGCGAAGAGTAATCACGAGATTCCGGTGAGCGCCATCTTCCTGGACTTGTGCATCACTGATGTAGCCCTCTTCCTTGAGCACGCGGCCAATCGCCTGTTTCATATTTGACGCAGGCATAGTGACGGTGCGCTTATGCACTGCCAATCCATTCCGGATACGCGTTAGCATATCTGCGATGGGATCCGACATACTCATATTGATGATTTCCTTGTTCGTCTCTTGGCTGAAGAATGCGCCTGTATTTCTATCTCTTAACGCAGTCGGTTATTAGGGCAATGGGCCACGCGGAATCGGTCTACCAACTGGCCTTGACGACACCCGGCGCTTCGCCGCGCATCACGACCTCCCGAAGGGCGTTTCGGGCCAGCCCAAAACGGCGAAAGTAGCCTCGTGGGCGGCCGGTCAGGGCGCAACGATTACGCTGGCGGGTTCGGGCAGAGTCACGTGGCAACTTCTGCAGATCCAGCATCGCTTGCCATCGCTCGTCGTAGGATAGAGATTCATCCACCACACGCTGGCGCAAAGACTCGCGCGTGGTTCGGTGTTGCTCATTTAATTTACGCCGCTTGACTTCACGGGCAATCATCGATTTCTTGGCCATATCTCGCTATTTCCTTTACTTTGGCTTACGTTCTCGGCTTGCGTTCTCGTGCTTTTAGGTTCTGGCGTACTGACCCCGCCTCACTTGCGGAGCGGGAAGTTGAAGCCTCGCAGGAGCGCTTCGCCTTCTTCGTTGGTATGAGCCGTTGTCGTGATCGTCACATCCAATCCGCGGATCGTATCGACTTTGTCGTAATCGATCTCGGGAAACACAATCTGCTCCTTGAAACCGACGCTGTAATTGCCGCGGCCGTCAAAAGCGCGGGCAGACAGGCCCCTGAAATCCCGGACACGCGGGAAGGCCACGGAGATCAGCCGATCGAGAAATTCATACATACGGTCGCGGCGCAACGTTACCTTGCATCCGATAGGCCAACCTTCCCGGATCTTGAACGCCGCGACCGACTTTCGGGCATTGGTCACGATAGGTTTCTGGCCGGCGATCTTGGTTAAATCCTCAACGGCAGCTTCCATTGCCTTTTTGTCCGCAACGGCTTCACCGACTCCCATGTTGAGAGTAATCTTGGTGATTCGCGGTACCTGCATCGTGCTGGAATACTTGAACTGTTCCATCAACGATGGGACAACGGTTTTCTGATAATGCTCTTGTAGTCGTACCATGGTAATTCGCCTGTCGGGATCAGCCGACGTCGATCATTTCTCCGTCAGAACGGAACACCCGAACTTTTTTTCCATCTTCGAGGAACTTGAAACCGACCCGGTCGGCCGTCTTGCTGTTGGGGTTGTACATCCCCAGATTAGAGAGTCGGATGGGAGACTCTTTTTCAATAATCCCGCCGGTTTCGCCTTTGTTCGGGTTGGGGCGCGTGTGCTTTTTCACCACGTTAACGCTATCCACTAACGCCCGCTCGTCGTCGAGGACGCGCAGAATGGTTCCCCGCTTCCCTTTATCGCGGCCTGCGAGTACCACAACATCATCGCCTTTTCTAAATTTTTTCATTGAAATGACCTCTAACTCCGGAAAGTCACAACACTTCCGGTGCCAACGAAATGATTCGCATGAAGCGTTCCGAACGCAGTTCGCGGGTAACCGGACCGAAGATACGGGTACCGACAGGCTGGTACTGGGCGTTCAGCAACACTGCCGCGTTGTTATCGAATCGGATCAGTGACCCATCGCCCCGACGCACGCCGTGCTTGGTACGGACGACAACGGCATGGTAGACATCGCCCTTCTTGACGCGGCTGTTAGGGATCGCCTCTTTGACACTGATTTTTATGATGTCGCCCACACCTGCGTAGCGGCGCTTGGACCCGCCCAGCACCTTGATACACTGCACTCGACGGGCTCCGCTGTTGTCCGCCACAGTGAGGTTGCTTTGCATCTGGATCATTGTTCTATACCGACGTAATACGTTAAATGGTTTCGCTCGAGCGTAAGCAGGCTATGGCTTCTTTATTTTTTGAAATGATCAAAATTATTAAGTTAATCGGCGTTACTTCAGCCGGCCGCACCGTCTGTCCGACTAACCACTTTGACAAGCCGCCAGCTCTTCATCTTGGAGATTGGCCGACACTCCTCGATAATGACCACATCACCCTTTTGGCACTCGTTGTTGGCGTCGTGTGCGTGCAGGCGTGTGGATCTTCGGATGTATTTCTTGTAAAGCGGGTGTTGTAGCTGACGTTCCACGAGAACCGTAATGGTTTTATCCATCCGGGCACTCTCGACGCTGCCCTGAACGCTTCGCGCGCGTGTGGGGGCCGCTGCTGGCATAGGCTCTTTTGCCGCCGCTGTATCTCCTTCACTCATGAAACTGTCCTGTTAAGGTCGACCATACGGGTCTTGATTCGGGCAATCTGCCGGCGCACCGCTTTGAAACGTGACGGATTGGCCAATTGCCCCGTGCTGCGCTGCATGCGCAGGTTGAATTGTTCTTTGCGAAGTTCAAGCAACTCGGCCTTGAGCCCCGCGGGATCGAGTTCTGAGACGTTTTTCTCTGCCATGGTCTTATGCCGCCTGTCGTTTAACAAAAGAGGTGGCGATCGGCAGTTTTGCACCGGCCAGGCGAAATGCTTCCCGGGCCAACTCTTCGTCTACACCCTGAATCTCATAAAGCATGGTTCCTGGCTGAACCAGCGCGACCCAGTATTCCGGATTCCCCTTCCCTTTGCCCATGCGTACTTCCAGCGGCTTTTTGGATACCGGTTTATCGGGAAATACACGGATCCAGACTCGCCCGCCACGTTTAACGTGCCGGTTGATGGCGCGACGCGCTGACTCAATCTGCCGCGCGGTAAGCCTGCCCCGACCTACACACTGCAGGCCGAAATCGCCGAAACTGACGCGGCTACCGCGTACGGCAACGCCGCGATTGCGCCCCTTTTGCTGTTTACGGAACTTGGTTCTCTTTGGCTGCAACATTTTAGGTCACCCTCATCAAGCAGCAGCTGTCGGCTGGTTATTGGCAGGCGTCTCGACCTCGGCAGACCCGGGCATCACTTCGCCCTTGAACACCCACACCTTGACACCGATTACACCGTAGGTCGTGTGGGCTTCTGCAAACCCATAGTCCACATCAGCCCGCAGCGTGTGCAGGGGGACTCGGCCTTCGCGATACCACTCGGTGCGGGCGATTTCGGCACCGTTCAGTCGGCCGGAGATCATGATCTTGACACCCTTTGCGCCAATCCGCATGGTGTTCTGCACAGCCCGCTTCATGGCACGGCGGAACATAATTCTTTTCTCAAGCTGCTGGCATACATTCTCGGCCACCAGTCGCGCATCCAGCTCCGGCTTGCGAATCTCTTCCACAGCAACCTGCACGGGAACATTGTTGTTCAGGCGCAGGATGTCCTTCCGGAGTTTCTCAATGTCCTCGCCTTTTTTGCCAATCACAATACCGGGCCGGCCAGTGTGGATAGTCACGTTCAGCGTCTCACCGGCACGGACAAGCTCGATCCGGCTGACTGCGGCATTGGCAAGGCGTTTACGTAGGAAGTTGCGTATTGTCTGATCAGCGACCAGGTTTCTCGAGTATGTCTTTCCTGTCGCGAACCACTTGGCGTCCCAGTCACGGATCACGCCGAGTCGAAACCCGTTTGGATGAATCTTTTGGCCCATCTGCTAGTTACTCCCCGCTCCGTTATCGCTGACACTGACTGTGATGTGACTTGTCGGCTTGATTACTGGCGTTGCCCGGCCCTTTGCCCGAGGCCGCCATCGCTTCATTACCGGTCCCTCGTCAACCATGATTTTGCTGACCTTGAGTTCGTCGATATCCGCACCTTCGTTGTGTTCAGCGTTGGCAATCGCCGACTCGAGAACCTTGCGGATCACCCCTGCCGCTTTACGCGGGCTGAATTGCAACAACTCCAGCGCCTTTCCCACCGGCAGGTTGCGTACTTGGTCCGCAACGAGACGGCCCTTTTGGGGCGACAGTCTGACGAAGCGGGCGACGGCTCTTACTTCCATGATGAAATTCCCGTTTACCTTTTTATCACTTATGGCGAAATGACTGGAGGCGCATTTACCGTGAACCTTTGACCTTTGGCCTATTCCCTATGTCCAACCCTACTTGACCTTTCGGTCGCCCACGTGACCCCGGAAAGTGCGGGTGGCAGCGAATTCACCAAGCTTGTGTCCAACCATGTTTTCAGTCACGAGCACCGGTACGTGCTGTTTGCCGTTGTGAACCGCGATGGTGAGGCCAACAAACTCAGGCATGATCATCGAGCGGCGCGACCATGTCTTGATCGGTCGGCGCGAACCCTCTTCTTTGGCTTTTGATACTTTTGCCCAGAGGGAGTAATCGACAAAAGGACCTTTCTTGACCGAACGGGGCATAACTATTTCTTCCTTCTTCGAATGATCATCGAGTTCGTGCGCTTGTTACTACGCGTGCGGTAACCTTTGGTGGGTACCCCCCAAGGGGTGACGGGATGCCGGCCACCGGACGTTCGGCCTTCGCCGCCACCGTG
>DDZY01000123.1 GCA_002346525.1 Proteobacteria bacterium UBA2996
ACGCAACAAAGCGATAATTCAGCAGATCGTTGCGTTTCGTTAATGCACGGGAACGCTCTCACCCCACTGCTTGCTTAAGGAGAAAGATCAAGGTGGCAATTGAAGAAGGGAAAAAAGCGCCAGCGTTCACGCTGGAGAACGAAAAAGGCGAAAAGGTGCGGCTAGCTGACTATGCGGGCCAGTGGGTGGTTTTGTACTTCTACCCTGAAGACGATACACCGGGTTGCACCATTGAGGCTCAGGATTTTACCCGCGACCTCAAGGCGTTTGCCAAACTGGGTGCCACTGTGCTCGGCTGCAGTCCGGATTCTGTTGAATCCCATCAGAAGTTCATTGATAAGTTCGGATTACAGATCAGTTTGTTATCCGATCCAGAACATAAAATGATGAACCGATATGACGCCTGGGGCGAAAAAAATATGTACGGCAAGATCTCAGAAGGCGTGATCCGTTCTACCGTGCTGATCGATCCCAAAGGGAAGGTCGTCAAGCATTGGCGACGCGTAAAGGCAAAAGGTCATGCCCAAGCCGTGCACAAAGTGCTTGAAGAGATATGTGCTGAAACCTCCTCTTAATTCATGTCAATTTTCGAGGCGCTTCATCGGGCACTCAGTGACAGAGACGCCAAGGCCTATATCGACCTGCTGGACGACGACTACCGTTTTATCCGTCATCGATCGGCAACGTCGTTGAACAAGGGTCAAATGGAACAACTGCTCGAATCCATGATGGCAGCGGATACCTTCCGCTGGCCTCAAGACGCAAGATGCATTTACGAGAATAATGACATCCTTGTGGAGCACCACGTAGTGGATTTTGAAGATGGCAACACGGAAGCCGTTCTCGCGGTGCATCTTCTTAAAGACGGCAAGATCATCCGAACCGAAACAGGGGCCACCTCGATCGATTCGTGATATACCGATACCTCACGAGTGCTACCAGTAACTCAGCGCATCCCGGTAAAGGCTCCTTAAATCCGCTTCGTCGACTGAAACAGGCGCTACCAGCAAGTGCCGCTGCTGAGCGCTTGCCGCGCTGGCAAGACCATCAACCGCCTCCTCGGTAAAGCCAACACCGCCGATGCCGTTAGGCACGCCGGTTGCCTGCATCATCTCTTCGATGTGGCCCGCAAGGACAGCGCCCGCCTCAGCAGGAACGGTATCTTGGGCATCGGCACCCAATAGCTCCGCACCTTCGGCATGCCGTTCTGGACATCCCGGGGCCGTAAAGCGGTAAGCCGCCGGGGCATTGACGATCACCGACATACCGTGCGGACAGATCGGTTCAACTCCGGGATACCCCTCCGGCTGATAGTGCTCCACTCGGCCAGAGACGGGATACGACATCGCGTGCGGAAGATGGCAACCTGCGTTACCAAAACCGACCCCTGCCAGAGTCGCCGCGTACATCATGGCATACCGTGCTTCGTGGTCAGTCATGTCGTTGACCGCCCTGACCAGGTACTTGCCGGCCTGGCGCAAGGATTCCCGGCATAAAGTATCACTGAAGGGATTGGCACCCTGAGGCATGGGCCGGCCGGAGATGTTTTCAGGACTGGGGCGGCTGGTAAAGGGCTTGGCTGTCAGCGCCTCCAGCGCGTGACTGATGGCATCAAAACCGGTTGCCGCCATCACGGTGGCGGGCAGCGACTCGGTCCAGCGTGGGTCAACGATGCCCCGGTCCGGCAGCAATGCGCGAGACGAGATCCCGGTTTTTGATTTCATTTCCAAAAGATCAAAGACCGCAATGCCGGTACTCTCACTTCCGGTCCCTGCCGTAGTCGGACACGCAAGGTGGGGACGGAGCCGTCCAGGGACAACAAGGCCCCGACCGATCGGCGCATTAACGTAGTCCATGAAGTCGCCCGGACAACTGCTGTAAAGATTTGCAGCCTTGGCCGTATCCATAACGGATCCGCCGCCGATTGAGAGGAAACCGTCAAACGTACTGCTATTGGCGAAGCGGACCGCTTCTTTAAAGGAAACATCAGTAGGTTCTACGCGGACTTCGTCGTAGATCACTGCTTCGATGCCCTCGGAGCGCAATGCCGCGAGCGCCTCTTCAAAGAGGGCTAATGAACTGATGCGTGAATCTGTGTACACCGCTGCCCGCTTTATGCCAAGAGCGCGGGCCTCCTGCCCCAACTCCTTAAGCACGCCGCAACCGTATCGGATTCGCGTGACATCAGCCGAGAACACCTGCTCGTTTCCGGGAATAAGCTGATAGTGGTGACAGCAGTTCATGAGAGATCAGCGGACTCGCCGACTGTTCAGGGTTGTTGCGACTTCGACAGTGCCTGATCAATATCCCAGAGGATGTCGTCCAGCGTTTCAAGTCCGACCGACATCCGGATCATATCTGGTGTCACGCCGGCGCTGGCCTGCTCTTCCTCATTTAACTGGCGATGGGTGGTCGATGCCGGGTGAATAACCAGCGTTTTGGCATCGCCCACGTTGGCAAGATGACTCAGGAACTGGGCGTTTTCGATAAAGCGGATGCCTGCCTCCTGACCCCCTTTGATGCCAAACGTCAGAACACCACCTGCTCCTCTGGGGAGGTACTTCTGAGCCAACTCATGGTAGGGATTGTCCGGCAAACCGGCGTATTTCACCCATGACACAAAAGGATGGTCGTTCAGGAAATTGGCCACGGCCAACGTGTTGCTGCAGTGCCGATCCATACGAAGCGGCAGCGTTTCGAGGCCCTGGAGAAAAAGAAACGCGCTCAAGGGACTCATTGTCGGGCCGAGTGTGCGCAGTGTTTCCATGCGCGCCTTGGTAATAAAACCAAAGTCGCCAAAGGTTTCATAAAAGCGAATTCCGTGATATCCCTTCGAGGGCTCAGTCATGCCGGGGAACTTGCCGGTGTCCCAGGGGAACTTTCCCGACTCCACAATCGCACCGCCGATTGAGGTGCCGTGACCTCCAATCCATTTGGTGACCGAGTGCACCACCACATCTGCCCCAAATTCAAAGGGTCGGCACAGATAAGGGGTGCCAAAGGTGTTGTCCATCACCAGCGGGATGTCCGCGTCGTGCGCAATCTTCGCCACCGCGGAAATATCCAGAACATTGTTCAGCGGGTTGCCGATCGTCTCGGCATATACCGCCTTGGTGGCCGGTGTGATCGCCTTGGCAAAGTTCTCGGGATCATCCGGATCAACAAAATAGGTTTGAATCCCCATCCGACGAAAGGTGTAGTCAAACTGGGAGTAGGTTCCGCCATAAAGTGTGCTGGCAGCCACCAGTTCATCGCCGGCTTCCAGAAGCGTAAGCAGCGCCACCATCTGTGCCGCCATGCCCGATCCAACCACTAACCCCGCTCGACCGCCTTCGAGCGTCGCGAGGCGCTCCTCCAGCATGGCATTGGTCGGATTCATCATCCGCGAATACACATTGCCAAAGGTCTGAAGGTTGAAGAGACTCGCAGCATGGTCCGTGCTGTCGAACACATAGGACGTCGTTTGATAAATCGGCGCAGCGCGGGACGCGGTAGCCGCATCGGGTAACTGGCCCGCGTGCAGACAGAGCGTTTCGAATCCAAATTCGCGATCAGTCATAGCGATCTTCCCAAGCTGAACTTAATTTTCAGTAGACGAGCCATCTGGGGCGTTTTGCAGAAATAACCTTGGTCGTCACGCCAAAAAGATTGAGTCCGCCAAGCAGTCTGCCGTGCTCGATCTTGACGCACCGGTCTACGACCACCTCAAGACCTCCCTCTTCTGCAATGGTTTTGGCTTCTTCATTAATGACGCCAATCTGAAGCCATAACACCCTCGCCCCTATCGCAACCGCGCTCTTTGCAGCAGCGGGGGCGGCCTCAGATCTTTGAAAAACATCGACAATGTCTACGCTGATGTCTTCGGGTATATCCTCAAGCGATGGGTAGCAGGTTTCCCCTAAGATCTCTTCGTAGTTCGGATTCACGGGAATAATTCGGTACCCGTGATCCTGCATATACTTTGCCGCGAAGAAACTCGGGCGCCACCAATTTGCCGAGAGGCCCACTACCGCGATGACTTCTCGCTCTACCAGGATGCCGCGAATGGTTTCGATATCAGCTGACATTTTTTACTTTCATCTAGTGGCAAAGACCAACTCATCATAACCGAATCTTGGGTCAATAAGATGGAAGAGAACCTCGGTTACTGCTCTCGATCGACAAACCTATGAGTCACCAAGAAGATCTACTAGGTCTATCACTATAGTAAGAATCCATTTTAATTTTGATTAAAATTTATTAGGGAAGTGGATTATTAAAAATTTGTTATGCTCATAATAACTATTACCTATTGGCTTTATTTTATGTTTTCACTATTACTAAAGTTATACAAAACTAGTGAGCACAAAATTAAATCACCATATTCCTGCGCCGCCAAAATTTCTATTTCCCACATAACGTGAGACAACATGTCTTAAGGACATCGCAATCAGCCGCTCTTCAAAACATTGGCTCTTGATCATTGGCATCACTTCGAGTGTCCTCCTATGGTATGGATTAGTCCAATGGACACCCTTTAAGGCATTCAACCGCCTACCCGATCCACTCTCAGTAATCATAGAATGGGTCTCGACCGATCCGGATTACGGGCTTTCCATATTTACTAAAGACTATTACCTTCATATTCTCTATAGCACCTATCGAGCAACCGTCGCTTTCTTTCTCGCTCTGATTCTGGGAGTACCACTGGGAATCATGATGGGGTGGAGAGCGAACTTCAATGCCTACGCGGGTGCGCTGCTCGACTTTCTTCGTCCCATTCCGCCACTGGCTTGGGTACCTATTGCCATTCTGATTCTTCCGGGAGACGAACCCGCCGTTATTTTTGTCACCTTCCTCGTTGCCTTTTTTGCGACGACGCTCAATACCTTGTTAGGGGTACGTTCGATTGATCCGGATTTTTTCCGGGCCGCAGAGTGTCTCGGCGCCACTGATCAGGACATTCTGAGAGATATCATTATCCCGGGCGCCCTGCCAACTATTTTTACCGGATTGCAGATTGCGATGGGGGCTGCCTGGTTCTCACTGGTTGCCGGAGAAATGATCGCAGCGCAATACGGTTTGGGCTTCATGATCCTTGAGTCCTACAATCTTGTGCAGTACCCCACGATCATCATCATGATGGCAACTCTTGGGATTGTCGGCTATGCCAGCAGTGCGCTCATCCGGGTAGTTGGAAAGAAGATGATCCGTTGGCGAGAGCAAGCCACCGGGATTGGGCAGGAGGCAGAAACTTAATGAGCCAAGCTGGTTCCATCTCTGTCTCTAATATCCAGAAGATTTATGATCCTGAAGGAGCAGCGGTTCATGCGCTAGAAAACTGTTCCTGCGAGATTCCCTCCGGCAAGTTTGTTGCTATGGTGGGTCCATCGGGTTGCGGTAAGAGCACCCTACTCAACATGATTGCGGGTTTCGACAAACCCACTAGCGGCGAAATTAAACTCGACGATCAATTGTTGGTCAGCGCGAACACCCAGACCCCACCGAACTCAGACCGAGTCGTTGTTTTCCAAAATGGTGCTCTCTTCCCTTGGAAAACGGTACTGGAGAACATTGCTTACGGCCCCATTGTCCAGAAAACCCGGGGCCGAGGTCAGGCCGAAGAGGAAGCGCGAGAACTTCTCAATAAAGCGGGCAATCTTGAAAGAATTGCCGGCTCTTTCCCAGGTCAGATCTCATCGGGTATGCAGCGACGTGTAGAAATCCTTCGAGCACTCATTAACAAACCTAAGGTACTTCTGTTAGATGAGCCGTTCAGAGCGATGGACACGGTGTCTAAATCAAAAATGCATCAGCATCTGCTCGACATACATGACAAATTCAGACCCTCGATCTTGCTGATCACTCACGACTTGGTCGAAGCTATTCTCCTTGCAGACGTCGTGCTAGTCATGACCACCCGTCCGGGGACCATAAAGGTCAACATCAATGTTGAGCTACCTCGCCCTCGATCGAGAGAGATGATTCTCTCAGATGAGTTTACCGAACTTCAGAAACAAGCCATCGCCGCTGTCCACGAAGAAGCGCGTAAGGCATTTGAACGTGGCGAGAAAGAACTCGCCTAACCCAATGCTGAAACAGCTTCAATCGACCCTTAACTGGCGTGGCTTCGTCGCCATCTTCGGCTTTTTTCTAATCTGGTACTTAGCCTGCGTCCTGAAATTACCAGGTTTCGCCGAAATGGCAAACCCGTTGGAGGTGATTCAGATGTTTGTACGTGAGTACGCACATGACGATCACTACTGGCTGTCATGGGTTACCAGTTTCCAGAGGGTGCTTTACGGTTTTCTTTTTGCCCAACTATTCGGCATACCGCTGGGGCTCTTGTTTGGTACCAACGAAAAATTCCGAAATCTGTTTTTTCCCGTGTTTGAATTACTTAGGCCGATTCCACCGCTGGCATGGGTACCCATGTCTATTCTGTTCTGGCCTACCAATGAATCGAGCATCATTTTCATTACGTTTATCGGAGCCTTCTTCATTATCGTCATAAATGTCTTCGACGGAGTTCGCGACATCAAACGCGAACATCTCTGGCTGGCGCTTTCTCTTGGCGCACCACGGCGCGTCGTCTTCCTCCGGATCATGCTCCCGTCTGTTATTCCTTCGATCGCGGTGGGAATGACTCTCGGAATCGCTATTACCTGGGACGTCGTCATTGCGGCGGAAATGATTGCAAGCGACAGCGGACTAGGAAGGCTGACGTGGGAGGGCTACGTCAGTAGCACACCTGAGGTCCTGGTGATCGGCATGATCAGTATTGGCCTAGCTGGATATCTTTCCACCAAAGTGGTCAACACAATTGAAAGCAAGATGATGCCGTGGCGGAGGGTGCGGCGTTGAACACATCTGAAGTCCATGGGACAAAAAGCGAAAATGCCGGGATCTGGCTAGATCAAGTCAGCAAAAGTTTTGCATCACCCGACGCAGGTACGATTCAAGTCTTTCAAGACCTTTCGGTGCATTTCGAACCAAATCAACTTCACGTCGTTATGGGGGCATCCGGTTGTGGCAAGTCAACTTTAGGCTACCTGCTTGCTGGCTTTATCTCTCCAGATCAGGGCAACGTTGGCCTGGGACCCAATCCCGTCAGAAATCCAGGGCCGGAGAGGCTTCTGGTCTTCCAAGAGACAGCGCTTTGGCCTTGGATGACGGTCCTGGACAATGTCATTTTTGGGCCCAAAGTCCGCGGTGATGCTGATGCCAAAGAGGCTAAACATGCCGCTCAGGGACTACTGACAAAATTCGGGCTGGCTGACTTTGCCGACAAATACCCAGACCAGCTCTCAGGCGGCATGAAACGGCGAGCAGAAATTGCTCAAGCTTTGATCAACCGGCCAAAAGTCATGATCCTGGATGAACCTTTTCGCGGACTCGATGTTATGACACGCGAAATCCTCCAGGAGTACTACCTGGATCTTTTCGAAGAGACTCGACAAACAACCGTCTTTATCACATCAGAGCTCGAAGAGGCGCTCTTTCTCGCCGACAAGATCTACATCATGGGTGATCAACCGGCTCGCATTCTCGACATCATTGACGTTGATCTACCCCGACCTCGAGATTTTGAGGTCACTGTCAGTAAAAAATATCTCGAATACAAAGAGCGGGCCATTGAACGGCTATTCCAATCAGAGGAGTCATAAATTTCTTATCAGTGTTCGAGGTTGAAGACGCTGAATTCACACCAACCCACAAACCATTAACAACGGAGGAGATACCAAAATGAAGTTTCTTAAAATGGCTGTATTAGTGCTGGTCTTTGCTGTATCTGGCCGGGCGTGGTCCGCCGAAGCAGTTGATATCACATATGGATACCACCCCTATTGGACCGGCGGCTGGAATGGCGTCATCATCAAACATCTTAAACTGCATGAGAAATACTTGCCAGCAGGCAGTAAGGTTCGATTCGAGGCACACTTAACCGGCCCGCCGATGGTAAACGCACTGCTGGCTGACAAGATGCAGATCGGCACTATGGGGGATATGCCGTCCCTCGTGGCGACGACGAAAAGAAAGATTGCCGATATCCGATTGGTCTCCACCCCGATGTTCAGCAATGGCCAGAACTGCAACAAGATAGTTGTGCCTGCTGATGCGCCCGATTTTGCGAGTGTCGAAGAGGCCGGAGCCTGGCTGACAGGGAAACCATTCGCTGTTCATCGGGGCACCTGCGCCAATCGATTTGTAGACTCCGTCATCATGAAAGGCGCATTTACGCCGTCCGAGCGACTGAGCATGACGATCGAGGTCATTACCAGCAACTTCGAAAGCGGCAAAATGAAAGGCGGCGCGGCAATGTGGGAACCACATGCACGTCGCGTGGTCGAGTTAGGGCATGCCAAATACGCTGCTACCGGGGCGCCATGGGGCGAAACGGATGCCGACTTCACGCTAATGCGTCAGGACTTCATCGAAAATCATCCGGAAGCAGCCGTGGGGTGGATGAAGGCAGAGATCGAGGCGATGCAGTTCATGATCGACAACCCAGAAAAAACGGTCGAAATTCTCTATGAAGAACTAACCGGGTACCCAAGATCCACTATTTGGTCCGCGATCTACGAGGAAAATCCTGCCGCAATTGGGGGAGACCCTGTTACCTATCAGGCCAAAATGGTTTTTGACGACGACGTTATCACCTTGGCCAAAAACGGGTATGCATTTCTTCATGAGTTGAAGGTGCTGAAATCGCCCAACCCGCCGGAGAACTTCTACAACGATGGACCGCTTCAAACCGCCCTGTCGGAGATGAATCTGAACGCACCTATCGGAGATATCATAGGAAAGCCGCGATCCACACGGCCTTATAACTGATTTAACCTCAGTGCGAATTTCTGGGCGCCCTAGGGCGCCCTTTTTATTTTCGAACCAAATCCAGTTGGACTGAGACTGGCTGCCGTAAATCATCAAGCACCGGGCAGTGCTGGTTAACGGCTTCCCGAAGACGCTCCAACTCTTCTTCGCTTGCTCTCGTCTGAACCTTGATCTCACCGGTAATATGCGAGAAGCCCGCTCGCACTGAATCATCTAACCCAAAAAATCCGCGTGCATCGGAGTGACCTGTCACGCTAACCGAAACCTCGTCAAGCGAAATGCCGAGGGCATCTGCATATAGTCGGTACGTGACTTCATGGCACGCCGCCAATGCAGCCAGAACATATTCACTGGGACGGGGTCCCTGATCCGTGCCCCCCATCCCTTTGTTTTGGTCAACAACAATATCAAAACTGCGCGCTTTTACCCTACTCATAAAACCCTCAACCAGCTGACTATCTGCGCTCACAGTTACTGCACATTTCTCTGGATTGGCGGACAGGACCGCCCGTTTTTCTTCCCAAATCTCTTTAAAGTCTCT
>DDZY01000207.1:0-2739 GCA_002346525.1 Proteobacteria bacterium UBA2996
GCCTGGATTTCGGACCGCCTGAAGTGACCGCTTATTGGTCTGGAGCTGACTGGTTGGAGGCGGACGTGCCATCGACAGGGGCAGTCAAAGGCATCCTTTGCGCGGTCGCCGGATCGAAGCAGTCGGCCCGATACCCTCGAGTATTGGGAGCGCTCGTCGCTGCAAGAACCGAGCTGCTTTCGGAAGCCACCGGCGCCTATTAAGGAACATACAATATTGAGTAGGTCGAGCCGATCATGACAAAGTGCATCGAACAAGATTTCCCGTGTCAAAATCAAGAGTACGATGCGTTCGATCAAATAGCGCTCTTAGAACTAAGCCAGCCAATTTCTGCCCATGAGTTGGTGAACGAGAGCGCATTTTGTGCGGAACTGCCGGTCGACGACGAACTCCGTATTGGGAACATAACGTACAAGCTCTATCTTAAATTCCTCCGTGGTCAGACAGGCCTCTATCACCTGTGGGTAGACTATGACGCCTGCGACGACCATGGCAATTACACGATGTTATGCGTGTATGTCGGGAAAGGGTTTGCTGAGCTTCGCGTTGATAGCCACGTCAAAAAAATGGCCGAAGAATGCCCAGCTATACGTGACATTCACCAGCATGGAGAATCGTCTCTCTAAGTACTACGAGCAATTGTTTCTCGATGTGTACGATTTCGAATTAAACAACATTGAGAATTCTGGCGCAGAACATCTGTTTGCGGTTTGGGATGAGGAACGCCATCACTTGGAAACGCACTTGAATGAGGTTTCCAATCTGAGCAAAATTCAAAGTTTCGACGACTGGTAAGAAGTCGTAATCCGACCGGCCTCAGGTCGAACGAACTCCAGTCTACAGCCCACGCCGTTACCGGTCTGGACGTCTGGTGTTTTGGCGCAGAGCGGCGGCTATATTACACCCCAAAAGCGACCGCCGAGCACGAATATGGCCGCATGATTCTTCAAGAGATCGCACACCTGCGTGGAGCAATGAGAGCTTCCGGATCAGATCGGCTTAATGCCTTCGAATTGGACATCGGCAGCGTGTCCCCGCCAGATGGGCCTTTCAACGTTTTCCGCCAACGCAAAGCCAAAAGATGCGAAATTCCCCAAGTGACTGAGAGCTTCGCATTGCTTAGCGATGGCCTCTACGTTGCTCGGGATCTGAGCCACCTTTTCTGGATATCGCGCTGCTCGTACGATTACCCACTCGGGTCCATTGTCTCCGACAAATCAGATGTTCGGATCGACGTTGGGATTTGAGTGAGTGGACATGATCTCGAAACCCTTCCTTTGGAGCCATTGCTTGACAACTTGAACTGCAAAATCAAGTAGTTCCCAGTCGGTAACCTCAATGAGTTCATCTGAGGCCAGGGAAAACGGATCGACCGATTGCGCGTTTCTAAGGTCGATCAAGCCCCAACCGCCCAACTGCGGTTTCCAGCCTGTCAGCGTCCTTCCCATCGGCCAGAGGTGACCTTCCCCCCGAAAAGTGGTCCGTTTTGAGAGTTAGGATTTCGGCTATTTACGGCTTGAAAGGGGCTGATGAATGGCACGGAAGAGATACACGCCGGAACAGATTATCGGGATACTGCGTGAGGCCGAAGTTCGGCTCTCGCACGGAGAGAAGATCGGGGAGATCAGCCGATCGCTGGGGATTTCGGAGCAGAGTTACTATCGCTGGCGACGCGAGTACGGTGGGCTGAAGGTCAGCCAGGCTCGGCGATTGAAGGATCTCAAGAAGGAGAACCAGCGGCTCAGGAAGGCGGTGTCTGATCTTACGCTCGATGCGCTGATCCTGAAGGAGGTTGTCGAGGGAAAGTACTGAGCCCTTCACGGCGTCGGCTGGCCATCGACCATGTGCAGGAGGCATTGGATATCTGCCAGCGCCGTGCCTGCCGGGTCGTTGCCCAGCACCGCTCGACCCAGCGCAAGCTGCCCGCACCACCAGCCGACGAGAAGCCGCTGACAGCTGCAATCATCCGGCTGGCCCAGCAATATGGTCGCTACGGCTATCGCCGGATCACGGCGCTGCTGCGCAATGAAAGTTGGTTGGTGAACGCCAAGCGGGTCGAGCGGATCTGGCGCCGTGAAGGGCTCAAGGTTCCGCAGAGACAGCCAAAGCGCGGGCGTCTGTGGTTCAACGATGGATCATGCGTGAGGCTGCGTCCGCAATATAGTGGCCATGTGTGGAGCTACGACTTCGTCATGGATCGCACCCATGACGGCAAGGCCTTCCGCATGCTTACCGTGATCGACGAGTACAGCCGCCAGTGCCTGGCGATCCATGTCCAGCGCAAGCTCAAGAGCGATGATGTCCTGGCCGTGCTGACCGAGCTGTTCCAACGCCATGGTCCGCCTGATCACATCCGTAGCGATAATGGCGCTGAGTTCACTTCTCATGCCGTGCGCGACTGGCTCTGGCGGATTGGTGTGAAGACTCTCTACATCGAACCCGGATCACCATGGGAGAATGGCTACAACGAATCCTTCAACGGCAAGCTCAGGGATGAGCTTCTCAACGGGGAGATCTTCTACACTCTGAAGGAGGCAATCATCCTGATCGAGCGCTGGCGTATCCACTACAACACCGTCCGGCCACACTCTTCGCTGGGCTACCAGCCGCCGGCCCCACAAACGATCTTGCCTCGTCCTGCCATGCTGCCTTACGCTGCGCTCCAGGCCGCCCAGCAGGGCGACCCCAACCGCCGGAACTCTAACTTAACCGGTGGACCACCCTGATGGGGCAGGTCAG
>DDZY01000207.1:3031-3180 GCA_002346525.1 Proteobacteria bacterium UBA2996
GACCACCCTGATGGGGCAGGTCAGCAGCATGGTGGCGGCAGGCACCGCTTCGGCAGGTTTCTGTTCGGTCATTTCCACTCTTCTCCCTTGATGTAGCCAATATCGGTGCCGGGCGGCCGTGGTCTAAGCGTTCATTGTGTGTGGTCTTA
>DDZY01000209.1:0-6065 GCA_002346525.1 Proteobacteria bacterium UBA2996
GCCGAAGAAGCAGCTGAAGGTGGAGGGGCAGGCAGTATCGAACCCTGTGTACTGGACCAAAGCGATGACGATGCGGTAAGAGCCTTCGTTCAAGAAGTCGATGCTAAGGAATCCTGCGTAGATCTTCTGGTCAATAGCGCTTTCGGTGGGCTTATCGCCATGACACCCCACTTTGGCAAACCGTTTTGGGAACGCCCCCTCTCGGTGTTTGACGCATCTATAGAAATTGGGCTTCGCAGTGCACATGTCATGAGTGCGCTGGTCGCACCCATCATGGTCAGGAACCAATCCGGGCTGATGGTTCAGGTATCAAGTTTTGGCGGCGTCACCTATCTTTTCGACGTCGGCTACGGGGTCGGAAAAGCAGGCCTTGACCGCCTGACGGCAGACATGGCCGCCGAACTTAAAGCCCACGGTGTTCACGCAGTCACCCTGTATCCCGGCGCCGGGGTCACGGAGATCACAGCATTTCCAGGCGGGGAAACGCCTGTCTTTACCGGAAGAGCCGTCGGTGCCCTGCTCAACAAGGCTTCAAAAGAAACGCTTGACCGCTACAGCGGGAAAGTCGTACAAACAGCCGAGCTGGCAGCAGACTACTCGTTCACCGATGTTGGCGGAGCGATGCCCGATGGGCCCTTCTCCGGAATCGAGGCCGGCAAGCGTTGCCGCGAGGCCATGAGCCAGCCTATTTTTCAATATAACCTGGACGGCGAGCTGCCAGACCCGATGGAGACCAATAACACAGAAATAGCGGGACTTTTCCCGGGCGCCTGAAACTTATGACATAGAAATTCCGTTAGCGGGCAGGCTCTTTACTTTGTTTTGAAAGGGCCTGAACCCGCGCCTTAATCCACGGGCTTTGCATTCGGAAATGTCCACATATTGCTTCGGTTCTTGCAATCAGGCATCAGGCGCTCTCTTGGGATCTTCGATCAAGGCGGTAAAAGATCGTCTGGAACATCGCGCTCGGCCGCTTTTTCGACATTATCGAAGCTCATTAACGCAATCAGTCGAGAAGTATCTCCCTGAATTGAGGTGACACGATGCAGGCTGTGGCGCCCCCGGAAAAGCACCATATCCCCTGGTGCAAAATCCACATTCGTGCGGTGATGATCCTGACCTCCCAGGACTGAAGCCACGGCCGAGAATCTCTCGTCGTCCGCCGTTCGCACCGCCGGTATGTACTGAAACACCCCGCCCGCTTCTGGAGGGCGTAACAGAATCGATGCCACGAGCTCACAGGCATCAAAATGCCAGCCCAACTCGTCACCCTCCGTCATGACAGTGTAGTTGAGCGATCCGCGCGAATCGCTGTATCGATATAACGGCTCATCTGGCAGCAGCGCGCGCAGAAAGCGCAAAAGCGTGCTGTCCTCAAAAAGAAAGCGAAGCGGTGATTCTTTCGGCAGTAACGTGCGCGAGACATAACGCACAGCAAAGTGCACGGCTGAATTGAGGGGATGGCCAGCAGGGTAACGGGAATCGGGTCGACCATAATAAGGTGTGTACCAGTTGTCGCTCGTATGCGCTTCTGGCTCCAACGCCTGCGCTTCTGCAAGAAAATCGGCTAAACCTGCCTCGCTGAGAAAACCCCCGAAATGACAGGCACCCCTCGATTCCAATTGCGCCTTCGCCCGGGCGATGACCTCGAGAGACTCCCGTCGGCCGAGATCATGGATGGGGTAGGCGTTAACATTGACGATTGAGTTAAGTTTGTCCATTCGCTTATCTCTAAGACACAAGAGCGTCGGGCCGTTTTTTCTTTTTATGAACCATCGTTTTCCTACCGGTTACATCTTGCTATCCTAGCCCGAGACCCGACCACAGGTATACCCATTGAGTCGCAAACGCATTATCGTTTATCCGGATGCAGATCCGGACGAAAATTCTGTCCTGAATGAAGTCGGTGTCGACCGGCTTGCGGCGCATGGCGCTCTCAGAGTTCACCACGGAGTTCCCCAAAGCCATGAGGAGTACCTCTCCAGGATCAAAGATGCAAACGCGCTAATCGTCGGCTGGTCTCTTCCGGCTGAGGTCATGGCCAACGCCCCTCATCTGGAGCTGGTTACCTTCACCGGGACCGGTGCCAGCGATTACATCGACCTTCCTGCGGCCCGGACTCAGGGTATTACGGTATGTAACTGCCCGGGCTATGCCGACACGGCTGTCGCGGAGCACGCCTTTGCACTGCTGCTGGGTACAGCCCGCAATCTCTCCCTGCTGGACCACAGGATGAGAGAAGGTATCTGGGATCAGGACACACCCGGAATTGGATTAGCCGGAAAACAACTCGGGCTTATCGGTTTTGGCGGGATTGCAAAGAAAGTGCTAAATATGGCCGAAGGATTTGGGATGAAAGTGAAGGCCTGGACACGTTCTCCTGAAAAACATCAAGACGGCTTCAGCCCCGACCTTTTTCTGGACATGGAGACGCTGCTTCAGACCTCTGATTTTATCTCCCTGCACCTGCCCCTCAATAACGAGACTCAAGGAATGTTGGGAAAATCGGAAATAGGCAGGATCAAGACGGATGCGATGCTTATCAACACCGCACGAGGCGGACTGGTTGACGAGGCAGCCCTCATCGAAGCACTCCACAATGGTCTGCTCAAAGGCGCCGGGCTTGATGTCTTCGCTGAAGAACCTCTGGGCGACAATCACCCTTTACTGAATTTTGAAAATGTCGTCTTAAGTCCTCACGTCGCGTACAACACGCCCGAGGCTGTGAAGGCAATTTTTGAAATGACCATTCAAAACATCTGCTGTTACTTTGACGGCGAACCGATCAACGTGGTGGCTGCGCCCTCACCATGTTGACCCGCTTTATCCCTACCCGTCTTCAGTCTTCCTCTGTCGCCGTAGGATTTCTACACTTCAGGAGGTTGGAGCATGCTTTTGTGGTAGGGTAACCATTGCGTTATCACCCACAGGAGCACATTAGTGAATCTATGCATCGTATCTGAGTACAACTGCAAATTTGATGACTTCGCAGCCCTGGTCGAGCAAAGCCAGGAGCAAGCTCGGGCGTTCATGACGGAGTTTGAGCTGATCAAGGTCCACGATCACAAATCCGTAATGCTCATAAACTGCACCGACATGGAGGCATTTCAAGCCTTCATGACGACACCCGAGATGAAGCAATGGGATGAAGCTAATGGCTGCATCGATAGAGTGTACGCAATGGAGCGGGTCAATTGATCGGTGTTAAGTGGGTCGATATTTTTCGACCCTTGGTCGGTCTATCTGCCGTAGATATGACCGCCTAGGTACTTGAGGCCACGGTCGCAGGCCAGCGTCACTGTTCGCGGGCCTGCACTAAGCTGCTTTGTCGGCTCGGTAACGATAGCACCTCTCAGTCTAGACAGACTAACGTTAACTCCTAAACCGTATTCTGCTTTGCGCTGGTCAGATCAGTAGTTGCGGGAACCGCTTCAGGTCGCCTGGACGGTCCAGATCATGCCGTTCGTCGAGTTCTGCGCCACTTAAACCTAACTCTCTAAGCCGGGTCTGGGTAGAGGAAAGAACTTTTGGACCACCCCATGGGATATTTGTGAAGAGTTCAGGCTGAGATCTTTGAAGGCCAATAAGATAGTATCCACCATCTGCTGCGGGGCCCAGTACCACGTCAATCCCTTCATCAAAACTTTGCCGGGCACGTTTGAAATCTACAGAACTCAAATCCGGGCAGTCAGTGCCGATCATCAGTGCCCAGTCGTAATCCAGTAATGCCTGATCAAAAGCATTACACATACGTTCTCCAAGATCATTTCCTGACTGGTCGTGCAAGCTGACGCCATAGGCGGCGCGACACTGCTTGAAAAAGAGGTGATCCTGGTGCGGACTGCACCAGAGTTGTACAGGGTCAGATTGTCCTTCTGTAACCTTGCCTAGGGTAAGATGAACTAATTGGGCATGCAGGCGGGCAGCCCTTGCCGGACCTAACTCTGGGATCAGGCGCGTCTTCGCTTTACCCGCTACCGGGGCACGCGTGAATACCAGTATTACGCCTCCTGACATCCCTAGTGATAAAACCTCGCCAGGATATTGGCTGGGATACCTATGCCATATGCGCCACGTAGCAACCACATAAAAACCACGGTGCGGAACACGCCGTGCTGCTCCCAGCGACGACTGGATGTGGTGAGGGGATCTCTAATACAAGCGGGTCTTCCCAACACTTTTAGGCGGCGACTCAATTCCACATCCTCCATGAGCGGCAAAGACGGCATCCCACCGATGGCATCGAATGCGGTACGTGTAACGAATATCCCCTGATCTCCCGTCGCAATCCCGGTGAGACGGGAGCGACGATTCATAAAACTCTCCACAATGCTAAGACCTGGATGGCAGCCGCGGCCGGATAGCCGTACATCAAAGCGTCCCCAGACGGCGTTGCGTAATGCCTCAATGATCAGATAGTCTGCATTTTCCGAAATCCAGGTATCCGCATGCACAAACCACAGGACAGGATGGCCTGATGCCTTCGCGCCGAACGCTAACTGGGAAGCCCTGCCGCGTGGCGCATCAAGCACCCGGTCCGCGAATGGCTTGGCTTCTGAGGCAGTTTTGTCTCCGCTACCTCCATCAACTACGATCACTTCATGTCCCCGCTCCCGTAGAGGCTGCAACCTGCTTAGCATACTTCCGATCTGGCCCGCCTCATTGAGAGTTGGAACAATGATCGAGATTCTAGGGTCAGTCATTACCACTCAAATCCCGGCTTCTCCATTTGCAACTTTTAGGAGTTCAACGCACCGCTACAACTGCTACCAGAGCCTGCTGTACAGCCGAAACAATGATCGGCGGCTGCAATAGGTTGGTCATCAAGCGCTGCAGGCTCGATATCGCTGATGTGCATTCGTTTTGACCCATCGATCCGGAGCGGAAGTCCAAGCATCTGATTAAAATCACAGTCATAAACAAAACCTCGCCAGTCGACGCTAATCAACTCCCGACACATCAGTCGGGATAGGTTTTCCTTGGAAAAACTAGCGTGAAGTAAAGCCATATATTCCTCAAATTGACCACTGGAGACGAGAGCACTGGCAAAGCGGTGTATGGGCATATTAACAAGGGTGTAGAGCCTGTTGAACCGGATGCCGTACTGTTCACCAAGGTGGCGTCGGTAGTCTGCTTCCAATCCCTGCTGCGGCGGAGGCAACGAAGGACCGATCGGGTTGTACATCAGGTTCAACTTCAGACGGCTGCCGACTTCACCGTACCCTAGGGCATTAAGGCGCCGAAGAGCGGTGATGCTACTGGCAAATACACCCTTGCCGCGCTGTTCGTTAACAGTCTTTTCCAGGTAGCAAGGCAGCGAAGCGATAACCTCCACCTCTTGCTCTGCCAGAAACTCGGCCAGATCTTCCTGCCCGGTCTCTGCTAATACGGTCAGGTTGCAGCGATCGATTACTTCGATCTTGCGAGTGCGTGCGGCCAGTACCATGCGACGGAAATAGGGATTCAACTCGGGCGCGCCTCCGGTTAAATCTAGTCGCCTTACCTCACTACGATCTAGGAACTCGATGAGAGCGTCGGAGGTATTCTTGGTCATCACCTCGGTTCGTTTTGGTCCGGCATTTACGTGACAATGCTTACAGGCCTGATTGCAGAGATAACCGACGTTAACCTGTAGCGTCCGCAACGACCCTCGCCGAACCTTCGGGAAGGCCGTATTCACCGGGCCCAATTCTGACAGCGGGATATACACAGCAAAGACTCCTTCAGTCCCGCACCACAGAGAACTTTGCGCTAATCCAGGCTGTCATTCCGTTGCGGACCACAGACAGATCAGTAAAACCGTGTGCGGTAAGGAGTTGAGCTGCTTTGGCCGAACGCACATGCGTACAGCAGACGATCGCGACGGGCCTGTCCATAAACGGAATTAGTTCCTCAATTCTATCCTCCAGAAGGTCAAGCGGAATATTCAATGACTGGTCTATGTGGCCTTGCTTACCCACAAACTCCTCTGGAGAACGAACATCCAGAATCAGCGGCCTCTCTCCCGATTCCAATCGTATTTTCAGATCACTGACTTCCAACATTGGCTTCTGGCGTAGGCGCCT
>DDZY01000209.1:6431-12809 GCA_002346525.1 Proteobacteria bacterium UBA2996
TTCTGGATCAAGCCCTCACCGCCGGCAATGAATTCACGACCCGCGTACCCAAGGTAGGTATAGGCTACGGCGCCCGGCAACATGGCGATATAGGTGGTTACTACGTAATGGGAAACCTGGATACGGGTTAAGCCAAGAGCGTAGTTGAGTAGATTGAACGGAAACAACGGAACCAGTCGGACAAACGCAACAAAACGCCAGCCTTCGGCTTCGACACCGGTCTTTAAATGGCGAACACGAGGGCCGCTCTTTTGTTCCACCCAGTCTGCAGCCAGATAGCGGGAGATCATGAAGGCCGCCGTAGCGCCGATAGTCGCTCCAGTGAGGTTGTACAGGACGCCCCAAAGCGGTCCAAACAGGGCTCCGCCAACAAGGGTGATAATAGAACCGGGCAGAAACAGGACTGTGGCGATCGCATATAGCCCGATAAACACCAGCGGGCCCGCTTGGCCAAAACGGCTTACCCAGTTCTCCAATATCTGGGCGCTGAATACATCGCGATAGACGATAGCAATACCGATTCCGATGGCAACTATTAGAAGCAGTGAGAGTCGAAATGCTGTCTTAGTCATTCCGAACTCTCAACGCCCGATCCGCCTGCCTGATTTGCTTCATTTCCCTTTGAGCGATCGAGACCGGTTAATCGCATAATTCCCCACCGTGCCGCGAAACGGCAACCACAAGATTCCGTGAATCCAGGTTACTTCTCCAGGTGTGCGATGATCTTGAATGCCAATGATCATCTCCTCGTGGCCTGCGCGAGGCTGGTCACGATAGGTGCCAAACAAGCGGTCCCACAAAGCCAGATTGAATCCGAAGTTGCTGTTGGCCTCGTCGTGATCCACTGAATGGTGAACCCGGTGCATGTCCGGCGTCACGACCAGCTGGCGTAGAACGCGGTCCAAGGGCAGAGGCAGTCGTACGTTAGCATGATTGAACATGGCCATAGCATTTAGGACAATTTCAAAAATCACTACCGCCACTATTGTTGGACCAAGGACCACAATAGTCGCGAATTTAATTAACATGGACAGAATGATCTCAATCGGATGGAAACGAGCGCCTGTGGTCACGTCATAATCAAGGTCTGCATGGTGCACTCTGTGCAGTCGCCAAAGTATCGGGATCGCATGCATCAGAACGTGCTGCAGGTAGATAACGAGATCCATCACAAAAAGAGATATTGCCAACGAAAGCCACAACGGGAATGAGTAATGATTGAGCAGACCCCAACCTTGCTCGCCGGCAAAAGCGGCGACGCCTAGCGCTGCTGCCGGAAAGATTAGGCGAAGCAGAATACTGTTAAAGACAACTAACCCAAGGTTGTTTCCCCAGCGAAGGAGTTTTGAGACAGCCGGACGACGCCGCGGCGACAAGACTTCCCAAAAAGCCACCAGCGCGAATACGCCGAAGAAAAATCCCATTCGGATCGCTGCCTCGTGGGATATTAAGAATTCATCCATTACATGCCGTCGTTGTCTGAGTTGGGTAATCGAGAATTACCCTTGCCAGAATTACTCCAAACCTAATACAATATTCAATTAATTATTTGAATATAGTCTAAAAGAAAAGGCTTTGGTGTCAAGCAGCGACTTTAAGCGAGATCTATCTGTCCAACTTGCGAGAATCGGCAAGGGATTGGGCCACGGAAATCGTCTGGAATTACTCGAATTGCTCGCTCAACGCGAACGCAGCGTAGACGCTCTTGCTGATGTGGCCGGGCTCAGCGTCGCGAATACTTCCCAGCATCTCAAACAGTTGCGCCAGGCGGGGCTCGTTACTTCTCGTCAGGAAGGGCAGAGAGTCTTCTATCGTATTAATTCAGAGGATGTCCTAAACCTGTTAGCCGCCCTTCGTTCCGTTGCCGAACACAACCTGGCTGATGCTCAACAACTTATCCGAAACTACCTGAACCGCCGCGACGCCCTGGAGCCAGTCGGACGCCATGACCTGCTAGCCCGCGTCCGCGATGGCATAGTAGATGTACTAGACGTGCGGCCACCCGAAGAATTTTCTGCCGGGCATATTCCCGGCGCCATCAATGTGCCGTTGAAGAACCTCGAATCACGCCTTGCAGACCTAGATCCTGAACATGAGATTGTTGCCTACTGCCGTGGTCCACACTGCATTCTTGCCTTTGATGCCGTAGCCCGACTACGGCAGGAAGGATTCAGGGCATTCCGACTGGAGGACGGATTTCCCGAATGGAAACACGCCGGTTTTCCAATAGAGTCCTCTCCTGATCATTGAATGCCGCCAAGGAACACCGCAGGCCCCTACCCTAGCAATTAAGTGGTCTCCGGATGTTTGTTGGACCTGCCGGGAGTACTGCTCTAACTAGCATAGATATGACCGCCCAAGTACTTAAGCCCACTGTCGCAGGCCAGCGTTACGACTCGCTGGCTTGGACCCAGTTCCTTAGCGAGTTCGACGGCTCCCGCGACGTTCAGTCCGGTTGAGCCTCCACAGAAGATACCCTCTTCTCTCGCCAGTCGGCGGCACATGGCAAAACCTACTTCCTGGTCAACTGTACGAACGTCACTTAGCACGCTCTGATCTAGAAACGGCGGATAAAAACCCACACCGACACCTTCCACCTTATGCGGACCGCCTTTACCGGTGGTGAGAAAAGGCGACTGCACGGGTTCAAAGGCAACAACCCGCGGGTTGACTCCAGATTTGGTCAATCCGCGGTAGGTGCCCATTAATGCTCCCGCAGTACCGACTGACGCACAGAACACATCAATCCCACCACCTAACTCGTCGGCAATCTCCTGCCCCATCGGCTCAAAACCCAGAGGCACATCAGCCGACCCAAACTGATCTGCGTAAAAGGCGCCAGTTTCATTGCACAGTGCCATTGCTTTTTGTTTCATCCGCCCAATCAGATCAGGCGTAATTCCCTGTCCATGGCTTTTCTCAACGATAACTCTTGCGCCAAACGCTTCCATTGTTTGCTGTTTGCTGAGAGAAAACGCATCTGAGAACACGGCTGTGAACTTAAGACCCAATGTGGCACAGGCAAAAGCAAGGGAGGAACCAGTACTGCCGCCCGTGTATTCCACGACTGCGCCTCCTGGCGAGACATCACCTCGATCTATTGCGTTTCTAACAATCGAGACCGCCATCCGATCTTTATAGGACCCGGTAGGATTTTTTGCTTCGAACTTAATCCAGATCTCGGCGCTATTACTCGGCACCACGTGCCGAAGCTTGATGATCGGTGTTTGCCCAATCAGATCCAAAACACTACTGGCCACAGTTACCTCCTGTTCTGCTGTTTTAACGAACTTACCTAGATCCTAACGCATGATCTTACGGCTTTTTTCTGACAGGAAACCCAAGGGCAAAACCAGCGACTCCCGAACCTTGAATCCCTCTTGAGAGAACGATCGAACAACCGTATGATTGTCCGGTCGCGAAGAGTAACTAACGATCTCTTTATTCAAATACAGAAAATGATTGAACAGTAAGCCCGCTTATTTTCGTGGGGGGAAATATGCAAACCATAAGATTCACTTCCAGAATTATCGGTTCACTATCAGCATCGTTACTGATCGCAGGTATCCTGGCGGCTTCATCCTGGGTAACGGTCCAGGCCGGCAGCAGTCCATCATTTGATCGCAGCAGTTTACCCATCGCGGATCCCGTTTATCCAAACGAGACCGAGATTGATCCGAACAAAGCCAAGATGCCTTTGCAGCCGGAGGTCACGGCGCCCAGCGGCGCCCCCAATGTCGTGGTCATCCTGCTGGATGATCTAGGCTTTGGAGGACCTTCCACATTCGGTGGCCCGATTCAGATGCCGACGTTGGATCGGCTGGCGTCCAACGGGCTGTCATACAACCGTTTTCATACCATCGCACTATGCTCGCCTACACGGGTCGCCCTTAAGCAGGGGCGCAACCATCATATTGTAAACATGGGCTCGATCCCGGAAATCGCGACCGGGTTTCCCGGCAATACCGCCCGCGTGCCGAACTTCGCGGCGCCCATAGCAGAAGTACTTCGCCTCAACGGATATAACACCGCAGCATTTGGCAAGTGGCACGCCACTTTGGGCGGGGAGACTACTGCCTCGGGCCCGCAGGACCGATGGCCAACGCGTCAGGGGTTTGAGAAGTTCTACGGCTTTATCGGGGCGGAAGAAAACAACTGGAACCCGTCGCTGCATGATGGCGTGACCAATATAGAAGTCAATGATGACGCTGGCTATCAGCTGTCGACGGATCTGTCCAGAGAAGCGATCGAGTGGGTTCGCCAACAGCAGTCAATCACACCGGAAAAACCGTTCTTTATTTATTTTGCACCTCCAGGCGTACATTCCCCACACCATGTGCATAAGGATTGGGCCGACAAATATGTAGGCGAGTTCGATAGGGGCTGGGACCAGGTTCGTGATGACACCCTGAAACGCCAGATTGATAATGGCGTTGTCCCGAAGAATACACAGCTTGCCGACAAGCCGCGCAGCGTCGCCGACTGGGCCACGCTATCTGATGATCAAAAGAAGATGTATGCCCGTCAGGCAGAAGTGTTCGCAGGCTTTGTGGAATTTACCGACTATGAAGTGGGGCGGTTGCTAGATGCCATTGACGAACTTGGGGTACTGGACGATACACTGGTCATCTATATCGCTGGTGACAACGGCACCAGTTCCGAAGGTAACGATACCGGGAACTGGAATTGGATGAATATGTCAAACGGCCGTGTCGAAACTATCGAGGAACAACTCCAGTATTACGATGCGTGGGGCGGCCCGACGACCTACCCGCACATGTCCGTGGGCTGGGCAATCGCCTTTGACGCCCCATTTGCGTATGCCAAACAAGTAGCCAGTGACTTTGGCGGGACACGCAATGGCGCGGTGGTGCACTGGCCGAATGGCTTTGAAGCCAGGGGCGAGCTTCGCGAGCAGTTCACACATGTCATTGACATTGCGCCAACCATTCTTCAGGCCACTGGAATTCCGGAACCCGAGTATGTCAATGGCGTTAAGCAGATTCCCATGCAGGGCACCAGCATCGCATACAGCTTTGATCATGGCGATGCGGCGGAACAACATACGGTCCAATACTTTGAAGTGGTGGGTAATCGCGGGATATACGTAGATGGATGGCTGGCCCGGGTAGTTCTAAAAGCGCCCTGGGAGCCAAAAAAACGTTACGAGATAACCAACGACGACGGCTGGCAGCTCTACGACACACGCACCGACTTCAGCCTCAGTAATGATCTCGCTGATCAGGAACCTGAGCGACTAGAAGCAATGAAACAACAGTTTCTTGAGGAAGCCATCGCGAATCACGTCCTGCCACTGGATGACAGGTTGCTCGAAAGATTGCTTCCCCAGGTCGCGGGTCGAAAGTCGCTAATGGCGGATCGGACGTCGATCAAGCTTTATCCCGGCACCTTCGGTATCAATGAAAACGCTTTCATTGATGTAAAGAACCGGTCCACCAGGACGACTGCCGAGGTTTCCGTCACTGATCGCTACAACAATAACGGTGTGTTGATTGCCCAAGGCGGACGCTTTGGTGGATGGGCCATCTTTATTGAAGATGGCAGACCGGGGTATGTTTACAACAATCTCGGTGAGCTCACTGTATTGCAGAGCAATCAAATGTTACCGGAAGGCTCGCATCAAATTACCATTGATATCGATTACGACGGAAATGGCCTGGGTAAAGGCGCCAACATCTCACTTGAGATTAATGGAAAGTCGGTCGACAGTGCCCGCTTGGAAACCACCGTCCTTTCGCGGTTCTCATTCGATGAAGGCGCCGATATTGCCAAGGATCGGGCGACGCCCGTATTGATGCGCAATGTTGGTCCCAGGCGGCATAGCGCATACACCGGCGAACTCGCGCACGTCACTATCGAAGTCCAATAAAAATTTCGGAGGCCCCGATCATCGGGGCCCCCTCTTGAGCGTCTACAGGGGGTTCAATTAGGGTCTCGGCCAGGTTGCCGTTCGGATGACCCGGGGAAATCTTTTCGCGAAGCCGACATGAATCCTGAGCCATCAGAGCAATCCTTCTGTGTCGACATGCTGATCGTCGGTGCTGGGTTTGGCGGTATCTGCATGGGAATCAAAGCCAAAGGGGCGGGACTGAACGTTGTGATTCTGGAGCGTGCTGGTGATATCGGCGGCACGTGGCGGGAGAACGTCTATCCGGGCTGCGCTTGTGATACACAGTCGCACCACTACAGCTTCTCTTTCTTTATGAAGTCAGACTGGTCGCGTCGATTCGCCGGCCACGCGGAAATACTCGAATATCTGCATAACGCCGTCGATGCTTTCGGGCTGCGCGATGACATCCGCCTTAATCAGACTGTACGGGCCTTGCACTTTGATGAAGATTCTTCGATCTGGTCGGT
>DDZY01000209.1:13204-14513 GCA_002346525.1 Proteobacteria bacterium UBA2996
GGTCTTGAGACTTTCTCTGGAAAGCGTATGCATTCGGCAACATGGGATACATCTTACGACTTGAAGGGTAAGACTGTGGCCGTTATTGGGAATGGCGCCAGCGCGGTGCAACTGATTCCCGAGGTAGCAAAAAAAGCCAAACACCTGACGATTTTTCAGCGGTCTCCCAACTGGATCGTGGAACGAAACGATCGAGCATTCCGCGAGATCGAAAAAACTCTATTTCGATGGATACCTTTTTGGGCATGGCTGTACCGGTCGTACTTCTATTGGCGTTGGGAAAAATCCTGGCCTGAATTCATCACAAACTCCCGACCAGCAAAGAAGAAGACGGCGCAGTTGAAAGAACGTGTCGCGCAAGAAGTAAACAGTTCAGAACTTGCAGCGACCCTGACCCCGAAATTTCCACTGGGCTGTCGGCGAATTCTGCTTTCCGACAACTACTACCCCGCATTACAACGGGATAACGTGGCTGTCGAAACCACATCTATCGAGCGACTGGATTCCAATTCCCTCGTTACCGCCGATGGTGTCCACCATCATGTTGATTGCCTGGTCGTGGCAACAGGTTTTCACTCGCATGATTTTCTGCCTGGGATTCAAGTTACCGGTCTGGGTAACGCTGATCTACATAAAGAGTGGGAGAACAAGGGAGGGGCCGAGGCGTATCTCGGCATCACCGTCGCAGGGTTTCCGAATCTCTTTTTCCTCTACGGTCCAAACACGAATCTCGGACACAGCTCCATCGTCTTCATGATTGAATGTCAGGTGCACTACATTCTGAAGACCATTGACCTTCTAAAAAGAAAAGGTGGAAGCGCTATTGAGATCACACACAATTCAATGGGCGAATTCAATCAGACGATCCAACAGAATCTAAAACGTACGGCATGGGCGGGTTCGTGTAACAGTTGGTACAAGAGCGCGCAAGGAAAGATTATCAACAACTGGTCCACTCACACGGTCGGTTACTGGCTGAGAACCAGGCGGCCGATCGCCGACCATTACCACGTTAAGTGAGGAAGGAGAACACGGGACGGGTCCCCGACATCAATCGGGGTCAGACTACGCCAGTCGGAATTCGTTCTCCGACCCAGCGTTTCCAGATCGGCGGGATCAGGCACGGCCACCAGCAGGCGTAATAGCCACCGGGCAATTCAGGCGCTGCCGGATTCGGGCGCAGCTGCCAAAAAGGCGTGCTCGCCCGAAGGTGGTGGCCTGAGTGGCGGGTCAACTCCAGGAGAGACCAACGAGACCATCTTGCCTCGGTATTCCACGAATGCATTTCGGTCTGGTGCTCGTCACCCCC
>DDZY01000080.1 GCA_002346525.1 Proteobacteria bacterium UBA2996
CTGCGACGAAACGCCCCGAAGAAGGACCCGCGGGGGCATTTGAACGAGAACCTACGGTTTTGAACCCAGTGACCACGTCGAAACCGTAGGTTTCCGGCGAATCATCCCTTCTCCTCATCTTCAATAAAGTATGTACCGTTGGGTAACACATGCTTATAGGGCAACAACGAGATATGAGATAAGGTCTCGTCGTCGATTTCCTCCCCTTGCTGCCGAAGCAGCTCCACAATGTCGCTTATCTTGATGGTGTTCCAGTACAGAATGGCATTGGACACAAAGCTGAGACTACTGGCCTTGTTCATGATTTCTTCATAGTCGCCTGTGGTGAATTCACCCTGATCCGCAAAGAATATCCAGCGCGGCAGTTTATGTCGGTATTCCCCTTTATTCAGTTGCCGTTGGACGGTTTGACGGAGTTCTTTGTCAGTCAGGTACCGCAGAATGTATTCGGTCTTGATAATCCGCCCCAAGTTCGTAAAGGCTTTGGTGAGGCGATCCGAAGGTGAACTATTGGTTAATCGTTGGACGATGACGTGTGCTGGCGCAGTTTTCTGCTTCAGTGAAATCGCCACTCGCATCATATATTCCCACTGTTCCTCAATGATGGCCAGATCGGCTGTTTTGGTGAGTAAATGGTTGAGGTCGCCGTAATCGACGGTTTTGTCAATACGGTAAAGCTGCTGATCTTTGAGATCCCGAATGCGCGGCATAAAGTAGAATCCGAGCAAATGACAGAGTGCGAAGACGATTTCGGTATAGCCATGTGTATCGGTGGTGTGCTCCCGGATTTTCAGAATCGTGTTGTTCTCCAGCAGGCCGTCCAAAACATACAGCGCTTCACGCGGGCTACAGGAAATAATCTTGGTGCTGAACACTGAATATTGATCGGAAACGTGGGTGTAGATCCCGATGGCTTTTTCATAATAACCGTAGTAGCGGGGATAGTAAGAAGCCAACAGGCTGTCGGCGCGGATTTTAAAGCGTTGCGCATCCGATGAGGACAATGTACCGGTTCCGTGCACCGCACTCAACGGCAGCTCATGGTGTTGATTCACAATTTCAGCACTGGCGTTGATCAGGGTTTCCTCTCGAATATAGTATTGCAGGATATGCCGGAGCATATCGACGGTCACACCTTTAACGCTATTGCTCATGGATACGACACCCAGGTTGGTGGCCTGCGAAATAATGGCGGCCATCAGGCTTTTGTAAAAGGCTTTGGGGCGCGATTGATGGTGCTGGATAGGGACAAAATGACGGCTGTAATGTGTCATTTGATCTACTTCCATCAGAAGCTGTTCGATACGTATGCTGGGCATATGTGCATCGATCACTTTTTGCAGTTGGTTGACTTTATCCGGGACCTCGAGCTTGTCATCACGTTTGAGTTTCAATCGGCCGTTTTGAATTTCCGCGAAGTTGTCCAGGCCGAACAGCTTTTTCGCTTCAGAGACTGATTCGTGGAACTGCGTTGAAATGGCGGCTCGAACTTCGTGCGGTGGAGGCTGTTGAAGTTCGGTATAGACAGCCTGTCTGGTTTCATCCCAACTGGGTTCATTTAAGGTGAGATCCCAGAACGAAACATGCTGCTTACTCTGCGGCAAGTACAAATCGCCGGAACGCAAGGCGTCTTTCATAGCGAGAGCCAATCCCATTTCCCAAACGTTGCGATTGATGTTACCGGCTTGATCTTTAAGGGTGCGGCGTAGTTCGCGGGGAATGAATGCTGTCGGTGTGTTCTCGGGTAGCTTTTTCAGGTCGCCATCATCCAATTTCCGGACGAACTCAATAGCTTTTATCAGCGGCCCGGAACCTTTAGCCACTTCAAATGGTAACCGGATAAAGTCGGCAAAATATTTTCGTAAACTGGGATAACGGGCCAGCAACAAATCGCAGTAGCCGCGTTCCTCCAGGCGTTTAAAAATGTGCAGGTCGTCAATGGATGCCAGCAGATGTTTCTCGTCAATGCGTTGCCACAAGTCCTTCTTGTACAATGGCTGTTCATCCGGCCATTCCAGCAAAACATGCGTGGTTTCAAGCACAGCATCGATGGCTTTCTTTTGGCGCTTGCGAAACTCCTTGTGTTTTTTGTCGTGGCTGTTTTTGGTTTGCCGGCATAGCTCTGTCATGTACTGATCATGCATTTTGACCAGATGATCCAACAGGATCTTGCGGGATTCCAACAGGAAGCAAACCATCAATGCATAGCGCTTATGGTCCTTGAAGCGCTTCATGTCCTTAGCGCTGTAACGCTTGGTCAGTCGGTACAGGTAGTTAAGAAAAGCGGTATCAATGACCTTTTCTTCGAACTCATTAATGCCGGTGGACACCAGATTGTCATAGCGTTCCAAATAGCGTTTCAGTGATGATATTTTCGCACCCGGCGGGTACTCTTTGAGTTGGTTGAAGTAGGTTCGTTGATTGCCGTCGGTGGCTTGCAACAAATCGTCAATGGCATCGCGTAATTCCGGCGACATCTGATCAAACACTTGCTCAAAAAGCTGAGCGTGTACCTGGTTACATATGCGGATGATCTGTCTTTCGATCGTCGTGGGGCCAGGTAAAACAATACGTTTCAACAGAAGGTGGCGTTCTGCCCGGTGAAAAAGTTCATCCGGAAGCAGTCCCTGTTGGGCATGTTCTTCAATCCAGCGGTCCAGATCTGCTTCCACTTTGTCGTCAAACCGATGAAAGCCCAGGTACTTGAGGATATTGTTCCGGTGTTCCAACACCGTGGCTTCTCTTTCGGGCACTTCCACCGTTAGCGTAGGAGGAAGATCGAGTTGACTACTCAGGTAGCTGATCACTCGTGGCGAAAGATCATGGAGCTGGTTTAGAAACCGGCCATAGAGGCGCATGGCACACAGTTGGATGGCAAATCCCAGGCGATATTGCTTGCGATACTTGTTGACGACCTCGCAATCACGACGGCTTAGCGTCCAATCGCGAACCATTTCCTCATCGGAGAATCGTTGCGGCAATATTAACGGTTGGTACCGCTGCTGATCGGTTAAGAACTGCTCTTTGGCTGTCATAGGACCTCACTTGGCTCCGGTCACGCCAACTGCGCTATAGCGCTGTTTTTATTGATGGATGCGGTATTTAAAGGTGCATCACCGCCTTTAAAGGCAATCGCTCTTGCCCAGGGGTTATTCGGTTTAAAAATGTGTAGAGTTTATAACATATATGTACTAAGATCTACGCATGTCCTGGATACTGCTGATACTTTCACTCCCCACTGAAAACGCCACCGTGCGCATGCGGGCATGGCGCGCCATCAAAGCCCTGGGGGCCGTTTCGCTGCGTGATGGCGTCTATCTACTGCCAGCCATCTCTGATCATGCCGAAAAGCTAGAGGCAATTGCCCAGGATGTCCGTGATAGTGGCGGGACCGCCCATGTACTGCACGCTAATGATCCTGAAACCGAAGCGTTCCCCCCGCTATTCGATCGCTCGGAAGACTATGAGTCGCTGGACTCGGCGATGGCGGACCTGCGGGCAAAGCTCTTGCCGGAAACCGCCATGGAGGTCATGAAGGAAACACGCAAACTGCGCAAAAGCTTCACGCGACTGTCAGCCATCGATTTTTTCCCCGGTGCCGCGCGGGATCGAATCGATACGGCTCTGAAACAGCTGGAAAGCGATGCCAACCGGGTCTTGTCTCCCGATGAGCCGCAGCCCGAACCTCGCACAATCCGCCGTCTTGATCGAGCCGATTATCAAGGCAGGCTCTGGGCGACGCGGCGTCGGCCGTGGGTGGACCGTTTGGCCAGTGCCTGGCTGATTGGCCGCTTCATCGATCCATCCGCACGCTTTTTATGGCTGGCCTCGCCGGACGACTGCCCGGATGAGGCGCTGGGGTTCGATTTCGATGGGGCGACCTTTACTCACGTGGAAGAAAAAGTCACTTTCGAAACGCTGCTGGCGAGCTTCGACCTGGATTCACCCGCGCTACTCCGGCTTGGAAAACTCGTGCACTACCTCGATGTGGGGGGACATCAGCCGCCGGAGGCCGCCGGGGTCGAGTGTGTATTGATAGGGCTGCGCGAAACCCATAGCGATGATGATCAATTATTACAAGCTGCCAATCAGGTTTTCGACAGCCTGTTGGTCACTTACGGTAAGGAACAATAACCATGCACGAACCGTCAACTTCATCTGTACCGCCAAGCAGCGGGTCCAATCAAATCACCAGGGATGCGACCGCTGGTAACCTCAATGCATTCGGCCATCACATCACCTTCGGGGAGGCCGTGCGTGTCTGGTTGCGGGTCGCCATCCTGAGCTTTGGCGGTCCCGCCGGCCAGATCGCGGTGATGCACCGTATTCTGGTGGATGAAAAGCAATGGGTCAGTGAGAGCCGCTTCCTGCACGCGCTGAATTACTGCATGGTGCTGCCCGGACCTGAAGCCCAGCAACTGGCCACCTATATCGGCTGGCTGCTGCATGGCATCAAGGGTGGACTGGTTGCGGGCGCCCTGTTCGTGCTGCCGGGCTTTCTCAGCATTCTGGTGCTCAGTCTGCTCTACGCTGGATTTCAGGAAGCGTCACTGGTGCAGGCCCTGTTTTTCGGTATCAAGGCGGCCGTGCTGGCGATCGTGATCCAGGCGGTGATCCGCATCGGCAAGCGCGTCCTCAAGAACGCCTACATGTACGCATTGGCGGTCGCCGCTTTCGTGGCGATCTTCTTCTTTGCCGTGCCTTTCCCGATCGTAATCGTTACCGCCGGATTGATCGGTCTGCTGGGTCGGCATGTCGATCCGGAACGCTTTGTGGTCATCAAGGGGCACGATACCCCCGAGGACGCCGGGCGTGCGATTGATGCCATGATGGAGGGCGGCGCGGCAAGCCATACCCGGGCGTCACGGGGGCGGGCACTCAAGGTGCTCGCCGTCTGGCTGCCGCTGTGGTTTGCGCCACTTGTCGCCCTGCTTGTGACCTTGGGCTATGAGGATGTGTTCACCCAGATTGGGCTTTTCTTCAGCAAACTGGCGGTTGTCACCTTCGGTGGCGCCTATTCGGTGCTGGCCTACATGGCCCAGGAGGCGGTACAAAACTATGGATGGCTGGCACCGGGGGAAATGCTGGATGGTCTGGGTATGGCGGAAACTACACCCGGCCCGCTGATCCAAGTGGTGCAATTCGTGGGCTTTATGGGGGCCTTCCGGGCTCCGGGAACGCTCGACCCCTTCACAGCAGGCATCTTGGCATCGGTTTTAGCCACCTGGGTCACCTTCGTTCCCTGCTTTTTGTGGATCTTCCTGGGCGCGCCGTATGTGGAAACACTGCGCGGCAACCAGGCGGTGAGCGCGGCGCTGTCGGCGGTCACGGCGGCCGTGGTGGGCGTGATGCTGAATCTCGCCATCTGGTTCGCGGTGCACGTCGCCTTTAACGAGGTTGAAACTGTACGGGCCTATGGTATGCTACTGCTGATACCCGCCTGGGGCAGCATCCACATTGTCAGCGTCGCGCTGGCCGCGGGCGCCTTTATCGCTATGTTGCGCTTTAAGGTGGGCATGTTGCCGATGATTTTAGTCAGCGCACTGCTGGGTATTGTGTACCATCTGTTATTTGCAGGCGTCCCGGCGGCGTAACCCCCCAATACAGCCAAAAATGTTTCACAGCAACAAAAAAAGAGGAATAGCCATGACAATGTCTCCGCTTCGAGCATTCATTCTAATGTGCGCTTTATTCATTCAAGCATCCATAACAATGGCCGACGATTCCGGCCGCCTCGATGATAAGGCCATTGGCCAGGCGGCTGGCACCCAGGCAACGGCCAAACCTGATGGCGTGGTGCGTATCGGCTGGAAGCGCGACGACGTGCCCGTCACCGTTGACGGTATGAAGTTCCCGCCGCCGGCGGGCCTCGGGAGTTGGGCCGCGTTCAAGGCCTTGCCGGAGGGTGGTGTTATGGTGATGGGGGATACGGTGGTGTTTGAGGATGAAATCACCCCGGCCATGGACGCCGCCTTTGCCCACGGCCTGGACATCACCGCGCTGCACAACCATTTCGTGTTCGACCGTCCGCCGGTTTACTTTATGCACATCGGCGGCCATGGACGAAACGCCGAGTCACTCGCCGAAGGCGTCAAGGCCATGTGGGATGCCATTAAACAAGTGCGTAAAAAGCATCCCGTACCGCAAGAACGATTTCCGGGTGATGTGCCCGATATCACCGGCAAATACAACACCAAGACGTTGGAAAAGATTCTGGATGCCGAGGGCAGCCTTAACGGGCAGGTGCTGAAATTCACGTTCGGGCGCAGCGCCAGAATGCACGGTGTGGAATTTGGCGCATCCATGGGCCTGTCCACCTGGGCCGCCTTCTCCGGGAATGAGAAGCAGGCGGTCGTCGATGGGGATTTTGCCATGACCGCGGACGAGATCCAGCCGGTGATGCGGGCGCTGCGTCAGGCGGGCATCCACATCGTGGCGCTGCACAACCATATGACCGGTGAAACGCCTTCCTACTATTTCCTGCATTATTGGGGCAAGGGCAAGCCCGAGGATCTGGCGAAAGCGATACGGGCAGCGCTGGAGACGCAAAGATGAATTGAGAGTGGGATTCGTGATTTGACGGGTTATACGGGGTCGATCAGCGTGACCAACTTTTCCATCAATATCAGCGAGGCATTATTCGAAAGTTGCTGGCCTTCTTCGATGTACTCCCAGACCGTTGCATCGCTTTTCCAGCCGCCTTGTTTCTTGATCAGCTCGAAGTCTACCCGTTCTCGAGCCGCCGAAGTGGAAAGGCCGCGGCGAAAACTGTGACTGCTCAACTCGGGCACGAAGTCGAACTGACAGGCCTTGCCCAGGGTTTTGAGCAAGTCATTAATTGCCCCTGGGTTCAGAGGCCTGGGCGTCACCTGATCCCAGCGGTTAACCGGCCTAAAGAGCGGGCCGCTATCAATCTCAGCGCTATCCATCCAGGCCTTGATTGCTGTAGCCGGACAACAACCTGGTGTACCGAAAGGTAAGGCGCGGGCCAGCCCTGTCGCCTGTTGATCCGTTTTGGAGCGCGGCAACCGGATGATCAGGCCTTCCGGCTCCCAATTCAGATCACTGATTTGAATGGCCACCAGTTCGCTGCGACGAAAAGCGCCGAAAAAGCCGGTCAACACCAGGGCGATATCCCTATGCTTCTTTTTGCTATCCGGCAAACACCGCAGGTAATCCACCATTTGTGCGATGTGTTCCAGGCGTAGGGCCTTGGCCTTGCGTTTGGGTTGGCCATGAGTGCGACGAATGCCTTCCATGGTTTTCCGCACCAGGGGATCGCGCACCGGATCAGTGACGCCTTGGTAATGGTGCCACTGGCTAATGGCGGTGAGGTGGAGATCTAACGTCCGGGCGTTGAGCGATTCGGCCCTGGCGAGCAGATAGCGCACCACCGTATCTCGGTCAGTCGGCAACCGGCCACCCCATTTCTCAAATTGGCGAATGGCGGATCGGTAGGCCTTGCGGGTGTTATCGGAGGTGGCCGCCTGGAGGTAGTGCCGCAGTGACTCGGATTCCCGATGAGCAATCTGGTTCGATTCCTCATTACGTAATGCTAAGTCGGTGGCCATTTTGGGTGGTTTGGTGTTCATGAATTGGATTCCTATCGGTGTGACCAGAAAGGCGGCTATGTACCGGCGTTA
>DDZY01000140.1 GCA_002346525.1 Proteobacteria bacterium UBA2996
GCTTGCCCGCATCCTGGGTGCGTCCAGGGCTGAAGTGACGCAGATGATGAATCTGTTGGAACTGGATGAGGAGATTCAGGAGTTTATTCTTGGATTGGAGGATTCTAATGAAAGGCTGAAGGTGCTGACCGAGTGGAGATTACGTCAGATTTCAAAAATAATAGATTCGGAGCATCACAAAGACGAATTTCTGAAGATCATTAAGGCTTGAAAATTGAAAGCAGAAAATTGTCCGCAAAACCGATGCTATTGCCGAATTCGATAATCACCGTTTACGTGAACTCCGGATAAAACAGAAATGTCTTCAAAAAGGACCAGATCTTGCTATACACCTGGGTAATCCAGTATAGATTCCGTCCCTTGATAGATGATGCCATCATGGCCTATCTCATTAGTGGTCTGTACCAGGCGCTGCACCGTCTCCTTTGGCCAGGTCGCCCCTTTGATCACGGGGTACGAAGGAATCGAACCATCGTTGTACAGCCGCGCCCGCCATAATTCCAGCGCGACGATGTCGTACAGCTTTTCGAAGCGCATTTCAAGATCCGGTGTGCCCACGCCCAACGCTTCCAGGGTTTGCGGCAGACCCAGGTGATCGTACCCGTACAGCCAGTAGACCAACTGCAACGCATCGGTTTCCTCCAACCCTGAGTTCCACCGGCAGAACAGGTCGGCATTACTGGCAAAGGTCGCCAGGATGAAGATCTCCGCATGTGAAATAAGCGGGCTGGTATAGCCTGACCAGGTTAGAGACTCAAGATAGTTGTGACCCACCAACAGCGAGAAGCTGGGCGGATAGGTATCGGTTCCAAAGACGACTTCACGGCCCGCCGCTTCACAGACCGCCTCCTTGAAGCGACGCAGATGATCCGTGAGCATGCGCGCCCGAAACGAGAACCAGTCGACCAGCCCGGCATCTATACCCAGTCATTGTGAGAGGTTCATCACCCCCATCCGTGCTCGTTCGCCCTCCGCCGGTATCGAGCAGGGTATCGAAATAGCCCGGATGTTCCACCACGACGCGCGGTTCCGTATACAGCCCCACGAGTTTAGCCATGTGACCTGCCCTCCATCGATCGATAAGGCTTTGGGTATACCGGTGTGTGTCAATCCGCGGCGACGGACACTGGACCTAAAGTCCCAAAACAATCTAACGATACAGGCTTAGCCGTGGCTTAGCCGTACTCGAGATGTGGGAACCTCAAGAAACGCCTGGCCGTTTCGCCCATGATGTCGTCGTATTCGGTTTCGGATATATCCGGCATCAGCTCTCTGGCGATGTTGGTGAGTGGTCCGTAGCCGGGTTCCCCGAGGATCCACGGGAAGTCGCTTGCCCACATGAGACGCTTCGATCCGAAGCAGTTGAGCAATATCTGATGCCAGCCAGCGATATCACGATAGGGATACGCTTCTCGGCTGAACGCATATTGGCCGGACAGATGTGCCACGACGTTCTCGTAGCGGTTGAGGCGGTAGGTGGTATGGCCCACAGGGTTGTGCCGTGAGGTATCGATATGTGGCCGTCCTTTCTCATCCCAGGAAAGCTTCCCTTTGCCGGGGCAGATGCCGAGATAGTTGAGGACAACACGCGTTTGTGGGAATACTTCAAGGAGATACGGGATCAGGTGCGCATCAGCAGCTTGGGGGTAGAGCCAAAGCACATAGTCCTTCTCGGCCGCATGCTTCCAGATGCGATAGGTATCGAATTCCTCTACCGCCATGGGCGCAAACGGGTCTCGTGGTCCACCGATTGCAAAGAGGCGAAACCCGATGATTCCGGTTTCGCCGGCCAAGCGATCCATATGTGCTTCCGGATCGGGGGTGTTCGGGGAAATCAGCCCGATGCCGAGGAACCGGTCAGGATGCGTCGCCAGACAGTGCAGCAAATAGGCGTGGTGATCGAGCCCGGTACCGCCGATCTGTACCAGAACGGCCTGGTGAATCTGATGGGCGTACATCTCGGCTAATAGTTTTTCGATAGACTCTTCCCGATCGGCGGGGCAAATCGAATCGGCTTCCCGCGGAAAGGCATCAGATACCTTGGCAAAGACATGAACCTGGGCATCGATGCGCACCATCATTCCTCCAAGCTAAAGAGCCGGCGTCTTTCCGGAGACGTGCAGAGATGGGCTATGGAGGTGAACGGCTCTGCATCGACCTGGCCTGGGGATCGTTTCTCGTATATGAGAATGATGGACTTCCTTGGTATGAGGGAGTGGTTATCCATGGCCGCATGCCAGCCATAGGCGTTGAACATGACGGCTGCGCCCGCTTTCGCAGCGAACCTCCTGTGGCCGGGCATACTCTCCTGAAACAGAGGCCGGGTATACGGTCCGGCCCCGCGCTTATGGCTTGCCGGCACATAGGCGAATTCCCCGCAGCCCGGATCAACATCATTCACATAGATTTGAATTTTGATATGCAGCGGATTGGTGTGGGGTACATCAGGGTGCCAACCCGTGTAACTGAGCGGCCACGGCGGCAGCACGCGGACTGCCTCCCCCAAGAACATCGGCTCACCATCGGTGAAGTGCCTGAGGCACCCGTAGTAGCTGGGGTGATCGACAATATCTACAAAGATTTCATCTTTCTCGATCGGGTTTGGGATATCGAAGTACGTCGCCTCTTGCTCGCCTCGCTCGACCCGCTCAAGCCAGTCAGGCTTGCACTGGTTCGCCCAATAATCAAAGGCATTCTGCAGCCGCCTCAGTTCATCGTTCTCGATGGCGTCTGTAAATACGAGATACCCTTCTTCATCCCACTGCATGGTCTGTGCTTCGGTCGGCCCTTGCACGATGTGATCCTGCTTCCTGTGGTTCCGTTTCGCCGTAACTGCCGGGTACCCAGACAACCCCCGGCTCCGGGCGGCACCTTTACCAGAGATACCGCAGCATTCATTTAAGACGTTCCACCTGCTGGTTCATGGAACTGAAATGTCGAGCAATGGACAGAACTGCTGACCTGCATGCATGTCGGTATCCTCAAGGCTACCCTGAATGACAGGCCGTGGAAACGACACTTTTCCCGCGAGTGCCGCGTCAACCCAGTAGATATTTACTGAACCGGGTGGCCGAGAATAAAGCTTTGCGATCACTTCACAGGTGATGACACCGGCATCGCGTACGCGCACGTAGATGTCGGGGTCATCAAACATAATGTCAAACGTTAGCATGAAAGGGCCCGCATTTTTACTGCGGATTAATGTGGCAAGTTCTCCAAGTTTATCTGTCATATGCTCAGTGTCCCAGAGTGATCATTTTATAGTTTACGGTTTCCATTGGGTGATCGACCTCCATCGTGTGATTCAGCATGAACTCATACACGGGGCCGCGCTCCAAGTATGGTGGGTTGTGTAAACAGGCAATGCCGGTAATGAACCCGCTCCATCGTTTGACGGGGAGATGTAGCATGATGTGCCGTGCAACGCCCGCCACGGTGTTGGCTGCATCCTGAGTGTCCGAAGTCGTCTCGATGACCAGGCCCACCTCGTGACCGACAATCCGCTTGTTGGGTTCAAGTTGCCCCATCACGCCGTCGCGCCCGTAGATGCGAAGCTTCAATCGGTATTTGCAAGCCGGATCTATGTCGGTCATGCGTTCGGCGACCTTTTCCACAAGTGTCGTTTCCCATTCCGGCAACGCGTCAAGGACATGCGAATCGCGCGCGCCGGCGATCATTATCGATTGGTATCCTACGAGCCGAGCACCTTCGAGTTTGACGGTGCAGCCGTCTGTCTTCTGGAAGCTGCTGCCGCTGACCCGCACCACGCGGTCATCAACCGCCTCGTAGCGCGCGGTAGAAACGTCGACCACGCCTGTTGCCTCCACCAGTCGAAAGGGGTCGGCATTCTCGTAAAGCGAATGAGCGGCAACGCTCTGTGTAGAGCATCGCATTGCCGGGTTTGGCGGTATCAAATCAAAATGGTCTGATTGAAGCCGAGCCATCATGCAATCGGAATAGCTGCGTTGGACCACACAGGCGGCACCGCATTCGAGAATTTTCCCCAAGTGCCAAGACAGTCCTGGATCGTAGCCCTTCCAGAGAGGATATGCGGCGAAGATTGCGGTGTCACTTGCGCGACCTGCTATGATGATGTCCGCCCCGTCTTCAAGTGCATGGATGAACGGTTCGGCTCCGATCATTCCAACCACATGCGCTGCATCGCGGATATCGTGCTTGTCTGCTGAAATTTCGGGGTGGAGAGCGTGAACCCGACCCTGGCGCATTCGCTCAACAATCAAGTCGCGATCCTGCTCTGTCTTCAGAACGGCCAACCGCGCCGATAGCTGTTCAGCCTTTAGTATTTCACGGGCCATGTCTGTAACCTCGTCGACATGCGCGTCTGTCCCGCCACCACCACAGGAGCCAATGATCACCGGTACTGCACGGGCGCGAGCGCCCACGATCATTCGGTGCAAGTCGCGCCGGACCTCCGCGTGGCTAAAATGTGGGCGGCCGGATCCGAGGTAGTAGGGACCCGCATCCGTCGTGCCGGCGTCGCAACCGATGACGTGCGGGTCGAATTCCATCGCGGTCGCAAAGGTTTCGGTTCGAAACCCAGTGCCCAACATCCCCGAAGATGCGACGACCCGGATTTCCGATTGTGTCTGATCTAGCATAGGTAGAACCTTTGCGTTGTATTAGATGAAGGATGAAAACCCCTCTTTACTGACTAGGACGGAAGCACCTGGTCCCCGAGTCGCTGCGACGGTCCCGACCAATAACCCGCCCCTTCACGCACTTTTACACCACCACGCGGACCCGTGTTGAGCCAGTTGGCAAACTCGGGTGCAAGCGGTCGCGAATTTGGCAGGTTGAACCAGGTGCGAAAGAGCCGCCGTTTGCGTTCCGGCTCATCGTAGTCATCAAAAGCCAAGCGAGTATGCAACAGCATATGATTGGACATGATCGAGCAGTCCCCTCGCTCCAGGGTGAACTTGAACAGGTTCTCCGGCGCGAGGGCGCACTCTCTGACATAGTTAAGCGCTCGTTCGGCTTCGTCACTCAGCGCTTGTCCCCGCTTCAACTGACCGCGCAGGGCATTTTTTGCGTTGTAACGACAACTCATGCGGCCCTCATAATAGCTAAAGACGGGGATCTTGTGATTCGTGGTCTCATCTGGATCACCCGTTGCGCCCTCGCCACGAAGGTCATAGTAAAAACCCTGCTCAAGAACTGGAAGGTATTCGGGATGACGCTCTAGAATGTCGTTAAACACGGTGAGCGCGCTGGCCAGCAGGCTTTCGCCGCCGGATTTTGCGGGATGATAACAAACAAGACTGACAGCATCGCAGGTGTCGCAATGCGGGCTACCGCCCGCTTTGGTGACATAGCCACGTACGTTTGCCTTATTCTTGTCGAAGCCGCGGTCCGTCACCTCGGCCACCAGCTCGCCGCGGGCATTCTGACTGATCGCC
>DDZY01000065.1 GCA_002346525.1 Proteobacteria bacterium UBA2996
TGCGCTTCTCATCAATCAAGTAGGGTTCCATCGCGCTATGACAGATACCACAGCGACGTACGTCCACCAGCCTCCGGGCCTCATCGTCATCGTCCGCCGCTGCATCTTCGGTCTCGTCGCCCGGAATCAGATTTAGCGTCTGGGTGCATCGCTCTTTGGGACTTAAGCCATAGCCGGAACATCCAAGAAACACGCCCGTCGCCCCGGTACGCACCTGCATCTGGCGGCCGCATGTGGGGCAGGCCACATCGGTATCGGTCGGGATATTGGCACGCATGCCGCCGATGGCGGCCTTGCCCTCCCCCTCCCCTTTTGCGGCTTCAAGCTGGATAGAAAAATCGGAGTAAAAATCATCCAGCACATCCTTCCAGTCCTTGTGACCTTCCGCAATTTCATCCAGCTTTTCTTCCATCCCTGCGGTAAACCCATAGTCCATCAGGTCCTCAAAGTTCTCGCGTAAACGGTCCGTCACTATCTCGCCGACCTTCTGGGCAAAAAACCGTCGATTGACGAGCTTGGCGTAACCCCGGTCCTGGATAGTCGAAATGATGGAGGCATAGGTAGAAGGTCGGCCGATGCCCCGCTTCTCCAACTCCTTGACCAGACTGGCTTCTGTAAATCTGCCGACGGGTTTCGTGAAGTTCTGGACGGGATCGAGGCTATCCAGTGTCAGCTCCTGTCCCGTCGGGATATCCGGCAGCACTTTGTCTTCCTGTTTGCCGGCGGGAGGGAGCACACGCGTATACCCGTCAAACTGCAGAATTCGACCCCGCGCCCGCAATTCGAAATCACCGCAATGCACCGTGATCGTGGAACTCAGGAAACGGGCCTGGGTCATTTGGGATGCGAGAAAGTAGTTCCGGATGAGGTCGTACAGTCGTTCCTGATCCCGTTCAAGTGACAGTTGCCGACCAACCCGATTTGCGTCCGTTGGTCGAATGGCTTCATGGGCCTCTTGTGCATCCGCCTTACTTGCATAAACATTGGGCGAGGCAGGCAGATACTCGTCGCCGTATGTCTGGGCGACGAGATGCCTTGCTGCCGAAATCGCATCCGCGCTCAGATGGGTTGAGTCCGTACGCATGTAGGTAATGAAGCCTGCTTCGTAGAGGCGCTGCGCCAAAGTCATTGTCTTCTTTACCGAGAAGCCAAGACGAGTACTGGCTGCCTGCTGCAGCGTCGATGTGATCAGCGGCGGATTCGGTCGCGATTGCGTCTTTTTGTCACTGCGGTCACTGACTTGGTAGGGATTGGCCTGTAACAGGGCAACCGCAGCCTGGGCTTCATCCTGATTCACCGGACGAAAGGTTTCACCGGCCTGCTTGACGACCTCGAGGCGCAAACTCCCCTCGGGGCAGCGGGTATCGGCAAAAATTTCCCAGTACTCTTCCGGCACGAATGCGCGAATCTCACGCTCGCGCTCCACGAGCAGACTGACCGCCACCGACTGGACCCGTCCCGCCGACAGGCCGCGGGCAATCTTTGCCCATAGCAGGGGTGACAACATGAAGCCCACCACCCGGTCCAGAAAACGACGGGCCTGTTGAGCCTGGACCTTATCCTCATCCAACTTCCCTGGGTGTGAAAATGCTTCCTGAACCGCCTGCTTGGTAATCTCGTTGAAGACCACCCGATGGTATTGCTGGGAATCTGAGCCGATCACCTCTTTGAGATGCCAGGCAATCGCTTCTCCCTCGCGGTCGAGGTCAGTGGCAAGATAGATGGCGTCACTTTCAGCCGCCAGTTTCTGAAGCTCATTAACCACTTTAACCTTGTCGGGCAGTACCTGGTAATTGGCCTCCCATCCCTTTTCAGGATTGATGCCCATGTTGAGCACCAGATCTCGGCGGGCCTTCTCCTTTCGGTACCGCGCCTTCTGGGCAGGCGACAACTTGCGGGTCTTGGCCGCCTGCTCAGCACGTTTCTTGGGATCGACCTTCTTTTTCGATCCACTGACGGGCAAGTCACGAACGTGGCCGACGCTGGACCGGACCACATACTCCTTGCCGAGATATTGGTTAATGGTCTTAGCCTTGGCGGGAGACTCAACGATCACCAACGATTTACCCATAACACTCCATGAATTTGCGAAAAAACTGCCGCATCCGAGCAGCGAAATCGGTTAAATATGCTTCCAACTCAGCGTAAGCGGATATAGCCGCCGGAGCAGGTTTTCACCAACCCTTGCATTTCCATTCTTATCAGCATGGCCGAAATTTTCGCAATCGTCAAACCAGAGCGCTGCGCTATATCGTTAATCGGCGTAGGAGCAAAGTCGACAAAACCCAGAATCCCCCCAACTTTGACCGGCTCCTCAACCTCCGTCTCCCGAGGGTTTTTCTCGACTTCCACGAGTGAAAGCGACTCCAGAATCTGATTCGGAGTCTCAACAAGACAAGCCCCGTCTCGGATCAGTTGATGGGGGCCGCGTGACAACGGAGAATTCACCGAACCCGGTAGCGCAAACACCTCCCGGCCCTGGTCCCCAGCAAATCCTGCCGTAATCAAACTGCCGCTACCAAGTCCTGCCTCAATAATCAGAGTCCCAAGACTCAAGCCACTGATCAGGCGGTTTCTCTGTGGAAAGTGATGCCGACGGACACCGGTACCGGGCGGAAATTCTGAGAGCATCAGACCCGCATTTCTAATCTCGCCGGCCAGATTCCGGTGACACCGCGGATAAACCGTATCCAGTCCCGTGGCACAGACCGCGATGGTGGAACCAGCAGTATCGAGGGCGCCCCGGTGAGCGACACTATCGATACCAAGTGCCAAACCGCTCACGACAGCCACCTTTTGATTGCCGATCGTGTCGGCGAAGCGCATCGCGCTCTCGCAGCCTACCGGTGTGGGGTTACGGCTTCCGACTATCGCGATGGCAGGACGATCCAGCAGGGCAAGTTCGCCCTCGCAATAGATTATCGCTGGCGGGTTGGGTATCTCCCGCAACAGTCGCGAAAAGCGGGGATCGGAAAGACCAAGCACCGAACGACCGGGAGCAGAGAGCCACTCGATATCCTGCCGCACTTGATCATGCCTGACAAAACTGTCCAGAGTCTGCCGCCTGGCAGTCGATTGCCTGTTAGAAGCCACAGCCGACAAATCTGCCGTCAGGGCATCGATCGGATCAGGAAAAATGGAAAGAACCGCCTGCTTGACCGAATCGGGTACGGCAGCGCGCCCGACTCTCAGCCAGGCTGTACTTCTGTCATCCATGACCGACCCTCCCTGGTTCAGTCAGACTCGTTCATCGCGAATCAGTACTTTGCGGCAATCCCTGCCGGACTCAGACCCCGACGATAGATCAATTCAGGCGTCGGGGCTTACCACCCGGTCACCGACCTGCACCGCGCGTTCGGTACTGCGAACCAGAGCGTAACTGACCCGATTGAATACGCGAACCACCATCAACTCGCCCGCGCGACCTTCAGGCAAACGCATCAACTCTCCCGACCTTCCCCTGAGTTCGCGTTGGCTGGGCACTCGTTCATCACAACGCAGCATCCGGACATAGACGGCTTCTTTTGCATCCGTGATCCGGCAGTTATCTCGCGCACGAGCAGGAGACACCGTTCTTGAAGTCAACAGGATGGTCTGCTCTGGGTATCGCGTCGAAAGAAGATGCCCCGGTTGAATCCCGTCGCGCCTGCCAACCGAAATGACTACAAGAGAATACCCCCCGGCACCGCTGGCAATTCCAAATGTGCTCAGCACATAGGCATCAAGCGGGAATTGCGCGGGCGCAGGATAAAGATACGCACTGCGTGATGGCGCTTTGTACGCGATGAGATGATCGCCGGGCATTGCCTCTTCGGCGCTCCTGACCATTGTCAATGCCGCAATCGCACCGGGCTCGTCCAGTCTTGCGACCCCCACGACGTGAGCCATCGTGGCCAGATATTCGCCGCTGGCCGGATGAGTCAGCGTGTCGCCCCGGCGAAATACTGTGTAGAGACCAGTCTCAGAAAGAGGCAGATTCTGGGCCAGAAACGGACTGAACTGTCCCAAAAGCACATTGCCGTCGGGCCCCGTGATAACGCGCCCCAACATCGACGCATCGACTTCATCCATCAACATGGGATCGCCGAGAAAAGGTGCCAGGGCATCTGGCGTCAGCACCTGGGTTGGCACGGATCGCCGCGTTTCCCGGATTTCAGGGCTGAGCACTGTGACCGGCAGCACGCGATAATCCGGAATGGCGGACTCCTCGAGCACTGATCGAAGATCCTGCGCCTGTGGAGCGCTCAAACCCGGCAATATCGTCAAGCACAATGCGCTGACCATGGGCAAAACAATCCCAAACGGCATAACGGACTTTGGCGCTAATCCTGTTGTATTGCCCATCCACGGAGCGCCACGTTTTTCAAGCGCAATTCGGATAAAATTGAGCCTCATTGAATCTTTCTCGAAATGAACCCACATTAGTGTAGACAACCTGCCGGGCTTATCCAAGAGAACCACTTCACAAACCCGAAATCCAAGCAAATCTATGGCATTGCTCGATATTTTGGTCTATCCAGACCCCCGACTTCGGAATAAGGCGCTTCCGGTTGAGGTCGTTGACGCAACCATAGCGGAACTCGTGGAAGACATGGCTGAGACCATGTACACAGCGCCCGGAATCGGTCTCGCCGCTACCCAGGTTAACGTGGCAAAGCGCATCGTCGTGATCGATACCTCCGAACACCAGGATCGACTTCAAGTGTTCATCAACCCTGTACTTGAAGGCATGGGAGAGTTGGTCGAGACAGAGGAAGGCTGCCTGTCCGTCCCAGGCGTTGTCGTGCCCGTCAAACGGCATGCCGAGGCCCACATTTCCGCTTTGGACAAAGACGGCAAGCCCTTTGAGCTACAGGCAACCGGCCTGCTTGCAATCTGTATTCAGCATGAAGTTGACCATCTGGATGGGAAGGTGTTCGTGGATTACCTCTCCCAGCTTAAACGCGACCGTATCCGAAAACAGTTGCTGCGCGAGGAGCGCAGTTCAGGCAAGTCTTTCGATCAACGTAAAGAGCCTGTCACTGCCAGCTAGGTTACGTGACCCTGCGCGCAGTCTTTGCCGGAACTCCAGATTTCGCGGTACCGGCTCTTGAAGCTTTACTGAATTCAGGGGCGGAGGTCATCTCAGTCTACTGCCAGCCTGACCGCCCAGCCGGGCGGGGACGGAAATTGCGGCCCTGTGCCGTCAAGGCCAAAGCGATGGAGCGTGAACTCCCCGTTCGACAGCCGATTGATCTCGACCATGAGGCCGCCTACCTCAAAGACGAGAATGTTGACCTCGCCATCGTCGCCGCTTACGGCATGCTATTGCCTGAGAGTATGCTGCAAGCCCCGGCTCTAGGCTGCATCAATGTCCATGCCTCTCTACTGCCTCGCTGGCGCGGTGCCGCCCCTATCCAGCGCGCGATCGAGGCCGGTGATACCAAAACCGGAATCACGCTCATGAAGATGGATAC
>DDZY01000052.1 GCA_002346525.1 Proteobacteria bacterium UBA2996
CGCTTGTGGGTTGGCCTTGCCTGAAGTGGCCTTCATGACCTGACCCACCAGAAAACCCACCACTTTTTCTTCGCCCGCGCGCACCTGTTTTGCCTGATCCGGGAAAGCCTCGATCACTTTGTTTACAGCTTCGGTAATGGCGTCGGTATCGGTGATCTGGGTCAATCCCTTATTTTCGATCACGGCATCCACATTGGCGTCCCCTTCGCCGTCCCACAGGGCTGCAAAAACCTGCTTGGCGGTCTTGCCGGACACGGTATTGTCCTGAATCCGGCGAATCAACTGACCCAGCATCGCGGGAGTTACGGGACTATCCGTGATGCCCATATCACCTTTGTTGAGCCAGGACATCAACTCGCCATTGACCCAGTTGGCCGTCAGGCGTGCCTCGCCCTGAGCATGTTCAACAGCGGATTCGAAATAATCGGCAATCTCACGTTGCCCAGTCAGTTGCACAGCGTCGTCTTCACTCAGTTGATAGTGAGACACAAAGCGGGCCTGTCTCGCATCGGGCAACTCGGGTAACTGCGACCTGAGTTCGGCAAGATCAGTGTCGCTGATGACGAGCGGCGGCAGATCCGGATCAGGGAAATAACGGTAATCATGTGCTTCTTCCTTGCCACGCATGGGCCGGGTCAGGTCTGCGTCAGGATCATAGAGACGGGTCTCCTGTACGATGGTCCCGCCTGTTTCAACCACCGAAGTCTGACGGTCAATCTCATGATGCAGCGCACGCTCGACGAAGCGGAACGAGTTGATGTTCTTGAGTTCAGTACGCGTGCCGAGTGTGGTTTCTCCCTGGGGCCGGATAGAGACATTCGCGTCACAGCGGAAGGATCCTTCCTGCATGTTGCCATCGCAGATTTTCAGTGTCCGCACGAGCGTATGGAGTTTCTTCAGGTAGGCAACGGCTTCGGCAGGCGAGCGAAGATCCGGCTCCGATACGATTTCGAGCAATGGCGTCCCGGCCCGATTCAGATCAATACCGGTCATGCCATGGAAGTCCTCATGGAGGGATTTCCCCGCATCTTCCTCAAGATGGGCCCGTGTGATGCGGATGGTTTTGGTCCCTGCTTCGGTTGTGATCTCAAGGCTGCCGCCGCTGACGACCGGAATTTCATACTGACTGATCTGGTAACCTTTGGGCAGATCCGGATAGAAGTAGTTTTTTCGGGCGAAAACGGAAACGGGGTTAACTGTCGCCCCTACCGAAAGGCCGAAAGTAGCCGCCATCAATGCCGCCTGGCGGTTCATCACAGGGAGTACCCCGGGCAGGCCGATGTCGACCGCGCAGGCCTGGGTGTTGGCCGACGCACCATAGGCGGTCGACGATCCCGAGAAGATTTTGCTCTGAGTCATCAGCTGTACGTGAACTTCCAGCCCGATGACGCACTCGAATTCCATCCTTAATACCCCGCCGGCATGCGTTGATGCCAGTCTGTTTCCTGCTGCAACTGATGAGCTGCACTCAAAAGCGAGGCCTCGTCCATGAATTTGCCGATTAACTGCAGGCCCACCGGCAGCCCGGCCGCATCAAAGCCGCACGGTATAGACAACCCGGGCAGGCCTGCGAGATTGACGGTATTGGTAAAGATGTCGTTGAGGTACATCGCGACCGGATCCTGGGTTTTCGCACCGATGGGGAACGCCGTTGTCGGGCTGGTGGGGCCAACGATAACGTCGCATTGCTCAAAGGCGCTTGCGAAATCCTGCGCGATAACGCGCCGGATCTTCTGTGCCTTGAGGTAATACGCGTCGTAGTAGCCGGCAGAGAGAGCGTAGGTGCCAATCAGGATACGACGCTTGACCTCCTCACCGAATCCTTCAGCTCGGGAGTTCTCATAAAGATCCAGGAGTTCATCCGCATTCTCAGAGCGATGCCCAAACCGTACGCCATCAAAGCGTGAGAGGTTCGAAGAGGCTTCTGCGGGCGCGATCACGTAGTAGCAGGGAATGCCTGCAGCACTGTTGGGCAGGGAAACATCGACAAGTGTTGCACCCAGCCGCTCAAAGACCGCAAGAGAGTCGCGCACCTTTTCAAGCACTTGCCCATCAACCGACTCGTCAAAAAATTCCTTCGGCAGGCCAAGCTTCAGCCCCCGTACCTCTGTACCCAGCAGGGTTGCCAGATCAGGTGTGGACGCGTTCATGGAAGTGGAATCCAGCGGATCAAATCCTGCCATGCACTGAAGCATCAGAGCAGCGTCCTCGGCGCTGCGTGCGATCGGGCCACCCTGGTCAAGTGAGGAAGCGAAGGCAATCATCCCGTAACGGGAGACGCGTCCATAACTGGGCTTGAGTCCGGTCAGGCCGCAGAAAGCGGCGGGCTGCCTGATCGATCCGCCGGTGTCTGTGCCGGTCGCACCCGCCACCAGGTATGCTGCCACGGCTGCCGCTGAGCCGCCGGAGCTGCCGCCAGGAACACGGTCCGGATCCCAGGGATTTTTGACAGAGCCGAAAAACGAAGTTTCATTGGACGACCCCATCGCAAACTCGTCCATGTTGGTTTTACCGATGATCACGCTGCCTGCCTGATCGAAACATTCCACAACGGTTGCGTCATAGGGTGAGATAAAGTTTTCCAGCATCTTCGAACCGCAAGTGGTGAGCACCCCTTTGGTACAGAAAATGTCCTTATGTGCGATGGGTACCCCGGTCAGGAGGCCGGACTCGCCGCGAGCCAGTTGCGCGTCGGCGGCCGCCGCAGCCGACATGGCGCCGGATTCATCGACCGTAATGAATGCATTGAGATCACTGTACTGGGCAACGCGATCGAGGCAGTGCCGAGTCAACTCGGTACTACTGATCTCGCGACGGCGCAGCATGTCGCGAAGTACGGTCAGACTATGGTCGTGAAGCATGAAAAACGGTTCTCTTGGGCCTGGGGGCGTCAGTGCAACCCTGAGGTCGCGCTATTCAATGACGCGCGGCACAAGATACAGTCCTTCGCCCACCTTGGGAGCACTTTCCTGCATTGCATCGCGCCGGTCAGATTCAGTCACCTGGTCCTCGCGCAGTCGAAGCTGAATATCCTGCGGGTGAGCCATAGGTTCCACGCCGTCTGTATTGCAGTCATGCATTTGCTCGACCAGAGACAGAATTCCCGAGAGGCCTTCCTGATAACGCCCTAATTCGTCCTTGGAAACCCTGATCCTGGCAAGGTGGGCGACACGCAGTACGTCTTTTTCTGAAATGGACACCGTTTTTCTGGAGGGCGGAAACTGAAGGAAGGGCAACAATTATATCCTAGCCGCTAGGGTTATCGTGGTGCCCTGTGATAGATTACCGCCTCCGCACCTGTCACTTTTTCAGCCGCGCCGACTCATGGTACTCAAACGTCTTTTCGGATTTTTTTCCAACGATCTGGCAGTAGATCTCGGCACGGCCAATACGCTGGTCTACGTTCCGGATCGGGGTGTCATTCTCAATGAGCCCTCCGTGGTTGCCATCCGCACAGGGTCGCTCGCGCCTGAGAAAACCGTGCTGGCAGTCGGTCAGGAGGCAAAAATGATGCTGGGGCGCACGCCCGGCAACATCCAGGCAATTCGGCCACTCAAAGAAGGCGTCATTGCCGACTTCACCGTGGCGGAAGTGATGCTGAAATACTTCATTCGAAAGGTGCAGCAGAACCGTTTTTTTTCGTCACCCAGAATCGTGATCTGTGTGCCGGGCGGTTCAAATCAGGTGGAGCGCCGTGCCATTCGCGAGTCAGCCATTACGGCGGGCGCGCGTGAGGTCTTCCTCATTGAAGAGCCGATGGCGATGGCGATCGGTGCTTCTCTACCAGTGGCGGAGCCAACCGGCTCACTGGTTGTTGATATCGGTGGCGGCACAACCGAAGTCGCCGTGCTGTCCCTTGGCGGCATTGTGTATGCGACTTCTATCCGCGTGGCCGGGGACACGTTCGATGAGGCCATTATCAACTACGTTCGCCGGCGCCATGGTCTTCTTATCGGTGAAGCTACGGCCGAGCGGGTGAAAAAAGCTATCGGAACGGCGTGGGATGAGTCCGATCATCGGGAGATGGAAATTAAGGGACGGGATATTGCCCAGGGTATGTCCCATAGTCTGACGATAGGCAGTGACGAGGTATATGAAGCCATCAGCGATTCGCTCCGCCAAATCGTGCAGGTGATCCGAGAAACGCTCGAAAATACGCCACCCGAACTGGCTGCCGATATCGGTGATCGCGGAATGGTGATCGCCGGTGGCGGCGCCCTGATCCGGGATATGGATCGCCGGTTGATGCAGGAGACAGGACTCCCCGTGGTCGTGGCGGATGATCCGTTGACCTGTGTCGCCCGGGGTTGCGGCAGAGCGTTGGAGGAAATGAGCGCACTGGGTGACGTCTTCACTCACGAGTAGGTCTGTCGCGTGTTTGTGCGAGTGCCCCGGCAGTACCGCCGTTGCTGTAGTGAAGACAATCCGAATCCAGGAGTGACGCGATGGTGAAAAGCAGAGACGGCGTCGTACGCGGTCTCGGTCCCTACCTGCTGCTGTCCGTCGCACTGATAACAGCCTACTTTCATCTGCCGCCGGTACGGACGGTTGCCCAGTCTGCCGCGGTCATCGGCATCCCGGTTCACTTCTTTGCTTCGTTGCCCAGCACTGTGCTTCAGGCCATGCAGGGACACCTGACCACCACCGATCAGTTGCGCAGCGATTTCGAGGCAATGCGCCAACGTAACCTTATCCTGCAGGCCAGATTACATCGTTTTGAATTTCTTGAAAATGAGAATGCCCGATTGCGTGAATTGTTGTCCGCAATCCCATTCCAGGCTGAACAGGTAACGCTGGCAGCGCTGATCGCTGTGAATCCTGACCCGGGAGCGCTCGCTGTCATGATCAACAAGGGCAGCGCTGACGGCATCTTCCAAGGTCAGCCGGTGGTCGATTCGGGCGGTCTCGTCGGGCAGATCACCCAGCCGGGCCTGTTCCACAGTAAGGTCAGCCTGATTACGCAGGAAGACCAGGCTGTCCCGACTCAGGTGGCGCGTAGCGGTCTTCGCGCAGTGGTTTATGGCGGTGGCTTCGGTCGCCCGCTCAGAGTGCTCTACCTTGACCGCAATGCAGACGTCCGAGCGGGTGATCTGCTGGTGACGTCCGGACTGGGAGGGCGCTATCCGCCGGGGTATCCGGTTGCCAGAATAACGGCAGTAGAGCGCAATCTTGCTGAGGCGTTTATGACGATTGCTGCGGAACCGGCCTCCCATCTGGGTCGGGACAGGGAAGTCCTGCTGCTGTGGCTGCCCGCAAAAGAGGTGCCCGTGCCAGACGAGCAACCAGACGCCCAATTAGAAACGGAAGACGACGATGATTAGCGTCAACAGCGCGCAACAGCACTCCTGGGTTCCGTTTGCCACGGTGTTCATCGCATTGGTATTGCTCGTGATTCCCGCGCCTGAACTGATTCGGGGTTTCTTGCCGGATTGGGTGTCTCTCGTGCTGATCTACTGGGCATTGGCTGTGTCCACCAGAATGCGGCTGTCCCTCGCCTGGTTGTCGGGTCTGGCCGTCGATCTCGTTATCTTGGGAATTCCCGGTGTGCATGCCCTGAGCAAGACCTTATTGGTCTACCTCGCCAAGCATCTGTCCTTGCGCGTGAGAGCCTACCCCCTTTGGCAGCAGAGTGTGGTGATCACGCTGTTGCTGGGGCTGGAACTGATCCTTTTCGCCGTTGTTGACCTGGTCGCGACGGGGAGTCTGAGCGAGCTGCATCGCTGGACAGGCGTTATCGTCGGTGGCCTGGCCTGGCCGCTGGTCTACCAGGCACTTCGGCGCAGCAGGCACTTCGCTAACTTGAGTCGCTAAACGATGGCGGTTAACGAACTTCCCTCAGCCCGCCCTGCCGCACCGGAGACATTGCGCCGGAGAATTCGTATCGCTGGCGTTCTGGCACTGGCGCTTTCCCTGCTGCTGGTGGGGCGCTTCTACTCGCTTCAGGTCTTACAGTACGAACGCTATCAGACATTGTCACTGGATAACCATATCCGTATCCAGGCTCTGCCTCCCGTTCGGGGTCTGGTGCTGGATAGAAACGGCGTTGTGCTGGCGCAGAACACAGCGGTTCACATTCTGCAGGTGGTCCCCGAGAAAGTGCATGACATCAATGTGATGTTGCAGGGGATTGATGATCTGGTCGGGCTGAGCACTGCCGAGATTGAGGTTTTTCGCTCCCGGATGAACAAACAGCCTGCTTTCAAGAAAGTATTGCTCAAATCCAGACTGGATGATGCCCAGACAGCCACTTTTGCGGTGAACGAATACCGCTTTCCAGGCGTCACCTTGGAAGCGGTGCTGCATAGGGACTATCCCGAAGGCAGCCTGGTTTCGCATGTGTTGGGTTATGTGGGCCGGATCAGCGAGAGGGATGAGGCGACCATCGATGCCTCGGCTTATCAGGGGGTTCGCAACATCGGCAAGATAGGTATCGAGAAACAGTATGAGGACGTGCTGCTCGGCCGTCCTGGTTTTGAACAGGTCGAGATTGATGCCCATGG
>DDZY01000100.1:0-133 GCA_002346525.1 Proteobacteria bacterium UBA2996
ACGTCAAAGTAAAAGTCGGCGGCGACGATCTCGCGCAGCAGGTTAAGCGCTGCGTCGTGTTCACCTTGTTCACTTAGGATTTGACCAAGATAAAGACGCGCGCGATCCTCCTGCGGATAATGTTCAAGCAGTA
>DDZY01000100.1:513-1554 GCA_002346525.1 Proteobacteria bacterium UBA2996
GCATAAAGCGCGTCGAGATTTTGCGGATCATGCGCAAGCAGTTTCTCAAACTGCTCGAGCGCTGAGACGTTGTCATTCCATTCTGCCAGCAGCCTGCCATAGGCAAGCCGCAGCCGCAGGCGGTCCGGATAACGCTCCAGAAATTCATCAGCAAAAGCGGCAACAGCCTCGTTGTCGTTGCCCTCCCTGAGACGCGAAAACTTCAGTAGCGCAACCTCTTCCCAGCCGGGTTTAAGCATCAGTGCACGATCCAAAGCCGCCTGTGCGCGATCAGTCTGACCGGCACGGTAGGCCAACCAGCCAGCGGACAACTGCGCCCAGGCGTTGCCGTTAAAGTGGGCAGCGACGCGCTCGGTCACCGCCAACCATCGACTGGGTTCGGCGGTTCGTCCCAAAGTCTGGGCAATGTATTGGGGCAGCTCTGACTGATCCGGCAAGGCGTCAATCAATGCGATAAGCGCCGTAAACACGGCTTCCTCGCGATCCAGCGCAATCAACGCCTGCAGGCGCAATGCCAAGACATGCTCTTGCTGGCCCGTATCAATGGACTCAAGCAGTTCGCTTAACTCAAGTGCCTGCTCATAATCTCCCGACTCCATGGACATGGAGAATGCCCGCAGGGTGATCTGAAGGTTGGAGGACAGTTCAGCAGCCCGGGCCATCGCCTCGGCAGCGGTACTGGAGTCACCACGCCGAGCGGCGATATCCCCGAGGAGGTATTCGTAGATCAACTCCTCAGAGAGTCCGGCGACGACCAGTTTCTCCTGTTCCGCATGGACGACGCCGCCCGGGTCCGTTACCGCTGTGACACAGCCGCTCAGCACCAGAGCATTGAGGAGACCCAAAGCAGATAAAACGCTAAGTTTTTTCACGAAAAGTGCTTTTCCAGGATGTTTTACAGACTTAAGTTCAGAATAGCAGAATCACTGTCAATAAGGTGAAAGGCAGATCGGTCCACCTGAGTTGGTGCGGCAGCGTTTTCCATCCGCGATAAAGTCTTGGTCTTTCACTGAAAATTGCCCGAAAAACGCATAAAATATT
>DDZY01000100.1:1874-4655 GCA_002346525.1 Proteobacteria bacterium UBA2996
ATTAGATGCATCTTCTTACATTAGGCCTTAATCATCGCACCGCGGCTGTCGATCTGCGGGAACGTACCGCGTTCTCGCCGGAGCAGCTGCCCGATGCCGTGCGCTCGCTGACGGCATCCTCGGATGTTGCAGAAGCCACTATCCTGTCCACGTGTAACCGTACCGAAATCTACTGTCGCCAGGAAAATCCGGCCAGCGCTCCCGTGCTTGACTGGCTCAGGGACTACGGCGACCTTCCCTCCGACGTCCTCAACAGCTCAACTTATGAGTTGCCGGGCGAACAGGCTGTTCAGCATGCCTTCAGGGTGGCTTCTGGGCTGGACTCAATGGTGCTCGGCGAACCACAGATTCTGGGGCAGATGAAGTCGGCTTTTTCTGTCGCGCATCAGGCCGGAACCACCGGTAAGATCCTGAACCGGCTGTTTCAGCATACCTTCTCGGTAGCAAAACAGATCCGGACCGACACCGCCATTGGTGCGAGCGCGGTTTCAGTAGCGTTCGCGGCTGTCGATCTCGCCAAACGCATCTTCTCGAGTCTCAATGAACAAACCGTGCTCCTGATCGGCGCGGGGGAAACCATCGAGCTCGTTGCGCGTCATCTCAAACAGAATGAGGTTCGTCACATTATTGTGGCCAATCGCTCCATCGAGCGGGCGCAAGCCTGGACGGAGCAACTGGGTAGCGAAGCCATCTCTCTGGCGGAGATACCGGAACGCCTTCACCAGGCAGACATCGTCGTGGCATCCACGGCAAGCACTCTGCCGATTCTGGGCAAAGGCACGGTGGAGGCCGCCTTGCGTCAACGCCGTCACCGACCGATGTTTCTGATTGACCTTGCAGTACCACGCGACATCGAGGCCCAGGTCGACGAACTGGAGGACGTCTTCCTTTATACCGTTGACGATCTGCATAAAGTGGTCGCCGAAAATCAGGCGTCCCGGCAGGAAGCCGCGGTTGAGGCGGAGAAAATCATCGACTTCCAGGTACTGCGCTTCATGCACTGGATGCGCTCGCTGGACTCGGTACCCACCATCCGGTCCTTGCGCGATCAGGTTGAAACGCTGCGCGAGGCAGAACTGGCTGACGCCAAGCGCCGGCTGGCCAACGGTGAGAATCCCGAACAGGTGCTGGAACACTTCTCGCGCAACCTGTCACGCAAGTTTTCCCATGCCCCCAGCCAGGCGCTCAAGCAGGCCAGTCAGGAAGGAAACGCGAGCCTGATCAACAGCACGCGCCGGCTGTTCAAACTCAAACCATAACCATGAATCCCCAGATGCGGGCCAAGCTCGAGCACCTGCTTGAGCGCCGGGAAGAAATCAATGCACTGCTGGCTGATCCGGGGGTGATCGGAGATCAGAATACCTTCCGGGACCTGTCTATCGAACTCGCAGACATCAGCCCCGTGGTGGACCACTTTGAACAGTATCGGGCGCTGGACACCGAGCTTGCAGCAACACGCGAGATGGCGGAAGACGACGATCCTGCGATTCGGCGTCTCGCCAGTGATGAGATACCGCGACTGCAGTCTGAACTTGAGGAGAGCGTCCAGACCCTGCGCAAGCTGCTGATCCCTAAAGACCCCAACGACCAGCGGAACATCTTTCTTGAGGTGCGGGCCGGCACGGGCGGCGATGAAGCCGCGCTCTTTGCCGGCGATCTCTTCCGAATGTATACCCTGTACGCTGAAAAGCGCGGCTGGCGGGTTGAGATCATGAGCCAAAGTGCCGGAGAACACGGCGGCTACAAAGAAGTCATCAGCCGCGTGGCGGGACGCGGAGCCTATTCGCGGCTCAAGTTTGAATCAGGCGCCCATCGGGTACAGCGGGTTCCCGAAACCGAAGCCCAGGGGCGAATTCATACGTCAGCCTGTACCGTTGCGGTCATGCCCGAAGCCGATGAGATCGACGATGTCGAGATCAATCCGGCTGATCTCAAAATCGACACCTACCGAGCGAGCGGCGCGGGTGGCCAGCATGTTAACAAAACGGATTCGGCCGTACGGCTGACCCACCTGCCCACCGGGGTGGTAGTCGAGTGCCAGGATGAGCGCTCACAGCATAAAAACAAAGCCCGGGCCATGTCGATCCTGCGATCCCGCTTGCTGGAAGCCAAGATCAGCGAACAAAAAATCGAGGAAGCCCAGAACCGGCGCAACCTCGTTGGCAGCGGCGACCGCTCTGAGCGTATCCGTACCTACAACTTCCCACAGGGCCGGGTCACCGACCATCGCATCAACCTGACCTTGTACAAACTTGATGAAGTGCTCACCGGCGATCTTGAACAGGTCATCGAATCGCTGGTCGCCGAGCATCAGGCTGACGAACTTGCGGCTCTGGGCAGTGACTGAGCTGACCGCCGCTGCGCTGCTCCAGGGCGGCACCACCCACCTGACCGGTCGCAGCGACTCACCCCGGCGGGATGCTGAAGTACTGCTGCAGGCCGCATGCGGTATTGACCGCACGGCTCTCGTCAAAAATCCCGATGTGTCCGTCAATACGGCCGCGGCTGACACCTACTTCGACTTTCTGAACCGCCGGTACAACCACGAACCCGTTGCGTGTATTCTGGGTCACAAGGAATTCTGGTCGCTGGATATCGAACTGAATGCATCGACGCTGGTGCCCCGTCCCGAAACTGAGCTGCTGGTGGAGACTGCGCTCGAGGCGATCCCTACCGGCACTGCCGTTGAGATTGCTGACCTCGGTACGGGCAGCGGCGCCATCGCGCTAGCACTTGCTGCCGAGCGTCCGCGCGCCGGGATCACCGCAACAGACATCAATC
>DDZY01000028.1:0-7103 GCA_002346525.1 Proteobacteria bacterium UBA2996
AGGGCAAGGTGATACGCGGTACTCAAACCGTGAATCCCTGCACCGACGATGACATACTTTGAGCTGGTGGGAAAAGCCATCTTGAACAATGTCCTCCGAACGCGGCACCAACTTGATGCCTTCTGGTGATCAAATTCGCCCAATTTCTCCAGACGCTTAGTTTGACCTCAGCACACGAGGCTAGAACCTACCAATTTAAAGCCTATGAAACTTCTTTGGAAAAAACGCAAATAAATTAATTTCTGAGTTGCATTTTAAAAATTCGGACTAAAGCTTCTCCTTGATTATTTATCGGTTCTCTGTCATATTCAGAGCCGAATTTATACCTTTACCTTGATTGGTATATTTGTGGCTTAAACCACTAGAACGCATTCGCTGGGACAAGAGGTTTGAAATGGGCCAGGAATATCAGCAACTCGGCACACACGGCGATTCACTCCCACCCCTACCGGAAGCGGTAACGGTCGGAGGTTCTGCGGGCATTGCCGCGAAACTCCGGCGCGCGATAATGGATGGCGCCTATGGACTCAACGAGCGGCTCCCCGCCGAGCGGGAACTGGCCGATCTCTTCAAGACGTCCCGCGGTACGATTCGCGAGGCGCTTCGCCGGCTCCAGGAACTTGGTATGGTGGATCGGCAGATCGGCAGTGGGACTTTTGTCACCTACCGGCAATTTTCTGAACACACCGAAATCGCGGATGTCACCAGCCCTCTGGAACTCATCGAGGTTCGTCTCGGAATAGAACCGCAAATCGTCCGTCTTGCCGTTGCTAATGCGACTGCCATGGATATCGAACGAATGCGCAAGTCGCTGCTCAAGGTGGAAGGCGCAGCCGGGGATCCGGAAGTCTTTTCCAAAGCGGACGCTGAGTTCCATCTCGCGATGGCGGAATGCACCCGTAATCGACTGATGGTCTGGCTATACCAGCTTGTAAATGAAACCCGCGGTCACGACCAGTGGGCAGCGATGAAGGAATCTATCCTGGTGCCAGAGCGAATCGCCCAATATAACGCCCATCACCGGCACTTGTACAATATGATCGCCAAGCGGGATTTGGATTCCGCATTGGACACGATCTATGACCATCTGGACACAGCCCGAAGTGACCTCGTGGGGGTCGTCCGGACACGGCCGAACTAGTCCGAACTTCTTGCCTCCTCAAACGCTGCTTCGCGCCAATCAGGCAAAAATCCGAGAATTTTGATCTCGGCAGGCATTCGGGGATTGAACAGGCGGTTGTGCCAGTAAGTCGCTTGGTACGCTTCGGTCTTTTCTTCGAGATCTCGCACTGAACAGGGTAATCGGTACCGCGAACCGAACTGGCTGAACTCAAGAATGCACGAACCCCGCGCACTGAGCGCCCGGGACAATAAGCTCTCAGCACCGAAAAGACCCGTCATCTCGTCTGAGAACTCCTGGGGTTTCTGGTAGTACGTAGCAGACAGGTACTTGATTGCCGCTTTGTAACGATCGGCAGGATCGTGGGTTTTTTGCACCATATGCCTGAACTGAGAAACATCGTGCGCAGCATCCGTCCGGATGACAAGCAAAGTGACCTGACCGGAATAACTGCCCCCGTCGGCCAACGACAGGTGCGGACACATTCCGGAAGTCGGCCGTCCGTCGCCCACTCGCATGGCCCTTTGCCGAACAAGGCATTGCCAAGCCAGAAACTGGGACTTCAAATCAGCCGTCTTTTCAACCATAACCAACGGACCTTAAAAAAAGCGCTAAGTCGAGTTAACCACAACCCAATGATAGCGGATCAGAGTATCCTGACTTCACGCAGGACGTTAGACTACTGCGTCCAGAGTTGAGTCCAGGCAGTGCCTTGTCCAGACCGTCTTTCTTTATAGATATCGATGGCGTCCTTTACGGAGGCTCCGCTCCAGTGTCGCAAGGGCCGGGCGTCCTTGCCTATCTGCGCAGCCGGGGGTTTCCCTTCCTGTTGGTCACCAACACTTCCCGAATGTCGGCAAACGATATTCTGGAAAAACTGACAGGCCTCGGTTATCGCGTGCATACCGACGAGGTTCTGCCGGTATCCCTCGCAGCGGCGGAATACCTGAATCAGAAATTCGGTGCTGCACGGTGCTTTCTGATCGGCGACGAAAGCCTCGCACGTCTTCTCGAAGAGCACGGCCACATAGTGTCACGCAAGGAAGAATCTGCTGATGCGGTAGTTATCGGGCAGTCTCTCTGGGCGAACTTTGGAGAAATCGATATTGCCCGGCGTCTGGCCTTGCAGGGTGCAGAGGTAATCGCCCTGCATCGTGATGCGACCTGGCCGGATGGCGAGATAACCCGCATCGGCCTAGGGCCGATCGTGGCGGCCATCGAGTCGGTGATCGCCGGTTCCGTTACGATAATCGGCAAACCCCAACGCACTTTTTTTGATGCCGCACTGTCACGCACTGGCTTTGTGCGGGAGGATACCGTGATGGTCGGGGACAGCATCGCTTCGGACATCAGCGGCGCGATCAATGCGGGCTTGCGCAGCCTGCTCGTCCGCACAGGAAATAGCGCGAAGGACGCCGTGCCTCCGGGCTGTGACGGTGCGCTGGATTCCATCGCAGATCTCCCGCAATGGTGTGACAGCCATTTTCCAAACTGAATCAACATTGACTTCCGGCGCAATCGATCAAACGCACGCCTCGCCAGTCGTTCACTGTCGTGATATTCGAAAGGAGTTCGACAGCATAACCGCTGTTGCTGGTCTCAGCTTTGATATCCAGCCGAGGACCTGCTTTGGTCTGCTGGGACCAAATGGGGCGGGCAAAACCACCACGCTGCGTATGCTGCTCGGGCAGTCGCCTCGCTCCGGAGGCGTGCTTGAGGTCTTCGGCCACGATATCAATCATGGTCAAAGAGCGATTCGCCAACGGACCGGCATCGTGCCGCAAGCCGATAATCTCGATCCTGACTTTACGGTGAGAGAGAACCTATCGATATACGGCAGTTACTTCCGGCTTGATCCCACGGTGATGGACGAGCGGATCCCCAGGTTGCTCGACATGGTGGAACTCGCGCCTCGAGCCGATGACCGAATCAGTACACTCTCCGGTGGCATGAAACGCCGACTGACTCTGGCGCGTGCTCTGATAAATGATCCACAACTGCTTGTGCTTGACGAGCCCACAACCGGGCTGGATCCCCAGGCAAAACACATGATCTGGTCGCTGATTCACCAGATGAAGCGGGCGGGCAAAACAGTTCTGCTCACCACTCACTATATGGAAGAAGCAGAGCGATTGTGCGATGAACTGATTGTGATTGATGAGGGGAGCCTGCTGGCACAAGGGAGCCCGCCGGAGCTGATCGAAAAATACTGCGAAAGCGATGTGCTCGAAATCCGGGGCGAAGTCGAACAAGTCCAAATCGACTCTCTGCCAGAAGCATGGCGGACCGAACAAGCCGGCGATAGCCTTTATCTTTATGCAAATGATGCCCAGGGATTAGGACAATTTTCCCAGAACCTCACCGACATGGTTTGCCTGCACCGGCGCTCGGGCCTTGAGGATGTGTTTTTGCGACTGACGGGCCGGGCTTTGCGCGGATGAGCACTTTTGCCCCTCCCCGCCTGCGCCTTGAATCCCTCGCCGTCTGGCGACGCAATGCGCTCGTCTGGCGCAGGCTCATGACTGCGAGCCTGTTAATGCATTTTGGCGAACCCTTTCTCTATCTTCTGGGTATCGGCTACGGCCTTGGCAGGTTCGTCGGTGAACTCGACGGGATGTCCTACTTCACCTTCCTCGCCTCGGGATTTATCGCCTGGTCCGCAATGAACGTTGCCAGCATGGAGTCCATGTGGTCCGTCTACACCCGGATGGTGCCCCAGCAGACCTACGAAGCCATCCTAGCGACCCCAGCAGAGGTTGACGACATCGTCTTCGGTGAACTGCTCTGGTGCGGCACCAAGAGTCTCTTGAGCGGCACCGCTATTCTGGCCGTGGCCGCAATACTGGGCGCGGTGAGCGACTGGACCGCACTGTTGGCGATACCGGTGATTTTCCTCACCGGAGTCTCCTTCGCCGCACCTGGTCTCATTGTCACCGCATACGCCAGAGGCTACGAGTACTTCTACTTTTACATGACACTCATCATGACACCGATGTTCATCATGTGTGGGGTGTTTTACCCGGTCAGCAGCCTGCCAGGGCCAATCCAGTCAGTGGTGCAGCTTCTTCCCCTCACCCACGCTGTTGAAATTATTCGCCCGATCGTTGTCGGGCAACCCATCACAGACCTCGGGTTGCACCTCGCCGCCCTGGGTGTGTTCGGACTGGTGACTACCTGGATCGCAACTGTGCTATTTCGGCGACGGTTGATTCAGTAGGAGAGCAGTCCCAGCAGCATCCCGCCCCGTTAGGGAATCGACAGACAATCCCCAAAGGCGATTTTCTGGCTCGCAGCCCTGTCGAGACTGAACCCGCCCCGGAGGATCCAGCCCGCTTTGATAATGCCCGCATGCGTGATCAGAAGATGCTTCCCCTCGGGCAGGCCAGACAGGAAGGCATCGACACGCTCGATGACATCCTGAAACCGCTCCCCTCCAGGCACCTGGTACCCCGAAATATCGTTAGCCCAGGAATCTATCTCTCCTTGATCGATCTCTGACCAGGAGACACCCTCCCAGGCGCCAAAACTCATCTCGCGCAATCGCTCATCCACCTCATAAGAGAGATCAAGATAGTCGGCCAACTTCACGCAGCGACGCATGGGACTAACAAAGACACCCGAATAACTCGAACTCAGTTTGCCCCGAACTACTTCGGCCTCCGAGAAAAACGTATCGTCGACATCAAGATCCAGGCTGCCATAGCAGATCCCGTCGGCAATGCGTGGCCGTGTGTGTCTGATCAGGTCGAGAGCCAAAGCGCGCTCGCCGCAAGATAGATCAGTACTTCCGATATCTGCTGGGAAAAACCCAGGTAATCACCCGTATAGCCGCCAATCTGGTGGACACACAATCGCGCCAGCAGCAAGACAGCAACCACCAGGATAAGGCCCGCAACCACCGTGAGTTGCAGCTGCCAGAGGCCCACGGGCACGATGACTACGAGGCCAACCAGAAGCCCTCTGGAGGGTACACCCTGCGCCACGGGTTTTGCCCGGGCCGCCTCGGCGTCCTGCACGTAATCGAGGAGATAGATTAAAACCAGAGGAGCAATTCTGGAAAGTGCATGAGCAACGACGAGCAACACGATACCTAGAGCAGGATCCAAAAAAGCCAGTATCGCTGTCCGCAAAGAAAGGACGGCCCACAGAGCCGTGGCGCCATAGGTCCCAATCCTCGAATCCTTCATGACCCGAAGCTTGTCCGCCGGGGTAAACCCGCCGCCAAACCCGTCACACACATCAGCCAGACCGTCCTCATGGAAACAGCCTGTCAACAGCAGTCCAGCGACGACGGCCAGCACTGCCGCTGCTGGTTGAGGCAGCCAGAGTGTCGAGAACCAGAATACGCCCGCCGCGATGGCACCGATACCGAGCCCAATCCAAGGCAGATACTGACTAGCGTGATCGAGATCGCTATCTGAAAATTCAGAGATGGTGCCCATCGGTATGCGGGTAAAGTAGCCTACGGCCACCCGAAAGCGACGAAGTTCTCGTGACACACAATGGGGATTCAATAACACCATAGTCGCTTTTGCGGTCCGTTAATCGGAGGTCTCGCTGACGCCCGCTTCGGAGAACGTCGCCATATTACTGTGCAGCTGGCAGGCCGCCTCAAGTACGAGAACCGCAACGGCGGCTCCGCTCCCCTCTCCCAGTCGCATACCGAGATCCAGCAACGGATCTGCTTTCAGGGCCGCCAAAACATGCTTGTGTCCCGGCTCTGCTGAGCAGTGAGAGTAAAAAAGCCACGGCGCAATAGAAGGATTGGCTCTCACGGCAACCAATGCCGCCACTGAGGCAATAAATCCATCCACGAGCACTGCTTTGCCTTTCTGAGCGCAACCCACATAAGCGCCGACCAGTCCTGCGATCTCAAAACCGCCCAGATGCCTCAGGATCATCATCGGCTGCGCCGTTCGAATAACAGCTTCGTGATGCTTAAGCGCCTGTCTAATGACATCCGATTTGTGCTTGACGCCTGCTGAATCGAGCCCAGTTCCCGGCCCGACCAGATCCTCTGGCGGCAAACCCAGCAGAGCACAGGCGAGTGTGCTGGCGCTGGTGGTATTCCCAATACCCATTTCTCCGCCAATGAAAAGTTGACTTTGAGTTTCAACCACTTTTCCCGCTGCCCGGCGCCCAGCGTCGAGACTCTTTGTCAGTTGTGAAGCGTTCATCGCCGGCTGGCTGACAAAGTTCGCAGTTCCCGGACCCAGGTCCAATCGGGAGACCTTATCGAGCTCACCCGGATCATTCACGAGGCCAAGATTGAACACTTCCAATTCGGCGCCGAGATGCGCGGCCATGACTGAGATCGCCGCACCTCCGCCCGCGAAATTTCTTACCATCTCTCCCGTCACTGCCACCGGAAACGCAGAGACCCCTTCCGCCGCTACACCATGATCTGCCGCAAAGACGCCGATATAGGCGGGTTTGGTCTGGGGTGCGTCGGTATTCTGCAATGTGGCGAGATGCACCGCACACGCCTCTAATCGACCCAATGAACCGGGCGGCTTTGTCAGGCTGTTCTGTCGGGCCAGCGCTGCCTCGCGAGCCATTTCAGATACTGGCATTGCCGGAGCAGCAACCCAGTCATTCTCCGATTGCTCCATTGATTTCCCTCTAGACTGTCTGCTTCACCCAAGTGGGTATCCCAGCCACCATCAGGATCACATTGTCTGCGAGTACGGCAAGTGTCTGATGCAAAACTCCGATCTCATCGCAAAAGCGTCTGCTCAGTGCGTCCATGGGTACCACGCCACTGTTCGTTTCATTGCTCACCAGGACCAGATTGCGCCGTTCTCGTTTTAACTCCGTGATCAGCGCCTCAATCTCGTCCCTTCCCGTTTTGAATCGCTCGTCGGCCAAGAGGAGATTTGTTATCCATAACGTAAGGCAATCGACTATGACAACGTTTTCAGTCGTCCCATATTCAAAGAGCACTTTAGCTAAATGAATCGGCTCCTCGATGGTTTTCCAATGC